>NZ_JABBAM010000016.1 GCF_018607965.1 Planktotalea sp.
TGTTATTCTAGAGCGGACATTCATATGTGTCGCAGCGAATGGCCGTGGAGAGCCCGAAGTGACAGTTTTCTGCAGAGCGGCGAATGGCCGCTTTGCAGGCCAGGCTTGGCGAAATCGTTAGACGCTTCTTCTTGGATAGTTTGAAGCTACGCCAATTGTTTGATGCGCATCTCATCCAGAACCGCTTCAAATTCGTGAAAGTCGAGACCCTCAGCAAGGGCACGCGCAAACAGCGCTTGCTGCGTTTCAGGTGCAAGCCCGCCTTTAGGGGGGTCGCGGTCCAAATTGGTCGGGAATGAATATCCTTCTGCGGACGCAGAAATTGCAGCCTTTAGGGCCAAAGCACCCAACGCGCTTTTTTGATGCGCGGCAAGCGCATGGGGGTACAACAATTTGCACATCTTCTCGCGATCTACCGTTTCCATGGCACGCCCGAATGCAGACGACACCTGCAACAAATTGGCCATGCGGTGGATGTCATTGCTCGTATTTGCGCCTGCTGCATGAAAGAGCGCAGGATTGAAAAATAGGGCATCCCCCTTTGCCAGCGGCAATTGAATGCAGCGTTCTTCGAACAGTGCTCGAAAATCATCCCTTCGCCACGCGGTATACCCAGCACGGTAAAGTTGCGAGAACGGCAAGAGCTTTGTCGGACCACTTTCGACGGGCATATCACAATGTGCAACTGCACCTTGCAGCGTCAGAGCCGGCGAAATATCATGAACATGTGCGGGATATTCCGCACTGTTTTCAGCCGTTTGAAAGCCGAGGTGATAATCTCTGTGCGCTTGTTGTGCGGCACCACCGGGATGAACTAGGTTGATTTGCGCTGTCATCTGATAGTTCGGGCCAAGCCACGCCTCGCAAGCCGCAGCAATGGATGTGTTGGCGAAATATCGGAAGAACACCTCCGGGGCTTCCTCGCATAGTTTCTGCAATGAATTCCAAATCCTGTCATTGGACCCCGACGCCGCGAAATGGTCGCCACCACCGCCGCTTGCGAGTTTTTCTGTTGCGATGATCTGCTCAAAGATCGCGGTGGCTTCATCGATAACGGTCGTATCCGCATAGGCCCCGCGCAGAACCAGAACACCTGCGCCAGCCTGAAGCGCACGCGCCCATTCAACCATAATTATTCGGCGCTTCTCTGTGCCCTCAAGAGATGGGCGCAATTTGGATATGTCATAAATGGGGACATTCTTTTGGATGTCGTCGGCGTTGGGAACGGTTGATGGGTTTGTAGTTTGATCTATGATCGCGGTGAACGCATGCAGATCACATGCTGCGCTATCAAAATATCCTGCATCCGTTTCGATAAGGTGGTTCATTGAATGTCTCCCTGTGTTCCCCCTCAATTTGCAGCAATGAACTCTTGATTGGTTTCTTAAAAGACATCAGAAAGACATCAATGACACATCGGTTTCCAGTCAAAGAAGTTGCCAGGCAGTCGGGGCTTAGCACCGCGACCGTGGATCGCGTGATAAACAATCGCGCGAACGTGAGCCCGCAAACCAAGGCGCGTGTGGCAGCCGCTATCTCTGAACTGACAGGACAAGAAGCGCAATTGACCGCCCGTGGTCGACGAATGTTCTTCGATTTTGTAATCGAAGCACCAACACGCTTTAGTCGTGAAATACAAAAAGCCGCTGAACAGGTTTTGCCACATATCGGAAGCGCCGTTTGCCGTCCGAGGTTCCAGGCGCAAGAAATCATGGGCGAAGACGAGGTCACCGCTGCTTTGTCGCGTATCGCAAAACGTGGCAGCCATGGCGTTTGTATAAAAGCGCGTGATCTGCCGACAATTAGATCGGCTGTGGATCAATTAATCGCGGCCGGCATTCCTGTGGTCACGTTGGTCACGGACCTGACCACAACAAAGCGCATAGTCTATGTTGGCCTTGATAATGAAAGCGCAGGACACACGGCGGCCTATTTAATTGCGAAGACAGTCGGCGACAGCGACGGAACAGTCCTGACCTCAAGAAGTCAGGACCAGTTCTTGGGGGAGGAAGAGCGAGAAGTGGCGTTCATGGCGACCCTAAACCGACTGTGTCCAAAGTTGCGTATCATAGATGCAAGTGGGGGCAGCGGCGTTAACTTTGAAACATCGCGTATTATGCAAAGCACGATCGCAGGTCTGGACCAAATACGTGCCGTATATTCGATGGGTGGCGGCAATTCGGCGATTTTGAATGCTCTCGAACAGAACGGGTCACTGCCTGATGTATTTGTGGCCCACGATCTGGACCATGATAACAGACAGCTAATTGCAGATGGGCGTCTCAGCTATGTACTGCACCATGATCTTCGCGTTGATCTGCAAAACGTGTTCCAAGCCTTTTTGCATCATCACCAGCTCATGCCCGTTCCGCCTCATACAGCCATATCTCATATTCAGGTCGTTACTCCCGAGAATATTCCACCTCTCAAAAGGCTTTTCTAAAAGCGGACATCCGCTATCACGCACTGAGCGACCGCTTTGTCCGCGTTGTGTGAGTTCAGACAAGCCGCAGCGAACGGCACGTACTCCCGAACCAGTCGTTGGTGTGTAAGACGTCGCTGTGCAGTAATGGCTGGCCTGCAGCTTTGTAAGGTCACACAGCGCATAGTGCGGCCAGCACCCCTACGATCCTCCCAGATACAAGCTGCGACAGAACCGCAAGTGCCCCCCCGCGTCAGCCTAGGCTGCGATGCCTGCGGGCTGAGCACATTCGTCTGGGGTGAGGGGGAGGCAGTCTGCCGTTTCAGGATGCTTTTTGCTCTGAAAAAACCTGATTGCAGATATCATCTTAGTTGCCATGAATAGCTGTAATTAGACTGTAAAGCGCTTCGTTGGAAACCTGTTCAAAAGACCAAACCGGTAGGCTTTGTACCGGTCGTTTCAACGTTATTTCTTGATCAATAGCTAAAAGGTTACCGTCAATTTCTTGGGGCTCACCACTGCTGTTTTCATATCTTTGTGAATACATGCCTTGTTGAAAGTCGACGACTCGATGCTCAAATATTAGAAGGTTTCTGGCCCAGCTTGTCATTTTTATTTTAGAAACAAGATAATTCTTGTCTTCGAGATGGAAGCTAAAGGTTGTACTAGAGGCACCCCAACCGCCCGCTGAACGCATTTCTGAAATGTTAATTGAAAATGCAACTTCAGATGACGCACTCATATCGATCTCAATCACTCGGTATGAATCTTCTACGTATCCTAGCAACGGATAGTTTATCGACACTACGCTTTTATTCTCTCGATCGTGAATAGCTATGATATAAATGTATGGCTGGGCCATTTGGTCGGGATTGTCAGGAAAATCGTAACGCCATACCACCACAGAATGAGCTGAGTTGGGCAAGTTCAGCATATTTGTGATCCGCCAGTCGGGAGACACATCAGATGCTCGTTCAGCGGAAGAATATCTGTAAAAATAATCTGCGATCCTGTCTTGATAAGCACGTACAAGGCAATTGACGTCACCGTTACAACCTGTTTGAACATTTTGGATCCATGAGCGTTGTTTCGCTTGGGTGGTTAGGGGTGAGAAAACAGGGGTCTCATAGCCGTGTGCCTCATATTCACTCGAATTGCTTTCGAAGTACTCAGTATTCAGGTCAATCTGGCGCTTTAACTGGTACAGTGAAGCGAGCACATCGTCTAAATTCGACAATTCAACACTGTTACAAATGGCGATCTCAGTCTCCGTCGCTGCTCTGGCACAGTCAAAGCTGGTGGCTAGCGTAGAGCTCGGCGCTCCTACGAGCAGTATGAGGCTTATAAAGAGCGATCTGATCATCAGGGTGGGTCTCCGAATGCTTTGCTTGCTCACCACGCTACGAGCAAGGACACCACGCCACAAGCGGCCACCCCAACTCTCATCTCCCCCACCGGACAACTGGACACCCCTACAGTGGGTTGTCCGTGTCTGTCCGTCTGCATGGGGCGCTGACATGGGTCGGACGTGTCCGTTGGATGTCTTGTCTGTCTGTTTAAAATCCACTGCTCCCGAAGAGGCAGCTCTTCGTCACCCGAAAGCTTTTTGCACCTGCCCGCGGTGGCCCTCCCTACAGCGGACTTGGCCCCGCCTGCGCTGAGGTGCGCTTCATGCATGACGATCAGTATGAGTGGAGACTGTTATTCTAGAGCGGACATTCATATGTGTCGCAGCGAATGGCCGTTGAGAGCCCAGAGTGACGGATGCTGCGAAATGTTTGAACGTCTGGTCTTCAATAAATCATCAAAATGCGGTTTGGTCTTGGAACAGAAATGCCATCTGGGCTTGGACTTGGCAGTATCCCATGTCTGAGGCATCAATTACGATTTTTTGCATCTGTTTTGCGGTTTTCAACAGCTGGCTTTGCCCGTGCTGACCGGCAATATCGCAGACTGCCTTGCAACCCGATACAACCTCAGGAGCGAACAGCGTAGGGGCGGTGGCATTTTTCCCGTTCGGGGTTGCATCAATCATGATATCTGCCGGGCCTTTGTCGTCGATCGACGTGTTTGGCCAAAACTGTTCCACCAATGCTACCGTCTGCGCCAATCGGGCGGCGTCGGTATCTTCAAGGATAATTTGCGCCGCGCCTGCTTCGCATAGGGCGTCGATAATGGCACGGCCAGCGCCTCCGCCTGCGCCGGTGATCTGTACAGATGCGCCACTGACGCTGATGTCTGCGCCTTCAATCGCTTGCAACAACGCCGTGCCGTCGGTTGCATCGCCATACAGCGATCCGTCATCGGCGCGCCGGACTGTGTTCAGTGCTCCTAAACGGGTGGCCCGTGAGGTCATGGTCTCGACCTGCGCATAGGCTGATTGCTTGTGCGGATAGGTGATCGAGCATCCCAGAAACGTGTTTGACGCACGCAGCATTTCCCAGAACCCCGCGATGTTCAATGCCGGGATGTTCAATGGCATCATACATGCATCAACGGCATTTGCCTGAAACCACGCATTCACCGCAGGCGGGGACACAACACCCGCGACGGGATCTCCGATGATAGGAAAAAGCCTGGTTCTGCCTGAAATGTTCACTCATCTGTCCTCATGTGAAAATGTAGGTTGACTTAAATGAGGGCATATCTCTAAAAATGTCCAACGTTTTTGATTTTACGGTGTAAAAAATATGTTTTCCAGAAAGTCCTCGGATGACAGTACAATTGTTGAGCTGATTGCCTCGTCGTTGCGCCGCGATATCGCGTTCGGGACTTTGCTGCCGGACCAAAAGCTGAAGTTGAACGAGCTGCGCATCCGCTATGGTGGATCTAATCATTCCATGCGCGAGACTCTGCGTATCTTGTCGACCGAAGGCTTGGTGGAGGCCACAGCACAACGTGGATTCCGCGTCACCTCGGCCACAGAAGACGATGTGCGCGATATCAAGATGGTTCGTTGCGAGGTCGAAAAGCTGGCCTTGTCGCGCGCGATCGAGCTTGGCGACATCGCGTGGGAGGGCCGTGTCATGGCCGCGCATCACGCTTTGCAAAAGGCTGAAGCTGCGGCGGCAACCAGCCCTGATGATCTGGTCGCGTTAGAGTGGGATGAAGCCTGCCGCGCTTTTTCCTTTGCTCTGATCGACGCCTGCGGCAGCCCGCGTTTGATTGATTTGCAACGCAAGTTCTTTGATCAAAGCCGCCGCTTTCGGTTGGCGCAAATGCGCGAAGGACGCTTGGACTGGGGGGTGAGACAACAGCGACAAAAAGGACTGCTTGCCGCGGTTCTGGATCGCCGGGCAGAAGACGCCCTGACCTTATTGCAAGACGACGTTGCAGCAGAGCTTCGACAATAACGACTACAAACTATCAGATTGGGAGGATATCATGACACATCTAAATCGCCGCAAGGCAATGGCCCTTATGGGGGGCACCGTGGCCGCAGCAGGGCTTTCAGCCCCCGCTTATGCACAAAACAAGACGATCAAAGTCGGCGCGTTGCGGTTCACATCGCATTCCGCAAGCTTCATCGCGAAAGAACGTGCGTATTTCGCCGATGCTGGTCTGAACGTCGAGTTTGAGTTCTTTCAAGCGGCAACGCCTATGGCTGTTGCCATTGCGTCCGGCGATGTAGACTACGCGGTTACGGCCGTCTCGGGCGGGCTGGTCAATTTGGCTGAAAAAGACGCAATCAAAGTCATCGGTGGCGCGTTGAGCGAAGAAGCTGGCATTGACGGGCAGAAGTACCTTGCCTCTGACGCGGCATTCCAAGCCGGTGTGACCTCTTGTGCGGCGCTGGATGGCAAGCGTTATGCGGTCACGCAGTCGGGGTCGTCTTTCCACTATATGGGGTCGAAGATGGCGCAGGCCGAAGGAATTGATCTGTCGTTCGTCCCACTGCAAAAAGTCGGCGCGATCATTGGTGCCATGAAGTCCGGTCAGGTTGACGGATGGTCCATTGTCCCACATATCGCCAAGCCTTTGGCGGGGTCCGGCGCGCTGCACATCATTGGCAACGTCGCAGATTATCTGCCTAATTATCAAGTGACGACTGTGTTCACCTCTGCGTCCAATGCCGCTGATGAGCGTGGCCAGACAGAGGCGTTCTTGAATAGTTTCTCTCGCGGGGCTGACGATTACGCCGCTGCGATGATCGACGGTACTGCCGACCAGGACGCAATGGTCGATTTGATTCACAAATACGTCTACACAGACCGCGAGCGTGCCAAGGCAGCCCCGTCCATCATCAACGGGACGATGCGCATCAACGCAGGTGCGGCGCTGAACATCGCCTCGATCCAAGACCAGCTTGATTGGTTCAAGTCTGAGGATCTCGTGGATGCGGGCATTTCGATTGATCAGCTGGTTGACCAGTCCTACGTGGACATCATCGGCGCATAATTTATCAAAACGGGGCTGGCGCGATGCTAGCCCCGTTTCTATTTCAAAGGGGTCCCCATGGATATTCGGCTGGACGGCATAGGCCATTCCTATGACGAATTTGAAGTGATGCGCGACATCACCTTAGATATTCCAAGTGGTCGAATCGTTTGCATTGTTGGGCCGTCAGGCTGTGGTAAATCTACGCTGTTGCGGTTTATCGGTGGGTTGGAAAAGCCCAAGAGCGGCCGTGTTTTGCAACTGGGGGATCCGCCCAAGGGCTGCCTGAACCCGCTCACCTATATTTTCCAAGATTTCGCGCTGCTGCCGTGGCGGTCTGTGTCTGGCAACATCTCGTTGGTGCTCGAAGACCACGGCATCAATGGGGCCGCGGCCAAAATTATAATCGATGATGTGCTGGCACGCACCAAGCTGACCGACTTTGCCAAGGCGCTGCCCAAGCAGCTGTCCGGCGGAATGAAACAACGCGTCGCTATCGCGCGCGCCCTGGCCGTGAACCCTGCAGTCATGCTGATGGACGAGCCGCTGTCGGCGCTCGACAGTCAGACCCGCGAATTATTGATGGATGATCTGGTCGAGCTGTGGACGCGCCAGCCCTTTACCGCCGTATACGTCACGCATAATCTGGCTGAGGCTGTGCGTTTGGGGCACAAGGTTGTCGTTCTGTCGCGCAGGCCCGGAAAAATTCGCGAAATTGTCGATATTGAGAAACCTCTGGCCAAACGCGAATTCGGGGATGCCGACCTCGACCGTGCACAGAAACACTTATGGCAATTGATGCGCGACGAAGCGCGGGCAGCCGATGCGGAGTTGCTTCATGGATAATACCGGAAAATCCGTCGCGTTTCGCGGTGGTGGCTTTGCGCCACAATCCCGCCGATGGGTCGGCGTGCTGGTCTTTGTCGCACTAATCCTGTTCGTTGAATGGGGCACGCGCGCAGGCTGGATTTCGGCGCTGTCGCTGCCGCGCCCGACCGATGTGCTAGATACCTTCCGCCAGCTTTATGACAGTGGGTTGCTGTTCAAGCACTTGCTGCCGAGCCTGTCGCGCTTGTTTGTGGGCGCGCTGTTCGGGGCCAGCATCGGGATCGCTGTCGGTATCATGATAGGTCTGTTTTCTTATGTGCGCTCTGGCCTTGTGCCGCTTGTGGCTGCAATCTTTCCGATTCCGAAAATCGCGCTGCTGCCGCTGTTTGTGATCTGGTTCGGCATTGGGGAGGGGTCAAAATACGCGTTGATCGCGTTTGGCACATTCACACCGACCGTTGTGGCAACCTATGGCGCAGTTGATAATGTAGACCGCACGCTAATCCGCATGGGACAAAGTTTCGGCCTCTCATGGTGGTCGATCGTGCGCAAAATCGTGCTGCCCGGTGCCATGCCCGGTATTTTGTCGGGCCTGCGGATCAGTCTTGCGATTGCAATCATCTTGCTGGTCGCTGCCGAAATGCTTGGTGCTGAATACGGGATCGGGGCCTATATCCTCGAGGCAGGCTCGCTTTATGATCTTGAACGCCTGTTTGCGGGTGTCGTGATCCTGTCGCTGTTGGGGGTGTTGATCTCTGCGCTTATTGGCATGCTTGAGCGTCGTTTGCTTGGCTGGCGGACCTGATGCGAAAACCCGAATGCGATTATGACGTCGTTGTTGCCGGTGGCGGTGCGGGCGGTGTCGGTGCTGCATTGGGGGCCGCCCAAGCGGGCGCTCGCGTTTTGCTTGTTGAGAAATACGGATTTCTCGGCGGGGCTGCGACCACGTCCCAAGTCTTGGCCTATTGCGGTTTTTTTCAACAAGGCCCCGAACCGATCAAGGCGGTGGATGGCGCTGCGGATCTGGTTTTGGTCGAACTGCGCAAGCTGGGTCTTGATTGCGCGCCCTTTTCGTCGCCCACCACACTGAATTGGATCATCCTGCTTGAGCCAGAAACCGTAAAACTTGCGCTGGACCGTGTTCTTACGGCCAATGGTGTCGATGTTTTGTTGCACACACGCATCGCGGCCGCGACTCGCACCGCCGATAAAATCCAATCCGTGACGCTGGCCGGTATGGATGGCCGGACGCGTGTCTCAGCCGAAAGCTTTGTGGATGCAACAGGCGACGCCAATCTGTCACTCGTCGCAGGTGTCCCATGTCGGACCGGTGATCTTGAGGGGCGGTTGCAGGCAATCTCTGCGCCCATCCGCATTGGTGGGCGCGACCAAAGCGTCCCCATTGATCGGGATGCCATCATAGCGGCGTTCAAATCCTATACCGGAGATTGGCCGTCTGCCCGGGATGACGGTGGCATTTTCACCACCGTGCCAAACACCGGCGAAATGTGGTGGATGATGTTTGATCACCCGATGGACGACCTTAGCTCGGCCAGCTTTTCTATTGCGGAACGCGCATCCCGCGAAGCAGCCCATGACTACGCAGCCCTTTTGCGCGCCCATGTGCCAGGTTTTCAAAACGCCTATGTCGTCCAAACTGGGCCGCAAATCGGCATCCGCGAAAGCCGCCACCCCGCTGCGCGCTATGAGCTAACCTATGAGGACATCGCAACCGGACGTCAGCGCGCAGACGGCGTCGCCAAAGCGGCGTGGCCTATGGAGGATCATACCGTTCCGGGTAGGCCGGTTTACACGCCAGTTGGTGGCGAGGGGTGGGCATCAATCCCGCTGGATGCGTTGCGCGCAAAGGATATCGACAACTTATATTTCGCGGGTCGTACGATAGGTGCGGACCCGCGCGCTTATGCCTCTATCCGTGTTATGGGGACAGCCTTAGCAACGGGCGACGCGGCAGGGCGCGCTGCGGCAAAGCAGTTACAAATCATTTAGACGGTATCACGCCTGTTCCACTTGTTCAGAACCATAAGGATCACAAGTAGGCTGCCAGCCTATGAACTGTTCGAAGTGAGCTTACTGAAAGGTAATGGACAAAACCTCCTATTGTCGCGGCGTTGAAGCCGAGGTCCAGCAGGGCATCAAGCATAAGCAAATTTGGCAGCGGGTCCTTAAACACTTTTTGAGCCACTTCAAAGTCTCCTTTTTCATCGCATACAGCAATCCTAAAGCAGACTTTTGTGCAGAAGCGGCAGAAGGGCGCTTTGTCCCACGTCGTGTGAGTTCAGACAAGCCGCAGCGAACGGCGCGTATTCCCGAACCAGTCGTTGGTGCATAACGCGGCTAATGTCGGCTGGGTGCGGGGTGATCAGCCATCGAGGGTAGGGTGACGCATGTGACGCATATTCCTACTGCGCTCTCTATTCGGTAAAACCATATTTGCTAATGAATATATTTTTTCACCATAGACCGTGCAGTAGGAATATGCGTCACCAGCGTCACCAGCGTCACCCGAAAGCTTTTTGCACCTGCCCGCGGTGGCCCTCCCTACGGCGGACTTGGCCCCGCCTGCACTGAGGTGTGCTTTATGCCTGACGATCAGTATAAGTGGAGGCTGTCATCCTAGAGCGGACATTCATACGTGACGCAGCGAATGGCCGCTTGGAGCCCGTTGCGGAAGTCACAACACTATGCCGCGCGCTCGCAGCGTGAAAACTCGCCGCGC
>NZ_JABBAM010000140.1:0-1251 GCF_018607965.1 Planktotalea sp.
GCAACTGATTTGGGGTCCACTGACGGATAAAGGTCGGACATCAATTTTGAGCGACCATTGTCCTGCATCAAGCGTACGTGACGGCGACGCAATTGACGCGGCTCAGTGACACCAACGGAATGCGAAATCGTTTCGACTTCTTTAATGATGCCCTTCGCATAACGCGCGACACGTTTGTATTTATCCTCAACCACCAATCCTTTTTGGAACCGTGGATCATGCGTGGTGATGCCAGTCGGGCAAGAATTTTTGTTACACTTAAGCGCCTGAATACAGCCCAGCGAAAACATGAAGCCACGCGCTGAAGTGATGAAATCCGCACCGGCAGCCAACGCCCAAGCGATATCGCCCGGATTGACCAGTTTACCGCTTGCGACGATGCGAATGCGATCCTTTAGGCCCGCTTGATTGCGCATATCGACAACCATCAGCAACGCTTCCCGAATGGACATTCCAACAAGGTCGATCAATGGCATAGGCGCCGCGCCAGTACCGCCCTCACCCCCATCGATCGTGATGAAGTCAGGTGCGCTGTCAGGCCCACGTTTGGTAATTTCATCAAACAAACCTTGGATGCCTTTCTCAGTACCAATGACGGTTTTGATACCCGTCGGCTTACCCGTGACGTCATGGATGTGGCCAATGAAATCCAAGAGTTCGCCCCAGTTATTCACTTCAAGATGGCGGTTTGGCGACAAGCTGTCAGAGCCCTCCGCAATCCCGCGAATTTCGGCAATCTGTTTCGTAACTTTTTCACCGGGCAAAATCCCGCCCTTCCCCGGCTTGGCACCTTGGGCAAGCTTCAATTCAAACATCCGCACATTCGTATGCGCCGCAACTTTGCGTAGATTGTCATCGCTCAAGCCACCGTTCTCATCACGCATGCCATATTTAGCGGCGCCAATCTGAAAGACCACGTCGCACCCACCTTCAATGTGAAAAGGACTCAAACCGCCCTCGCCCGTGTTCATCCAAAGCCCCGCTTCTTTTGCGCCGCGACTAAGCGCTTGGACAGCTGGTTTTGAAATCGCACCGTAACTCATACCTGAGATGTTGAAAAAGCTTGTCGCTGTGAACGGCAGGCGCGCACCCTCGCCAATAACCAAAGGAACCGAGGTCGCAAATTGATCGTCCAACGGAGGAAATGCCGCGTTCGCAAAGATGGGGGTGCCCGTCACGTTCAAATTCCGCGTCGACCCGAATGCGACCGTATTGTCATGTCCCTCGCCTGCGCGCTTGATCCACTCACGC
>NZ_JABBAM010000140.1:1351-10219 GCF_018607965.1 Planktotalea sp.
CGAAAACAAGCGCGCCGACCGAAAAGGCAAACAGCAGCGCCAGTGTTTCTAGAACATTCATTGCAAATCCCATGACACGTCTCCTGCGGTTCTTTTTCATTATGACTTGGACACGCCAAGCTTTTTGCGACTGTGTTCTTTTCGGTTTAGCTGCGCAATACTGCGCACATGAGCGTGACAGAGGATTTCAGCAATGAGCCGACTTTTTAATTTTACAGCCCTCGCCATGATGCTCGCAGTGCCGCTTAATGCAGGTGATGTCGTGACCTTCACAACAGACGAAAGCTTTGATGACGTAATCTTCGGGCTAGAAAACGCGATCATTGATCAAGGCTTGGTGATCGATGGCACAAGTCACGTCGGGGAAATGCTTGCACGCACTGGGCGTGATGTTGGATCAGACAAGATCATTTTCCTGAATGCTGACGTCTATAGTTTCTGTTCCGCTGCCCTGTCACGTAAAGTGATGGAGGCTGATCCAATGAATTTAATGTTCTGCCCTTACGATATTTTTGTGATGGTGCACCCAGAGACACCCGATGAGACGATAATTGGCTACCGCGCGATGCCAGAAGGCCCAATGAAGGACGTCGA
Organism: Planktotalea sp.; assembly: GCF_018607965.1. Classification (GTDB taxonomy): domain Bacteria; phylum Pseudomonadota; class Alphaproteobacteria; order Rhodobacterales; family Rhodobacteraceae; genus Planktotalea. The sequence goes on from NZ_JABBAM010000140.1 coordinate 1,946, forward strand.
GGCACTGCTTGAAACGATTTCCAAGTCCGCGATTGGCATCGATTAAGCGAGAAATCTGCTTGGATTTATAACGGATCAATAACGTACTTTCACATGAAAGTGAGTGGTCAGAGCAAAACACGCTGGCTTAGATCAAACGCTCAATTCGTCAAACACGATCGGCATGAATCCCCGCTGATCCAAGTCCGAAACACTCCCGTATTCCTATCATACCACGTCGGTATTATTGAAAACCTTTTTGAGGATACGACACATGCTACGTAGAACATTCATTGCACTTACATCCGCAGCTCTAATCTCTGGCCCTGCTTTCGCGGGCGGTCATTCCAAAGACATAGTCGACACAGCTGTCGGCGCGGGTACGTTCGGCACGCTCGTTGCAGCCGTACAGGCCGCTGGTCTAGTAGACACGCTGAAAGGTGACGGTCCGTTCACAGTCTTCGCACCAACAGACGATGCATTCGCTGCGTTGCCAGAAGGCACAGTCGAAGAACTGCTCAAGCCAGAAAACAAAGATCAGCTAACAGCGATCCTCACGTATCACGTCGTCGCTGGAAAAGTCATGGCGGCTGATCTAACCAACGGCATGATGGCGACAACGGTACAGGGTACGGACGTTAAGATCATGACAGAAGGTGGTGTCACGGTCGGCGGTGCAAACGTCACAGCGGCGGACATTGAAGCATCCAACGGTGTGATCCATGTGATCGACGCGGTGATCATGCCCAAGATGTAAGCCCAACGGCTTAACCACTCACGACAAGCGATTCCCCATCAGTTCAGGCTGGTGGGGTTTTGCATTTTCAGGCGCGTTCCAGCGCAAATGCATGGTTCACGTCGGCCTTTACTGGCCGATTGGCGCGACACCCGTTTGGTCGTGCGAAAGATGGCCCATGCTTTACTGCGAAATGCGCAACTTATGGCCGAAAACTATCGCTATTACATCCAAGGAGTGTGGTGTTGATGTGAATATCCGACAGTGGGCTAGCGTATATTTTGAGTACGTAACCACTCACGGAGACGATCTAATGTTACTGAAATCCACACTCACACTCGCAGCGCTATCCTTCGCAACAGCCAGCTTTGCAATGTCAGACGTAGACGCAAACGCGGACGGCATGCTGACCGAAGAAGAGCTAACCGAAGCCGTCAAAGCAGGTGTTTTGCCCGATATCAGCGGTTAACCCCGTGACCGGAACCTTCCGTCCAGTTTAACCCACTCACGCAGACTATCTGGCGCGGAAGAAGGGGTGCAGGTCATGATCTACCTGCGCCCCTGTTCTATTTCAGGCCCAGCAATGCTGGCAATTCCGCCATATCAGCGAACAGTGCGTCACAGATAGGGTCTAGGCGTTCTATGGGCGTTTCCTCATGAAATCCTATTGTGTACATGCCCGCGGCGATGCCTGCTTTGGCACCTGTCGCGCTGTCCTCAATCACAACACAGCGCTCTGGCGCGATGCCCGCATCGCTGGCCGCTTTCAGATAAACATCAGGTGCTGGTTTGCCATGCGCAACATCCGTGCGCGAAACAATACGCCCCTTGAAACGGTCCGCCAAACCCGTGCGCGCAAGGGTGATGTCCATCTTTGGGTGAGGGCCGTTTGAGCCAATCGCATATGGAATTCCAGCAGCATCCAGCGCATCAAGTACATCAATCGCACCTTTGATCGGTTCGACTTGATCTCGAAGTGCATCAAATATTTCAGGATAAATTTCGTCCAACCAATCATCGGGCAAGCGCGCACCCATTTCGCGGGCACGGTCCATGGCACCTTGCATCGTCCCACCTACAAAAAACGCAGATAGATCATCCAAACCAATCGTTAGCCCGTGACGTTCGAAATTAGCTTTCATCACGCGATCCGTGATTTGTTCGCTGTCAACCAGCACACCATCACAATCAAAAATCACCATGTCAGGGGGCATAATCATAAAAACGGCCTCACATTTGGGGTTGCGAGGCCGTTGTCTGGTTTCAGGTCGTCGTTGTCAAACCACAGTGTGCATCGGTGTGTTTCAGTGCACGACCGCATCATCAGGGCGTGGGCGGTTTGTGCTGGCCACAACATCGCCGATGATCAGCCCTTCAACACCCGCGCTGACATCGATCGTATCGCCATCACCCACATCACCCACCAAAATCATTTCAGCTAAAGGGTTCTGCAAGGCACGTTGGATCACACGCTTTAGGGGGCGCGCGCCAAACACAGGATCATACCCTTCGTCCGCCAACCATTTACGCGCCGCATCGTCCAAATCAAGCGTAATCTTGCGACCCGCCAAGCGTTTGTCCAGCAAGCCCATCTGAATATCCACGATCCCGGACATGTCTTCCCGCGCAAGGCGATCAAAAATGATCGTTTCATCCAAGCGGTTCAGGAATTCAGGCCGAAAATGCGCGCGCACTGCATCCATCACATCGCGTTTCGCATCACTGGTATCCGCGTTCTCTGGCAACATACTTAACGCTTGCGCCCCAAGGTTGGACGTCAGGATAATCAGCGTTTGCTTGAAGTCCACGGTGCGGCCCTGACTATCGGTCAGCATACCATCATCCAAAACTTGCAAAAGGACGTTGAACACATCTGGGTGCGCCTTTTCGACCTCGTCAAACAACACGATCTGATAGGGACGACGGCGCACAGATTCAGTCAGAACGCCGCCCTCATCATACCCGACATATCCGGGAGGAGCACCAATCAAGCGTGAAACTGAATGCTTTTCCATGTATTCGGACATATCAATACGGACCATTGCGCTGTCGTCATCGAACAGAAATTCAGCAACAGCTTTGGTCAGCTCTGTTTTACCCACACCAGTTGGCCCAAGGAAAAGGAACGACCCAAGCGGACGGTTCTCGTCGTTCAAGCCCGCGCGTGCACGGCGCACTGCATCGGCCACAGATTTCACCGCAGAATGTTGACCGATCACACGGTTATGCAGTGCATCTTCCATGCGCAAAAGCTTATCACGTTCGCCTTCAAGCATCTTGGACATGGGGATCCCTGTCCAACGCTCGACCACGCCCGCAATCTGTTCGGGGTGCACGGCTTCTTCAACGATGACGCCGCCATCTTCACGATCGTCGGCTTCGCCCAACATCTTTTCCAGATCGGGGATTACGCCATAAGACAGCTCACCCGCTTTCGCGAGATTGCCTTCACGTTTGGCGATGTCCAGCTCAGCACGCGCTTGATCCAAAAGCTCTTTCATCTCTCGCGCGCCTGCCAGCTTGTCGCGTTCCGCCTGCCATTTGACAGTCATCTCGCTGGAGCGTTCCTGCAAATCGCCCAACGCCTTTTCAAGCACAACAAGACGATCTTTAGACGCCTGATCGTCCTCAAGTTTTAGCGCTTCGGCCTCAATTTGCTTTTGCATGATTTCGCGGTCCAGCGCATCCAGTTCTTCTGGCTTGCTGTCGACTTCCATGCGCAAACGGCTTGCGGCCTCGTCCATCAAATCGATGGCTTTGTCGGGCAAGAAACGATCTGTGATGTAGCGATGCGACAGCGTCGACGCAGCAACAAGCGCGCTATCGGAAATACGCACACCGTGGTGAAGTTCGTACTTCTCTTTAATGCCGCGCAAGATCGAAATAGTGTCCTCAACTGTGGGTTCTTCAACCATCACAGGTTGAAAACGCCGCACCAAGGCCGCATCTTTTTCGACGTGCTTACGGTATTCATCCAAAGTGGTCGCGCCAATGCAATGTAACTCGCCCCGCGCTAGCGCTGGTTTCAGCAGGTTAGACGCATCCATTGCGCCGTCGCCCTTCCCCGCGCCAACCAGCGTATGCATTTCGTCGATGAACAGAACGATCTCTCCAGCGGCAGCCGTGACCTCAGACAGAATCGCCTTTAGACGTTCCTCAAATTCACCACGATATTTCGCGCCCGCAATCAACGCACCCATGTCGAGCGACATTAGGCGTTTGTTGCGCAGGCTTTCTGGCACGTCGCCATTGATTATGCGCAAGGCAAGACCTTCGGCAATTGCGGTTTTACCAACGCCGGGTTCACCGATCAGAACTGGGTTATTCTTGGTACGACGTGATAAAACCTGCATCGCGCGGCGAATTTCTTCATCGCGACCAATGATCGGATCAATCTTGCCAAGCTCTGCCATTGCGGTCAGATCCGTCGCGTATTTCTTCAACGCGTCATACCCTTCTTCGGCACTCGCACTGTCAGCCGTGCGGCCTTTGCGAATGTCGTTGATTGCTGTGTTCAGCGTTTGGGCAGTCACCGCGCCCGCCTCCAAAGCATCACACGCTTTGGATTTCACAAGCGCAAGGGCCTGCAGAATGCGTTCAACAGGCACAAAACTGTCGCCGGCTTTCTTGGCCAGCTTTTCCGCTTCACCAAAAACTTTGCCCGTCTGGCTATCCATATAGACCTGACCCGCATCGCCGCTAACCTTGGCAATTTTGCCCATTGCAATGTCCAGCGCTTCGACGACACGTGTCGGCGCACCACCACTGCGGGTGATCAGATTAGACGCTAAACCTTGGTCGTCATCCATCAATGCTTTTAAAATATGTTCTGGCAACAAACGCTGGTGATCTTCGCGCTGTGCGATTGTCTGCGCCGCTTGGATGAATCCGCGCGAACGCTCTGTGAACTTATTAAGGTCCATAGGTTCTCTCCTTCAAAAAGCACCCGATTGAAAAATGCGCCTGCTGTGCAGCACGCTAAGGTTTCGGGCCTCGAGTTTTTATGTGGGCAACGTTGCGATCTGTATCAAGAGCAGCCCGCCACGCAATTAACGCTAATTTGGACACATTTTGCCCAGATTCAAAGATTTAAGGTCACAAGAGTTAGAGTTAACAATCAGAGGCTTCCCAAGCGAAGTCCGAGCAGGAGAAAAAGTAATGATCGTAAATCGTATTGAAGTTACCCCAATCCAAGAATTCACACCTGAAACAGGTGGTGCTGGCAAAGTGTCATTCATTACCGACACAGGCGATTTGATCTTTGATCGCCAAATCAAACCAGGCCGCGAAGCTGAAAAGCGCAACCCAGTATTGGCGTTCGTTTCTGAAGCAATGCGCCAAGTTCAGCGCATGCCAGAATACCGCATCTCAAAATCATATGTTAAGTTTGCACCGGGTGTTTTGCCAGAAGGTTTTGCAGCCTAAAAATACCCATTTGCTTGACCTGCCCCAGCCCCTTGCGCGATAGGGGGGCGACCCCAGCAGGAGAAGCCAAATGTCCGATGATCGCCTAATTGTCGCCCTTGACGTTGCGAACGCAATCGACGGGTTAAAAATGGCCGAAACTTTAGGCGACTCAGTCTCGTTCTATAAGATCGGTCTAGGCATGCTAACAGGCGGCGGGCTTGCCCTTGCCAACGAACTTAAGGGCGAGATGGGTAAACGTATCTTTTTGGATATGAAGCTGTTCGACATCAGCGCAACTGTTGAGGCTGCCGTACGTGGCCTTGCACAATTTGATCTGGATTTTCTGACGGTCCACGGTGATCCCCATGTTATCCGCGCTGCCAAAGAAGGCGCGTCTGGCAGTAATATGAAAATTCTAGGCGTGACGATTTTAACGTCTTTAGATCGCAATGATCTTGATGATTGCTTGATCCGTGACGGCGCAATTCCTGATTTGGTGATTGATCGCGCTGGCCGTGCGTTTGATGCTGGCGCGGACGGGATTATTTCATCGCCCCAAGAAGCAGCCGCCATTCGTGCGTTGCCTGAATCGCAGGGTCGTTTGATTGTAACACCCGGCGTGCGTCCAATGGGTTCTGCTTCAGGCGATCAAAAACGCATAGCAACACCGGTAAACGCGATTACTGCGGGTGCGGATCACATCGTAGTCGGACGCCCGATCCGTGATGCAGATGATCGTAAGGGTGCTGCCGAAGCGATCATCGCAGAGCTTGCTGCGATCTAGTCGTTGATATCTTTGTCCCAGACTTTCACTTGACCGCCACGCACACCCAAAATTTGGCGCAACGCGACCCAAGAAATCAAGGACACGATAGCGAAGACGAGAAACGTCATGGGCACACTAAGGCTAAGGGCTGATCCGCCAACCAGCAGGATCAGACCCATCAAAGCAGCGCCAATTGCGAAGCCCAAGAAGATAAAGCTAGGCGCGAACACTTCGAAGATCGCCAACGCAACAGCGGCGATCATCCAGAATACCCAAGAGGTCCACATTATTTGGACCCTCCCTTGAGCATCTTGAACGCATCGCCGAACGCATCCATCGCGCTAGACGGAACGACAACCGTTTGCGAACCTGCACTGCTACCAAGTGCGGTCAACGCTTCAACCTGCTTCAAGGCAACCTGATACTGCGCGGCTTCCATGCCATTGTCAGCGATCGCAGCCGCAACAACACCCGTCGCGTATGCCTCTGCATCCGCTGAAATACGGCGCGCTTTGGCGATCTGTTCTGCAGCATAAAGTTCAGCATCCGCACTAAGCTCAACAGCGCGTTTTGCACCTTCGGCTTCCGTAACCTGCGCACGGCGCGCACGTTCGGCGTTCAATTGCTGCAACATCGCATCGCGGGTTGCTTGATCTAGATTAACGTCCAAAAGTTCAGCCCGCGTCACTTCAATACCCCAATCGTCAACTGCGCTTTCGACAAGGGTTTTGATCTGCGAAATCAGCTGTGTGCGGTTTGATTGAACTTCATCCAGCTCCATCTTACCGATTTCAGAACGCACCATGCCTGCAACCGTCGTTGCAATTGCGCCATCCACATCACGGATTCGGTAGACCGTCTTTTCAGGTTCAAGAATGCGATAAAAAACCGACGTTTCCACCTGTACCAACACGTTGTCAGCCGTAATTGCGTCTTGGTGTGCGTTGGGCAATTGGCGTTCTAGAATGGAAATTTTATGCGCGACCTTATCCAAGAACGGCACAATCAAATTGATCCCAGGCCCAAGCACCGAGCGCAGACGCCCAAAACGTTCGACCACAAATTTTTCAGACTGCGGAACAATCCGCACACCAAGCAGGATGCAGATAATAATAAAGGCGGCAAGCAACACGATGAACGTATTCTCGCTCAGAAAATTAAAAGCTAACTGATCAAATGACATGGAACTCTCCTAAACGTTAATTCCTACATAAGCGTTTACGCAGGAGAGTTCAAAGGCTGCCTATTTGAATTCGGCGCGCACGCAGCGTAGTCTTCCGTACTGGTGTTCACGGGATCAAGGCAGCGCAATGCCCTCACTTTGCAGAGATTGCTTAACGGATTTTGAGCATGGCACGCGCTGCCCTGCCTGTCGCTCTGCGCGCGTGATCTCGCATCCTGAATTGATGACGCTTTCCATCGCACATATGGATTGCGATGCATTCTACGCGAGCGTTGAAAAGCGTGATGATCCGTCTTTGGCAGACAAGCCTGTGATCATCGGAGGCGGTCGGCGCAGTGTCGTATCCACTGCCTGTTATGTGGCGCGGATCAAAGGCGTGCGATCTGCGATGCCAATGTTTCAAGCGTTGAAACTGTGCCCCGATGCAGTGGTGATCAGACCCCGCATGAACGCCTATGTGGAGGCGTCAAAAGCGATCAAAGCGATGATGGAAGAACTCACTCCCGCGATCGAACCCCTCTCACTAGACGAGGCGTTCATGGACCTGCGCGGCACGCAGCGCCTTCATGGCGCACCGCCAGCAGAGATGTTGGCGCGACTGATCAAGCGTATGCGAGACGAGCTGGGGTTAAGCGGGTCAATCGGTCTATCCCACAACAAATTCCTCGCAAAAGTCGCCTCTGATTTGGACAAGCCCCGCGGATTTTCAGTGATTGGCGAGGCGGATACGACGGAATTTTTAGCTGGCAAACCTGTGCGCATGATTTGGGGGGTTGGACCGGCTGCACAGGCATCACTGGAAAAGGTAGGCATTCGGACGTTCGACGATCTTCTGCGCTGGGAAAAATCCGATCTGGTCGCGCGCTTTGGCGGCACGGGGGAACGCCTGTTTCATATTGCAAGGGGCGAAGATTTTCGGAGGGTTTCGTCACATGCTCCAATGAAAAGCATCTCGAACGAAACGACCTTCAATGAGGATACTGCTAATCTGGATATCTTGGATGGGCATATCTGGCGGCTGTCAGAACAAGTTGCAGATCGTGCAAAAGCAAAAGAGCTTGCAGGCCGAGTTGTGACATTGAAATTAAAGCGCGCTAACTTTACGCAAATCACACGGCGCATTTCCTTGCGTGAGCCAACGCAATTAACGGACCGTGTTTACCGCGAAGCGCGTGCGCTGTTTGATGCCGTCAGCGACCAAGG
>NZ_JABBAM010000092.1 GCF_018607965.1 Planktotalea sp.
GGGAAATCTGTGGCGTTAACATCATTCTGGGACAGATGCGGTATTTCCATCGCGCTTTTCGGGATCGTCGCGAAACAATAACCCCAACGCCAATTGGATTAATATGCAAACCGTAAACAGATACAGCCCCCACGCGGTTTCAATCCGCCCTACACCGATTCCTTTTGAAACCGTTATGTAAACCGCGATCAGAAAAATATCGGCCATTGCTAATTTTCCGAGCAAGGTTAGCGCGGGTTTCACGCGGGCGCTGAGCAAGTCAAACTGCACCAAGGCCAAGCCCAGAGTTTTCACATAGGGCGCGAACAGGGCAAAAAACGTGACCAGCAAAGCAAGGTAAACATCGGTTTGCCACAGGCTTTGCAGACCTGAGATGATGCTGATTTCGCTAAGTCCGAACAGGGGCAAGAAGCCCGCCCGTATCAATGGTGCGAACCACGCAATCGGGAAGGCAATCAAAAGTGCGAGGTTTATGAATTTTTTAAGTGTCATAATAGCGTAAAATACCAAAGCCCAAAAAAGCAGATCGCCGCGATCAGATGGAGTGCATCTAGCCCCCACCACCGACGGCCCGCCAGACGCCAAGACAGCGCAAATAAGAGAGAAACCAGCACGGGCAACGCCATGCCTGATCCTGATTGAAACACGCCCTGATTAACGATCCGCGATGCGATACGTCCGACGTCGGTTCCAATGAAACCAGCAAGGGGTGGGACATATTTCGCGGCCACGCCAGCAAGTGCAACACTAAAGGCCGTGAATGCGGCCCACCGCGACGGGCCTCGCGAAACGAAGGTACGGATCAAGGATAAAACGCCGATAAATTCGATATAGAAGAAAGTCTTGATCATCAAAAATGTGAGGATCGTGTAGTTTGGTTCAAATAAAGTGCTAAAATTACTCACGTGTTGAATCGCCTTATTCTTGGCATGCAATTTCAACGTGGCGTTTCTGGTCCCGTGTTGCAAGGGTGGGGCGTGCTTAACTTAGCGTACGGCCTCGATCGGGCCATCCGCGCGACCATGAATGAACTGGTCCAAATAGGGGTCGCCCGCTTGGTCCATATCCGCAACAGGGCCGCTCCATTGGATCACGCCATCATGCAGCATTGCGACGTTGTCAGCAATCGCGCGCACGGATGTCATATCGTGGGTGATCGTCATCGCGGTTGCCCCCATTTCGACGACAATTTCGCGGATCAAGTCGTTGATGACGCCGGACATGATCGGATCTAGGCCCGTGGTCGGCTCGTCGAAAAAGATGATCTCGGGCTCTGCCGCAATCGCGCGCGCAAGTCCGACGCGTTTTTGCATCCCGCCAGAGAGTTCAGCAGGCAAACGATCAGCGACATCGGCTTTCAATCCCACGCGGCGCAGTTTCTCGATAGCAATTTCGCGGGCTTCTTCTTTGGGACGTTGCAACGCGCCGCGCATCAAGCGAAACGCCACATTGTGCCAAACGGGCAGGCTATCGAACAATGCGCCGCCCTGAAACAACATGCCAAATCGCGCCAGAAACGCATCCCGTTCTGCGGTTGCAGCATCTTTGCCATCGACCATGATTGTCCCAGCGTCGGGCGTCACCAAACCTAGGATGGACTTTAGCGCGATGGACTTTCCAGTTCCGGATCCACCAATGATGACCATCGATGTGCCACGTGCGATCTCTAGATCGACACCACGCAGAACATGATTATTGCCGAATGATTTCTTGACACCGGACAGCGTGATCATAGCGAGAAAAACACCCATGTTAGAACGAAGTTAGCGGCCAAGATCAGAATCGCAGCCGCCTCGACCGATCCTTTGGTAGCGGCCCCCACGCCCTGTGCGCCGCGTCCTGAATTCATGCCGTAATAACAGCCCATAAGCGTTGCAATGACGCCGAACACCGCGCCTTTGGCAAGCGAAGATACCACATCACGGATTTCCAAGAAATCAAATGTGTTCACAAGGTAGGTAGAGGAGTTGAAGTCCAATGTCGCAACCGCAACCGTGTATCCGCCCAGAATGCCAATAACATCGCCCACGCCAACCAACACAGGCACACAGATCAAACCTGCCAGAACGCGGGGCACAGTCAGGTATTGCATGGGATGGGTGGACAGCGTGACCAATGCGTCAATCTGTTCGGTCACTTTCATGGTCGCAATTTCTGCGGCAATCGACGACGTCACGCGCGCAGCGATCATCAACCCGACTAAAACAGGGCCAAGTTCGCGCACCATTCCAATGGCAACGATCTGGGGAACGACGGCCTCTGCGTTGAACCGCGCGCCACCCGCGTAAATTTGCAGCGCCAATGCAGCGCCAGTGAACAAAGCCGTCAAACCGACAACAGGCAGGGACAGCCAGCCCACATTCAAGATCGCGATGGCCAGTTCACGCGCATAAAAGGGGCGTTTAAAGATATGGCGCAGCGTGGATCCCGCGTAGATCGAAATACGTCCCAAGGCCGCCAAAAGGTTGAGAAATGCGTGGCCTAACGCTTCTAGGGGTCGTAAAATCAGGTTCATCCAGCATACCGCCGCGCATAGCGCGCACCGAGAGATGTCAGGATTTCATAGCCAATGGTTCCCGCATTTTGTGCAAGCATTTCGATGGATTGATTGGGACCAACCAGTTCAAGATGGCTTGGAACGTCTTTGGCGTCAGTCAAATCAACACCGATGCTGTCCATTGAAATGCGGCCTGCAATCGGCACGGCGACACCTGCGGCAAATAACGTGGTCTTTGGCCCCATCGCGCGCAAAATACCGTCGGCATAGCCACATGACACCGTTACAATCCGGCTAGGACGCTGCGCAATCCACGTGTTGCCATAACCGACGCTTTCCCCCACCGCGACATCGCGCGTTTGGATGATGGGCAGCTCAATCGACACAACGGGATGCGCATCCGTAAAGGGCAGGCCACCGTACAGGCCGATACCCGGGCGCGTGACATCAAAATGATAGTCGGGCCCAAGCAGAATGCCGCCCGTCGCGGCCAGAGAACGCGGCGCATCAATGCCGCCTGTCATCTCGATAAACGCGGCCAATTGTTGGGCATTCATCGGATGGGTTGGCTCATCAGCACAGGCCAGATGAGACATGATCAACTTGGGGTTTTGCGGCAGCACCAGAGTACGCACAGCGTCCCATTCACCCGCTTCCATCCCCAGGCGGTTCATACCCGTATCAAGCTGGATGCCAAAGGACGTTCCAGGAAGCGCCTCAAAGTGACGCAACATTTGGTCGATAGAACTGAGCAGGGGGATCAGGTTGAGATCCGCAATAATGTCCGTGTCGCCAGACATGTGTCCCGATAAGATGTAGATCTCAGGATCAGGTCCCAATGCTTGACGAATGTCGGCACCTTCTTGTGCGACAGCAACGAAAAATTTGCGCGCGCCAGTTTGTGCAAGGCGGCGCGCTGCGCGACCAATGCCTGTGCCATAGGCATCAGCCTTGACGACAGCTCCAGTTTCGCCCGCGCTCATCGCGTCCAAGGCGGTCCAATTCGCAGCCATTGCGGCCAAATCAACTGTTAACGTACCTGTGCTCATAAGAGATGTCTTTGCCATGAACGCCCGTTAGGTCAAGGGCAAAAAGGCAAGGGATCTTTAAACTAGCCCTCTATCCGCACACAGGCGGGTCAGCGCAGCGCATATCGCTGATGTTGCGCAGCATTTTGTTTGACCCAACTCATCTTTTTGCGTGCCTTTAGGTTATGCGCTTGGCAATTGCTGCGTGGCGCAGTGAATACCACCGCCAACTTCGCCTAATGCGTCCATATTCAGCGTCACAATTTCGCGTCCAGGATAATGTTGTGCCAAAGCGTTGCGCGCTATTTTGTCTGTTTCGCGATCGCCGAATTCAGCCGCTATAACCGCGCCGTTGCAGGCATAGTAGTTCGCGTAAGACGCAACAAATTCAAAGTCTTTCACACGTCGATAGTTTGGTTTGGGGATCACTTCGACATCCAAATTTTCCGCTTTGAGCACATCATAGGTTTAATACGCCGCGACATGAAAGGGGTCTTCCCAATCGGGGGTATCGGGAAGGTTTATCAAAACGCGGTTGGGACCAGAGAAACGCGCGAGGGAATCAATATGGTAGTCTGTGATATCTTCGCCTGACACGCCTTTGGACCAGATCATCCGCTCTGCACCGTAGGCTCTCAGCAAGCGACGTTCTACTTCATCGCGGCTCAAACTGGGGTTGCGGTTTTTGTTCACCCATGAACTTTCGTGGGCCATCAGCAATCTGTGACCATCATGTTCTACGCCACCCGCTTCACCTGTGACGCCGCTATCCACAACGTCAAAGTCAAGGCGGTCCGCAATCGCAGTCGCTATTTTGCTGTCGCGCGTGTTGATTTGCTTATGACCCCAACCGTTGAATTGGATATGACTTACGACCCGCTCGGATCCACGATGGGCAATCAAAGGTCCCGCATCGCGCGCCCAAAGATCTTCTGTGGGGATGTCCCAAAGATCAATCTTGCCACTTAGCATCTTACGTGCGCGTGCATGATCGCTACCCTCTGCAATCAGAATAACAGATTCAAATTCGGCAATCGTATTGGCGATGTCGGCTATGGATTGTTGTGCATACTCAAGAAACGTTTTGTCTAGATGCACGTCACGATTGACGGGCCACATCATAAACGTCGCCTCGTGGTGGTCTTCTTCGGGGCGCTCATGCAAGGGCTCTGTCGCCATTATAGGAGTCGCGACTGTTGCAGCAACACTGGCTGCAAGGAAGTGACGTCTATGCATAACAAATCCCTAGAATTGCTGATCATCGCTTCCAACTTGCCACGCTTTGGCGAGATTACCAAAACGCGTGAACTGCGCTTCAAAGCTAAGTTCAATTGTTCCAATCGGGCCGTGACGTTGCTTGCCAATGATGACCTCTGCCTTGCCGTGCAGGCGGGACATATCATCTTGCCACTGCGCCATGGCTTCTAGGTTGTCGTCCTGCGGCTTTTCACGTTCTTTATAATACTCGCCGCGATACACGAACATCACCACGTCTGCGTCTTGCTCGATTGAACCTGATTCACGCAGGTCCGACAATTGCGGGCGCTTATCTTCGCGGTTTTCCACCTGACGTGACAGCTGGGACAGGGCGATCACAGGGATCTGAAGCTCCTTGGCGATGGCCTTCAGGCCCATGGATATTTCGCCGATTTCCTGAACACGATTTTCAGACGTACCGCGCACCAGTTGAAGGTAGTCGATGATCAGAACGTCCAGACCGTGAGTCCGTTTAAGACGACGCGCACGCGCGGAAAGCTGTGCAATCGGGATCGCGGCAGTATCGTCAATATAAAGCGGGCAGGCCTCAAGGTCTTTGGCGGCTTCCACGAAACGGCGGAATTCGAATTCCTCCATGTCACCCTGACGGATTTTATGGGATGAAATTTCGGATGCTTCGGACAGAATACGACCAGCCAACTGTTCCGCGCTCATTTCCAGTGAAAAGAAGCCCACGACGCCGCCATCGACTGCGCCCTCGGTGCCATCAGCCAGCTTGCCCTTGCGAAAGGCTTTAGCAATGTTGAACGCGATGTTTGTGGCAAGGGATGTCTTACCCATGGACGGGCGACCCGCGAGGATCAGAAGGTCGGATTTGTGCAAACCCCCCAGCATTTTGTCCATGTCGGTCAAGCCAGTAGAGACACCCGCCATGCCGCCCCCGCGCTCGTACGCGGCGTTGGCGACGTTCACCGCATCGGTGATCGCGCGCAGAAAGGATTGAAAACCGCTATCAGAACTGCCCTTTTCGGCCAGCTTATAAAGCTGTTGTTCGGCCTCTACGATTTGTTCGGCAGGTTCAGAGGCCACATCAACGCGTGCCGCTTTGGCCGAGATATCGCGCCCAAGCCCCATCAGTTCTCGACGGATCGCGAGATCATAAATAATCTGCGCATAATCGCGCGCGGCAAAAGCAGAGATCGCAGCCCCTGCAAGACGCGCGAGATATGCAGGTCCACCAAGTTCTTTCAGACCTTCATCATCTTCAAGAAACGCCTTGAGCGTCACAGGCGATGCAAGGTTGTTCTTGGCAATGCGCGCCGCGGCGACCTCATAGATGCGCTGATGCACGGGATCAAAGAAATGGCGCGGCTGAATGATGGATGCGACGCGGTCATAGATGTCGTTGTTGGTCAGGATCGCACCCAGAAGCTGTTGTTCTGCCTCGATAGAGTTGGGCATGGTCTCCGCGGCCGCGACATCGACCTGCGTTGTTTTCATTGATGCGATTTCGTTCATCTTCAATCCTCAATTTCCCGCCCCCTTAATAGATAACCAAGGGGGGCAGGTGCAAATTGTATGTTTCTGTGGATAACCTCAAATAGGCTAGATCAGCCTTTTTTGTTGGCCTCTTGCCATGCGCGTGGATTGTTGAGAAAGGCCTCGACCCCCGCCAACGTCGCCGTATCAAACGTATTTTGCGCTTTGGCCTCGGCGAGTACATCCCACCAGGTGCAAAGATGGTGCAGCGTGACACCGTGATCGCCAAGTGTCTTTTTGGTTTCCGGAAAGATGTCGTAATAGAAAATGACCGCTGTGTGGGTGCAAGTTGCACCCGTTTCACGAATCGCATCGACGAAGTTCAGCTTGGATCCACCATCGGTTGTGAGGTCTTCCACGAGCAGAACGCGCTGGCCCTCGTGCATATCGCCCTCGATGCGCGCACCGCGCCCGTGGCCCTTGGGCTTTTTGCGCACATAGGTCATGGGCAAAGCCATGCGTTCTGCAACTAGGGCTGCGTAGGAGATGCCTGCGGTTTCGCCGCCAGCGACGTTATCGAACGCTTCAAAACCAGCGTTGCGCATGACTGTGACCGTCATGAAATCCATCATGGTCGAGCGGATGCGCGGGTAGGAATTGGGCTTGCGGCAATCAATGTAGGTCGGGCTGGGCAGACCGGAGGAGAGAATGAAGGGCTCGGAGGCGTTGAAGTGCACCGCTTTGATTTCTAGCAGCATACGCGCTGTTAGGCGGGCGATTTCTTCGGGCGTTGGGTAGCTGGTGGGGATCATGATTTATCTCATTTGGCAACTGAGGTGTGAGAGTGCGGGGGCGAAGGGCCAGCCCCTCGCGCTCCCCGGGATATTTGGGAAAGGAGAACGTTAAGAGGTGACAGACCATTCGAGTGGGAAGCCCGGATCAAAGACCGTGACTTCGCCCATGCCTGTGATGATTTTCTCAGGATATGTGGGGGGTGTTTTGGTCAGGGTGATCGTCTCAACGTTCGGCTTGAGTTTGTAGTGCGCGGGGCCGTTCAGGGAGGCGAATGCCTCTAGTTTGTCGAGTGCGCCTTGTTGGTCGAACACTTGCACGAGGATCGACATGGTGTTGGTCGCTGTAAAACAGCCTGCACATCCGCACGCGTTTTCTTTGAGTACGTCAGAGTGGGGCGCGGAGTCGGTTCCAAGGAAGAAGCGTGTGTCACCGGATGTTGCCGCCTCTACCAGGGCGACGCGGTGTTCTTCGCGTTTGGCTACGGGCAGGCAGTAGTAGTGCGGTTTGATCCCGCCCACGAGGATGTGGTTGCGGTTGATGATCAGATGGTGCGTCGTGATCGTCGCGCCAAGGCTGTCGTCTTGCTCGCGCGCATACTCGACCGCGTCTTTAGTGGTGATATGTTCCATCGTGACCCTAAGGCCCGGTGTGGCGCGGCGGATTGGATCCAGAATCGTGTCGATGAACACCGCTTCGCGATCAAAGATGTCAACGTGGCTATCAGTGACTTCGCCGTGCAAGCACAGAGGCAGGCCGATTTCGGCCATTACGTCCAAGATGGGTTGCACACGCGCAAAATCACGTACACCGCTGGCAGAATTCGTCGTGGCCCCAGCGGGGTAAAGTTTCACTGCTTTGATCAAGCCGCTGGCGTGTGCGGCGCGCATATCATCTGGTTCTGTGTCTTCTGTCAGATAAAGCGTCATCAACGGCTCAAACGTCATGCCTTCTGGCAATGCACTCAAGATGCGCGCTTGGTAGGCGAGCGCATCTGCACTGGTCACAACCGGCGGCACAAGGTTGGGCATAATGATTGCGCGTGCGAAATGGCGCGCAGTTTCGGGCAGTACAGCGCGCAGCATATCGCCGTCACGCAGGTGTAAATGCCAGTCGTCGGGGCGGCGGAGGGTTAAGCTATGTGTCATGCCAAGTCACTTACACCGCGCCAACAAAAAGGGCTAGGGGTTTGCGTCTATCGGTTTTGAAGTTTAGGACACCCGCATCACGGGGAGTGTACACATGATATTTACATTAATTATTGGGTTTATCGTTGGCGTCTTTTACAATCGTGCCGATCCATTCATCGCGTCGGGTTTAGAGCGTGCTGGCTTGAAGATTGACGCAGACAAATTGGTTTTGGTCAGCTTCGCGCTGGTTTTAACCGTTGCTGCACTGGGCCTATACATTATTGGTGTAAACGTTTTTCCAGCGCTTTTGTGCTTGGGCGCGGCCATTGGCATTATTCGTCAGCCACTTTTGGCACGGATCACCGGTAACACATAAATATGCGCTTGGTTCGCTTAAGCCACATTTATGATCACAGCCCTGAGGCAGTTTGGACAGTCGCAATTGATCTTGATTGCCTCAAGGAAGCCGTACGCGGTGTGTTGGTTTTTGAGGGCATGCCAAGCGGAGCGATCACGCAGGGACAAGTCCTAGACGTGACGGTTTCAATGTTCGGACTTTTGCCTGCGCAGCCCTACCGTATGGAGGTGGTCGCGTTCGACGCATCGGCGTTGTGCTTTCAATCTAACGAGCAGGGTATGGGCGTCCAACACTGGCTGCATTCTCTGCGGATCGTGCCGCATGTACGTGGTGCGGAGTTGATCTACGAGATCGAAATTGAAGCGGGTTGGTGCACGCCCCTCATCGCTGCTTGGGCGCGCTTTATGTATAAACGCCGTCACAAACCGCGTGTTGAAATGTTGAAACGTCAGCTTGGCTGAACGCCTTGTTCTATATCAGAGGCTTGAAGGGCCAAAATTTGCTCACCACGTTTCTTAAATCGTGGGGCATTCAAGGCGCTGGCGGCATGATCACACACCGCTTTGGCAAGTCCCCAACGCTTGGCATCTTCCATATCTCCAAGCACAGCACGCAGATAATTGCGGTCTAAACGGCGCTTGCGGTGAAGCGTGTAAAATTCAGCAGGCACAGGGTCATCCGCACCAAGTGCGCTGAGCATTGGGTATAAAATGGCCAACCGCATCATTTGCAGATCAAGTGCGTTGCCAAAGCAAGCCATGCACAGTTTGTCGACATTGTAGCGCGTGAAAAGTGCAACGTGCATCGCGTCTAGTTCCACGCGCGGATCATAAATGATCGTGGCGCGCCCTGCTGCATCCAGCATGTCAGGAGCATAGCCATATCGGTCTGTAAAGCTGATACGGCGCGATCTACGGAAGCGATCGTCCCATTCCGTCACGCGCGGATCAAGGGTCGCTTGGGGACTAAGCGCTAACACATGCGCGCCAGGTGCGGCCACAGAAAAAGCGCAGGCCGCGTATCCGCACGATCCCACACCGTAAAATATGACTTGGTCGAAATCTTCAAAAAAGCCGTCATCGATTAAGCGATCAAAGTAGTGGTAGACGGCAGGGTTGCGAAACCATGTATTGCCGTCGCTGAAGAAACTTAGCAGGGACCAACCTTCTTCACGCACCATTTCGAACCCAACGGGATGGGCGTCACCATTCATGGTTTGCACGGATTGAAGTGTTTCAAATGTGACAAGCAGGGTTTTTCCCGCATCAATGAACGCAGCGTTATGTTTTGCGCTGAGAGGTTGGAAATAGCCAACCTCGTCTGCGATTTCTTCCAAGTCGCCCAACCAAGCTGCACCGGTCTGTCCAGCCAGTGACTTTTCTAGAAAATGTAGCGTGTCCTGCATCGGGTCTGCTCCTGCACATTTTAAGTTGACCCATCTGGTGGGGTCACTTGCCTAAAGATGGCGGGGAATTAGGGCAGGATTGGGAAATTGGCGCGACCAAGTCTTGTCATG
>NZ_JABBAM010000004.1 GCF_018607965.1 Planktotalea sp.
ATGTCGCATCTACGCCTGACCATCCGCCCTGACCAAAGCGAATCGCGACGTCTGGACCGTTTGGACCAAGATCAGACACATTCGGATTCGCATCTATGACAATGTTGATTTCGGGGTGTTGCAGCCGAAAATCGGCCAAACAAGGCACCAGCCAATTCGCAGCAAAGCTGGGTGTGGTCGAAACAACAAGCGCACGGTCGGCATCTTTTGTCGTCAGCTTGCGGGCCTCTGCGCCAATCGCACCAAAACTTGCGCTGAGAACGTCAGCCATGTCGCGCCCTTCTCGCGTCAGTTGCGCTTGGCGACCAGATCGATCCAAAAGCGTGACACTAAGGTGGGCTTCCAGATTGCGAATTTGCTGGCTGACCGCGGCATGAGACACGTTCAACGCATCCCCTGCCTTTTGCAACGACCCTTGCGTGGCATAAGCCTCAAACGCGCGCAGCGCAGATAAAGGCGGCATGGTTCGCCATTCCATATGTAATCTCACCTTACATAACTATATTCTTCCTGGCTCGCATTTAGGCACATTTAAAGCACAGACAGAAAAAAGGAGAAGAAAATGTTACCTATCCTCGCAGATGCTTTCATACGTGCCTCGCTGCAACACAAGCCCCATGAGCGCCGTTGGTACGCCCCAAGGCACTGGCGGGCTGGCCGTATGAGCGACCCAAAATTTCACGCTGATCGGAGAGATCCTAATGATTGACCCAATTGTATTCTTCGCACCGGGCCTTGCGCAAAACCGCGTACAACGGCCCCGCCGATCACCGACGCCTTGCCACGAATGTCGTGAAGCACGTCACTGAAACTAGGTGAACGCCCGTGACACACTACAACGGGCGCTCACATTAGGAATTTGGGCGGTGATCCAAAGCAGCACTTAGCAGCGCGCGCGTGTATTCATGTTGGGGGGCATTAAACAGTGCTTCGCTTTCGCCGATTTCGACAATGTCACCCTGTTTCATAACCAGCACCTTGTGTGACATCGCACGCACGACCTTCAGGTCATGGCTGATGAACAGGTAGGCAAGCCCATACTTCTTTTGAAGACCCCGCAGCAGTTCAACGATTTGAACCTGAACCGTCATGTCGAGTGCGCTTGTAGGTTCGTCCAACACAACCAATTTAGGCCGTAAGATCATCGCCCGTGCAATCGCGATACGTTGACGTTGGCCACCTGAAAACTCATGCGGATAGCGATGCATGGTTTCCGGGTCCAAGCCGACTTCGACCATGATTTCAGCGACCATTTCACGCGGTGTTTTCACCCCGTCCGTGCCATGCACGCCTAGCCCTTCCGCGATGATTTGTTCGGCAGTCATACGCGGCGACAAGGATCCAAAAGGATCCTGAAATACGATCTGCATATCTTTGCGAGCAGCGCGCAATTGCCGTGTGGACCAGCCCCGCGTATCGCTCCCATCGAAACTAATCCCGCCCTTTGATGCGATCAAACGCATCATCGCAAGCGCCAGTGTCGTTTTGCCAGACCCACTTTCACCAACGATGCCCAAGGTTTCGCCAGCGCGCACGGAAAGCGTCGCCTCATTAACCGCTTTCACATGACCAACGGTTCGTTTCAACAAACCCTCTTGGATCGGAAACCAGACCTTCAACTTGTCGGTGCTTGCCACTTCGACAGCACCAGCTGGAACTGGATCAGGCGTTCCTACGGAATGCGCACTTAGCAAGGTCTTGGTGTATTCGTGTTGAGGATTGCCAAAGACGTCCTCGGTTGGACCCGCCTCAACAATTTCGCCCGCTTTCATAACGCAAACTTTGTCAGCAATGCTGCGAACAATCCCAAGGTCATGGGTGATAAACAAAAGTCCCATGTTTTCGGTCTTCTTCAAACCAGCCAGAAGTTCCAAAATCTGCGCTTGAATGGTGACATCCAACGCTGTTGTCGGTTCATCCGCGATCAACAGATCAGGACCATTGGCAAGCGCCATGGCAATCATCACACGCTGTCGCTGACCACCAGACAGCTGATGAGGATAGGAATTTAAACGGCTTTCAGGGTCGCGGATACCAACCTTATTCATCAATTCAATGATGCGTCCACGCGCAGCGGCGCCCACCACCCCTTGGTGTAGCGCAAGCGATTCACCCAGCTGCTTTTCTAACGTATGCAACGGGTTAAGGGACGTCATCGGTTCTTGAAAAATGAAACTGATATCATTGCCGCGCACCTTTCGCAGCAGGCTTTCATCCGCATTGACCATCTCTTGGCCCGCGTATTTGATCGACCCACCGGTCACCGCACTTGAACCCAGTAGGGACACAGAACTAAGCGCTGTCACAGATTTGCCTGATCCACTTTCCCCCACCAAAGCTACAGTTTCGCCGCGATCTACGGTGAAGCTAACGCCGCGCACTGCAGCGCTCAATTGGCCATCTTGGCGAAAGGCAACGGTTAGGTCTTTGACCTCAAGCAAGGCACTCATGAGAAGGTCTTTCTTGGATCAAACGCATCGCGCACACCTTCGAAGATAAACACGAGCAGTGAGAGCATGACAGCAAATGTGGTGAAGGCTGTGAAGGCAAGCCAAGGTGCCTGCAAGTTCTGTTTGGCTTGCAATGTCAGCTCGCCTAGTGAGGGGGAGGACGATGGCAAGCCAAAGCCGAGGAAGTCGAGGCCCGCAAGCGCACTGATTGTGCCCGTCACAATGAAGGGCAACATGGTTACCGTCGCGACCATCGCATTGGGCAGCATGTGGCGGAACATGATCACTGTGTTGGACACGCCAAGTGCCTTGGCCGCGCGCACGTATTCTAAGTTACGGGCCCTTAGGAATTCGGCGCGCACAACACCAACCAACGCCATCCATCCGAACAGAACCATCAGGAAGACAAGCAGCCAAAAGCTACGACCCAAGATCGCGAACATAATGATGATGATATAGATCGATGGGACCGCTCCCCAAATTTCGATGATACGTTGGAAGATCAGATCGACCCAGCCGCCAAAATACCCCTGAATTGCACCTGCGGTGATGCCCACAACACTGGCAAGGGATGTCACGATCAAAGTGAATAGAATCGACAGCCGGAAGCCATAAATCACACGTGCAAGCACGTCGCGTTTGGTGTCATCCGTGCCAAGCAGATTATCACCGTTGGGCGGCAACGGCGCAGCACCTGTACGATCTACCGTTGTGTCGTAGGCATATGGGATAAGCGGCCAAAGCATCCAACCCTTCTGAAAATCGTCCAAATCCACGCCAAAAGACCCATCTTCCACGCCTTCGATGATGCCTTCAGGATCATCCCAGCACGCGTCCGCACCACCCGATTTGATCAAGCATTGCACTTCGACATCGCGGTAAACGGCTTCGGTTTCAAAATCTCCACCAAAGGCCGTTTCTGGATAAAACTGGAACACAGGCATATGCAATTCGCCGCGATAGCTCACCATGATGGGTTTGTCGTTTGCAATAAATTCCGCAAATAGACTTAGGCCGAACAACACAGAGAAGATGATCAAAGACCATAGCGCGCGGCGGTTGTTTTTGAAATTGCGCCAGCGGCGTTGATTAAGCGGTGAGAGTGTCATCAGATCAGCCCTCGCGCTTTTCAAAGTCGATGCGCGGATCAACGAGGACATACATCAAATCGGACAAAATACTGACGATCAGACCGATAAGGCCAAAGATGAACAGCGTTCCAAACATAACAGGATAATCGCGCCCGACCGCTGCCTCAAACCCAAGACGCCCAATCCCATCGAGTGAGAAGATCGTTTCGATGATCAGCGATCCACCGAAGAATACGGATACGAAAACCGCAGGAAATCCTGCTATCACAATCAACATCGCATTGCGGAAGATATGCCCATAAAGCACTTTTCTTTCACTCAAGCCTTTCGCGCGTGCGGTCATAACGTACTGCTTCTTGATCTCGTCCAGAAAGCTGTTCTTGGTTAACAAAGTCAGCGTCGCGAACGCAGAAATCGAATATGCGGTCACAGGCAACACAATATGCCAGAGATAATCCAGCGCCTTTCCAAGCATGCTTAGGTTTTCGAAGCCCTCAGAGGTCAGTCCACGCAGCGGGAATATCTGCCAATAAGATCCCCCAGCAAACAGAACCAACAAAACAATCGCAAACAAAAATCCCGGAATTGCGTAAGCGATAATAATCAGACCGGACGTCCATGTATCAAAGCTTGTGCCGTCGTGAACCGCCTTGCGAATACCAAGCGGGATAGACACAAGATAAGCAATCAGCGTGGACCAAAGTCCCAGTGTGATTGAAACAGGCATCTTTTCCAGCACTAAGTCGGTCACGCTAATAGATCGGAAATAGCTCTCACCAAAATCAAAACGTGCATAGTTCCAAAGCATATTCAAAAAGCGTTCAAGTGGCGGTTTGTCGAAGCCAAACTCTTTCTCTAGCTCTTCGATGAATTCCTTGGGCAGACCCCTTGCACCAACATAGTCGCTGTCAGAGCCAAAAGTTTCTTCCCCAACATCATTGCCCCCACCAGAGAAGCCCTCAAACACGTCGCCCCCGCCCTGCATTTGAGCGAGGATTTGTTCAACTGGACCGCCGGGTACAAATTGCACCAATGTGAAATTGACGATCATTATCCCAAGCAAAGTTGGAATAATCAGCAGCAAACGTCGAAGAATATATGCTCCCAAAGCGGATTACCTCAGTGCGCCAGAGGCTTTCAATGCCTCGTGCTTTTCTTTGTTGTACCACCAGAAATCCAGATGGCCCAAAGCAAGGGGCGGCAGATTTTCGGGATGTTCATATATGTCATAAGACGCGACCCAGTGTTCGCCGACGTATCCGCTAGGGATCTGAATACGAAGATAGCGCAACACGCGATCTAGCGCCTGCAACGCTGCGGCCTCTTCTGCGCGTGAGTTAGTTTCCAGTGAGCCGTCAATAATCGCATCCACCAGTGGACTTTGCAGAGATTGCGGGTTGTAAGAGGACACAACGGCTGTTTCCGATCCGTATGCCTGCTTTAGACCTATTCCAGCAGCCAAGAAGGTTTGATTGCGGAAATACATCATGTCCCAGTCTTTGTCGTAATAGCGCTGCGCATATTGTGCGGAATCGATCTTTTCCATATCCGCCGCGATGCCCCATTTGTTCAGCGTTTGAACATAGGTCGTGATGATCGCCTCAACGGTATCGCCCGTGCTGGACGACAGCATGATTTTGAACGCGATGGGCTTTCCGTCCGCATCAACATACTTACCGTCACTGCCAACAGTCCAACCTGCTTCCTTGAACAGTTTCAACGCCTTGCGCTGATTACGTCGGTCTGAAACCGTGTCAGGATTGGATGTGTGCGCACGCACAGCTTCCTGTGTCATCACCTCTGCTGGCACCAAATCGCCAAGGGATTCAAGGAACGCTTTTTCCAAGCCAGTCGGCACACCTTTGGCTTCCACTTCCGAGTTTTCCGCGAAGGAATGGCGCTGTTTGGTTAGGCCGAACTGCAAGGACGTTGAAACCCACTCGAAATTATATGCAAGGCTTAGCGCTTCGCGTACGCGCATATCGGTGAAGGGTTCGCGCAATAGGTTGAAGACGAAACCTGACGGCGAAGGTGGCTGTCCGTTAGGCAGTGCCTCGCGCTTAACATGACCTTCTTCGATCGCAGGGAAATCATAGCCCGTCGCCCACTGCTTCGTACTCGTTTCTTGGCGAAACGTATATTCGCCTGCTTTGAACGCCTCAAATTCTGCAGTTTGATCCGCAAAATATTCAACACGAACACGATCAAAGTTGTGACGCCCGACGTTGATCGGCAAATGCCAACCCCAATAGTCAGGGTTGCGCTTGTACACGATGAAGCGATTGATCTCGAAATCTTCAACCACGTAAGGGCCACTGCCCAGCGGCGTGAGCAAGGAAGGTTCGTCCAGTCGCTCGCCCGTTTCTTCGTACCATGCTTGGGAAAACACGGGGGAGCCGCCAATGGTGCTGATCAGAGAACGCCGCGACACACCATCAACAAACGTGCCTTTCAGCGTAAAATCATCAATGGCTTCTACACTTGAAATGCGCTGCTTCACCGAACGCGCATAACTGCGGATGCCTTGTTCCATAAACAGGTTGTGCGTGAACACCGCATCATGCGCGGTCAGTTGGCTGCCGTCAGAGAATTTTGCTTCGGGGCGAATGTGGAACACGCACCATTCTTTGGCCTTTGGGTACTCGACCGATTCCGCCAAGTGGCAATAGGCATCCGTAATAGAGTCCGCAGGCAGGCTTGCATCAAACGGTGCAGAGCCGAGCATTGATTCAGCGACGAGACCTGAGAATTGGCCAGACTGGCCCTTTTGGGCCCAACGGTTCATGCTGTTAAAGGTGCCACGCGTAGACAGAGAAATCTCTCCACCTTTTGGGGCCTCTGGGTTCACATAATCAAAATGTGTAAAATCCGGCGGATACTTCAAATCTCCGAAAAAGGAATAGCCATGGCTTTTCACCATTTCGGAAGATGTATCTTGCGCAAAGACTGCACCAGGATTTACGCCAAGCGCCAATCCAGCACCACCAGCTGCCATGCCAAGCATCAGATCTCGGCGTTTCACGGTGATTTCGGATAGTGGGGATTTATGTGTCATTTTAATTCTCCCAAAGGCATTCTGCTTCGTTTTTATTTGTCTATCATAGCTAAAACGCTGCAGCGGTCACATTCAAGCGTTGAATGCTGAATTGTGTGTGATCGAAGCGTGCGTTGGGTACAAAAACATCGTTTCCCAAAAGAAAAAAGCCGCCAAGCACTGGGCTGGCGGCTTCGATTTTTCATCTGCAACTGTTTGTTACTTAACCGTCTCAAGATACGCGATCAGGTTCGCGCGATCTGTTGCTTTCTTCAGGCCGGAAAAGCCCATCTTGGTACCCTTCGCATAACCCTTTGGATTTTCGAGGAAACCATCAAGTTCTGCATAACCCCAAGCGCCACCCAGTTCAGCAAGCACAGTCGAGTAACCATAACCATCGACAGACCCGATTGCGCGGTCCACCGCGTTAAACAAATGCGGACCTGTGCCGTTGGCGCCGTCTTCCAACTTGTGACACGCTTTACATTTACCAAAAACCTTTTCGCCTTTGGCAACGTCCGCATCCAGCATCAGCGTTGCAATGTCTACGCTCACAACTTCTTCTACAGCCGCACCAGAATCTGGAACTTCGATCACATATCCTTGCGCATGATCATCGCCGTGACCGCCACCAGTGTGATACAGTTCTTCTGCCGCCCAGCTGCCCATAAGGAACAAAAGCAATGCACCGCAGCCAGCGCCAAGAATTTTGGTTAGTGTCATTGTATCAAACATGTGGCTCGCCTTCATAATATCGTTGCGCGGTTATCTATGGGTTTCACGCGATTAAGGCAAGGTGTAGAACCCGCGACGAAACGCCAAAGTACTTCATATTTTAGAGGAACCAGCCACATGACCAAAAAGATCGCATTTCAGGGTGAACTTGGGGCCTATTCACACGAGGCCTGCGCCGATAACTATCCCGACTACGTCCCTCTTCCTTGCAAGACGTTTGAAGACGTCATCGAGGCAGTTAATTCAAAGCAGGCCCACCTTGCGATGTTGCCTGTTGAAAACTCAACATACGGACGGGTCGCAGATATTCACCGGCTGTTGCCCAGCTCTGGTTTGCATATTATCGGCGAAGCCTTCACGCGGGTGCGCATCAGCTTAATGGCAATGCCGGGTGCCGTGTTGAGTGACATCAAAAAAGTCCGTGCGCACATGGTGCTTTTACCGCAAGCCGCTGCTTTCCTTTCCAAAAATGGAATTGAAGGCGAAAATGCCGCCGATAGCGCGGGTGCCGCCGCAGAGCTTGTTGAAAGTGGTGACATGGCCAGTGGTGTACTCGCCAGCGAGATCGCAGCCAACATTTACAAGCTGAACGTCCTCGCCAGTGATATCGAAGATCACGGGCATAACACGACTCGCTTTTTGGTGATGTCACGCGACAACGATCTTGCCCGACAAGATGGCGTGCGCATGATGACCAGCTTTGTATTTCGCGTGCGCAACATTCCTGCGGCGCTCTACAAAGCCATGGGTGGTTTCGCCACGAACGGTGTCAACATGACCAAGCTGGAAAGCTACATGGTCGCAGGCCATTTCACCGCAACACAATTCTATGCGGAAATTGAGGGCCACCTTGAAGACAACGATGTGCAACTTGCACTAGACGAACTTGGTTACTTCACTAGTGAAGTCACTATTCTTGGCACATATCCAAGATCCGGCGATCGCGACGTATCCTGAAAAATTAGGCGCTCACACCGGTTTTATATTGACGTTCTATGTTAAGAACAAAATCAGACACTCTCATCTTAAAACGCTTATCCAATCGCGTTTTTCCAAGGCGCATCGTTTGTACCATCAATCGGCCAGATAGGCTTTTGGGTTTCAATTCGATAGAAATCGAAGCGCGCGTGTGGCTTTTGAGCAGGGCTATAAGTTCCACGACGGCAAAGGCAGTGATATCATTGCTCTGCAATTCAACTGTGTAGCTTTCGCTTGGATCAAATCCAACCATTTCTGCGCTAACGTTACGGTTCTTTCCGCGCAATTTGAACGTGCTTGCCCATGCCATACCAACCCCAGATTTGCGCGGCGAATCAGTGCGACTCACGTCTGCGCCGCGTCGCAATGCAGATTTTTCAAAATGATCGAACTCAGTAAACAGTTCAAAAGTATCCGCGATTGGAGCTTCTATATCTTCTTTTGTTGAAAATTTCATGGGCCTGCTTCGCTTTGGTTTGCTCGTTGTTTTAGATTTTATAGACGAGAGAGGTTACTCAAGTCTATCGCTGAGCCAATGCTTTAAAATGAAATGTGCGATTGCGCCTTTGCGGGCCGGTAGAATCTTGGGGTTTTCGCCCGCAAATGACATCATCATATCTTCGCGCGTGACCCAAATTGCATCCTCAATCTCGACAGGGTCAATAGTAATTTCGTCGCTTAGCGCGTCGCCCCTGCAGCCAAACATTAAGGAATTGGGGAACGGCCAAGGTTGGCTGGCAAGGTAGTCAACCTGCCCAACTTTGATACCCGCCTCTTCAAAGACCTCACGACGCACGGCGCCTTCCAGCGATTCTCCCGGTTCGACGAAGCCCGCCAAAAGCGAATACATGCCTTCGGGCCAACCCGGCGAACGACCCATAAGAACCGAATTTCCATGTGTGATCAGCATAATCACCACAGGATCAGTGCGCGGGAAGTGTTTCGCATCACAGACACTGCAATCACGCTGCCAGCCTGACATGGCCATCTGACTTTGCGCCCCGCATTTAGAGCAGAACGCATGGCTGTTGTGCCAGCAATAAACTGCCCGTGCAGATGCGGCGAGCTCCGCATCGCGCGGCGTGAGACGTGTCATATTGCTGCGAAGTTCCGCAAAAACATCGGTTTCAGGTAGCTCTGGATGGCGTTGTTCGGTCAGATCAAGGAACGTGTTCATCGCCGCTTCGTCAACGTCTGCGGGGCTCCAATCAGACAGATCATGCGAAAAAATCGCAAGGTCGTCTTCTAATCCAAGAAAGATCGCTTGATCTGCGCGTCCTTCAAACACCACGTGGCTCAGAGGGAGGCGCGCCAATGCGTCCCAATCCCCCCGACGGATCAGGGGTTTTCCGCGCCAAAAGACAATTGCCTCTGATTTAGGGTCGGCGTGTAACTTGGCCAAACCATCCACATCACCGCGCAATTGTGCCGCCCGGTCCAAACCGGACCCCCCAAACGTTACGGTTTCAGCAAGTTTCATGGCAAGGCTCCTAAGGTTTAGCGCACGCTATTGCCGATCACACCCAAGATTCAAGCGTGTCTTGCAAACCATCCAAAGCAGTTCTATATTGGAAGTTGAGAGGTTGGCGCGGGCGAGTGCCTCGCCAACCTGGTCAGATCCGGAAGGAAGCA
>NZ_JABBAM010000062.1 GCF_018607965.1 Planktotalea sp.
GACTATCGCCGCAAAGTTCATCTTGGGCGTATTTTGCAAGGTAGCGTGCCTGCAAAGGCAAGCGCAGTTCTTGTTCAACTCTGTGATATTGAAAATCAACAAAACGGACAAAGAAAAACGCGCAATGCTGCATATAGCGTCGCGCGTCATGTAGAAGTGCTAATTGCATTAGTCTTTGAATCGCAACGCTTTGCTACATCAAATGGCTAAGGCATTAAACAAAAGCGTCCGACATTGAGGCTTTCTTATCTGCCACATAAGCATTCAATGCCTCAAGAATTGCAGGGTCTAGCGCGGGTTGTTGATAGTTGTTCAACATCTGCGCAACCTTCGCACTTGCCAGCGCTTGCGTATCGCGCGCGCCCTCGTCATGCCACGTCTCAAACGGTTTGTAATCAAACACATCCGTGCGCCAGAACGCGTCCTTAAAGTTGGCTTGCGTGTGCTCACATCCAAGGTAATGACCACCGGGTCCAACTTCGCGGATTGCACCCATGGCTTGTGCGTTCTCATCAACGGCAACGCCGCGCGCCAAGTGGTGCAGGATGCCAAGTTGATCTGCATCCACGACGAACTTTTCAAACGACGACACAAGGCCGCCCTCTAACCATCCACAGGCATGCAGCATGAAATTCACACCACCCAAAAGCGCTGCATTGTGTGTGTGTGCTGTTTCATACGCTGACTGTGCATCTGGTAGTTTTGAGCCACACAATCCACCACCAGAACGGAAAGGAAGGCCCAAACGACGGGCCAGCTGCCCTGCTCCATAAAGAATATGGCTGGCCTCGGGTGTTCCGAATGTGGGCGCGCCAGAGTTCATGTCGATTGAGGTTACAAAGGCCCCCATGATCACAGGTGCACCAGGTTTGATCAGCTGGCTGTAGGCAATGCCCGCCAACACTTCGGCCATAACTTGCGTTAGTGTTCCAGCAACAGACACAGGCGCCATTGCACCGCCCACGATAAAGGGCGAAATGATGCAGGCCTGGTTGTTGGTCGCGTAAACCTCCAAAGCACCCATCATGATGTCGTCAAATGTCATGGGTGAGTTGATGTTGATGAGCGACGTCATCACGGTGTTTTCCTGAACAAACTCTTTGCCGAACAGGATTTCACACATCTCAACACTGTCTTGTGCGCGGCTTGGCTCGGTCACAGAGCCCATGAACGGCTTATCGCTTAGCGTCATGTGGGCCAACAACATATCAAGGTGACGCTTGTTCACAGCAACATCAGTTGGTTCGCAAACCGTGCCACCAGAATGATGCAGCCACTTGGACATGTATCCCAGTTTTACGAATTTCTGGAAATCATCCATCGTCGCGTAACGACGACCCCCTTCTGCATCACGTACAAACGGAGGGCCGTAAACAGGCGCACACACCAAAGTGTTGCCACCTATAACCACGTTGCGCTCTGGATTGCGCGCATGTTGAGTAAAGCTGGCAGGGGCAGTTTTACAAAGCTCGCGTGCCAGACCTTTGGGAATACGAACGCGTTCGCCCTCAATCGTTGCGCCCGCCTTGCGCCAACGCTCAAGCGCGGCGGGATTGTTCACAAAGTTAACACCGATTTCTTCAAGGATCTGCTCTGCGTTGGCTTCAATCATATCTAATGCAGAGTCGCTAAGGACCTCGTAGTTCGGAATGTTGCGCTCAATATACTTTGCGGTCTCGAAACTAACCGATGTGCGCTCTGCGCGACGGGCTGCGCCGCCTCCACCGCGTGTGCGTCGTGTGCGTGCTGCTGCTTCTGCCATGTTTTTGATCCTTGCCAATAGGAGCGCTGCGCGCCGACTCTATATAAAACTTACTCTCAACTAACGTGCCCCAGCGCAACCTCGCGCGCAGTTAACGGCCTTTCAGATGCAAATCCGACATTGGCGGTGAAAAACGACAAAAATGCGCATTCCAGTCGCACCGCATCACTTGCGAAACACACAGTCGCACCGTAGACGGCAGTATGACAGAGATATCCCATGACCGCCTCCTCATCATCGACTTCGGCAGCCAAGTCACGCAGCTTATCGCGCGTCGACTACGCGAACTGAATGTCTATTGCGAAATTCACCCTTATCAGAACGTCACAGACGCGTTTTTGGCGGATTTCGCCCCCAAAGCTGTGATCCTATCTGGTGGGCCTGATAGCGTAACGCGCAACGGTAGCCCGCGCGCGCCTGAAAGCCTGTTCACATTTGGCGTTCCTGTTCTTGGGATTTGCTACGGTCAACAAGTGATGATGCAGCAACTTGGTGGCAAGGTTGAGGGCGGCAAGATTTCTGGCGGTGGCGGCACTGCCGAATTTGGACGCGCGTTTGTAACACCGGCAGGTACGCTACCTTTGCTAAACGGATGGTTTACAGAGGGTAAAGAGCAAGTCTGGATGAGCCACGGTGACCACGTCAGCGCGCTTGCGCCCGGTTTCGAAGTGTTCGGCATATCGCCAAATGCGCCGTTCGCAATCACAGGCGATGCGTCCCGCAATTTCTACGCGGTGCAATTCCATCCAGAAGTACACCACACGCCCAATGGCGCAAAGCTGTATGAAAACTTTGTGAAACTTGCCGGTTTCACGGGAGATTGGACAATGGACGCCTACCGCGAACAAGCGATTGAGGCGATCCGCGAGCAAGTCGGTGATAAGAAGGTAATTTGTGGCCTGTCCGGTGGCGTTGATAGTTCCGTAGCCGCGGTTCTGATCCACGAAGCGATCGGCGATCAATTAACCTGTGTTTTCGTGGACCATGGTTTGTTGCGAAAAGGTGAAGCAGACGAAGTGGTCGCGATGTTCCGCGACAATTACAACATGCAGTTCATCCACGCTGAAGAACAAGAATTGTTCTTGGGTGAGTTGGACGGTCAAAGTGATCCAGAGACAAAGCGCAAAATCATTGGCCGCTTGTTTATTGATGTGTTCCAGAAATACGCGTCAGGCATTGACGGCGCAGAGATCCTTGCGCAAGGGACGCTGTATCCAGATGTGATCGAAAGCGTCAGCTTTTCTGGCGGTCCGTCCGTTACGATTAAATCACATCACAACGTCGGTGGTTTGCCTGAAAAGATGGGCCTAAAATTGGTCGAGCCGTTGCGCGAGTTGTTCAAAGACGAAGTGCGCGCGCTCGGTCGTGAACTTGGACTGCCAGCGTCTTTCATTGGTCGCCATCCCTTTCCAGGTCCGGGTCTTGCGATCCGCTGCCCTGGTGAAATCACACGCGCTAAGCTTGATATTCTTCGTGAAGCTGATGCAGTTTATATTGATCAAATTCGCAAGCACGGCTTGTACGATGAGATCTGGCAAGCCTTCGTGGCGATCCTACCCGTGCGCACGGTTGGCGTAATGGGCGATGGTCGCACATATGATTTCGCATGTGCATTGCGCGCGGTTACGTCCGTCGACGGTATGACGGCGGATTACTATCCATTTACACACGAATTCTTAGGTGAAACCGCAACGCGCATCATCAACGAAGTTCCTGGGATCAATCGTGTGACTTTGGATATTACATCCAAGCCTCCTGGTACAATTGAGTGGGAATGATGCGCCCGACCGTTTGACGGGCCGAGCGACTTCTCCTTTGCAGTCATCGGCTTCCCAGCCTGTACCGCTCCAACAGAAAGCCACAAAATGGTTTCTCCTTTATTAAATGTCCCCGCCGGAGGCACAGAATTATCCACCGTAACGCGGTTTGACGGTTCAGAGCCTTCAGCGAGGATATTTAGAAAAGGTGAAGCCGCGTGACTTCGCCAACACTTAAAGCCGCGGTTTGGATGATAGGGTCGATTGTGTCGTTTTCCTTCATGGCCGTCGCGGGACGCTGGTTGGCTGAAGGGTATGATACGTTCGAAATCATGCTCTATCGCTCGATCACTGGAATACTCATCGTGTTCGCGGTGGCAGGCAGTCTCGGCACACTTAAACAGGTGACGCGCGCCTCTGCGCCTGTTCAAATCATTCGCAATTTATTTCATTTTGCGGGGCAGAACCTTTGGTTCTTTTCGATCACTGTGATTCCACTTGCACAGGTTTTCGCGCTTGAATTCACATCCCCGATTTGGATTCTTCTTCTTTCCCCTTTGTTCCTTGGTGAACGTCTGACGCGTCCACGGGTGTTCGCCGCTATCTTAGGTTTTATTGGCGTATTGATTGTTACTCGACCCGGGGCAACGCCGATAAGTATGGGGGTTGTTACTGCTGCTTTGGCTGCACTTTGTTTCGCATTTACAGGAATCTTAACAAAGCGTCTTACGCGGACAGAAAGTCTGACGTGTATTTTGGCATATCTTACAGTCACCCAAGCTGTTTTTGGACTAATTTGCGCAGGGTATGACGGCGATATCGCGTTGCCGACGGCTGAAAGTGCCCCCCTTCTTGGCTTGGTGGGGCTTGCTGGGCTAATCGCGCATTTTTGTTTAACCAAAGCGCTGTCCATCGCGCCTGCGACCGTCGTGATGCCCATTGATTTCGTTCGCCTTCCTATGATCGCAGTTGTTGGAATGTTGGTGTTTGGCGAAGTTTTAGATCCATGGGTCTTTGTCGGCGCCATTCTCATTTTTGCAGGGAATTACTATAACATCTGGTCTGAAACGCGAAAACCGCAGGTTTCGGGTTGAACGGGCCCCGTTCCCCTTTCAAGCAACACGGATGACACAAAGCAAAGACATCTCGCCGCTTGCTTGGGCTTTGCTCGCGCTGCTGGGGCTGATTTGGGGTGGATCGTTCTTATCGATCCGTATTGCCCTTAATGAAGTGGGTTTCTTGACCTCTGTTGCACATCGCACGGGATGGGCCATGTGCATTCTTTGGGGATATGTTTGGATGCGTCGCCTGCCCGTTCCGTTGGATCGTCGAATTTGGGTTGGTTTTATAGGTATGGGTTTGTTGAACAACGCGATCCCCTTTTCTTTGATGGCATGGGGTCAGCTCACAATCGAAAGCGGTCTCACGTCGATCTTAAACGCCGCAACTGCAATCTTTGGTGTGCTTTTAGCTGCGGTCTTTTTCACTGATGAGCGTTTGAGCGCGCGCAAGTTTATGGGTGTTGTCTTAGGGTTTTTTGGTGTTGCCATAGCGATCGGTCTGGAGCATTTGCTTGCCTTCGATCCTAGATCCCTTGCACAGCTTGCAGTTATTGGGGGTACTCTGTCCTACGCAGTCGCAGGGATTTGGGCACGCAAACGCCTTGTCGGCCTCGCCCCCGAAGTTGCAGCAGCTGGAATGTTGACATGCTCTACGTTGATCATGTTGCCCGCAGCGTGGATCATTGAGGGGCCGATTACCCTCGCGCTCGAACCTATCACTTGGCTAGCGATTGGGTATTATGTCGTTATCGCAACGGCGATGGCATATTTGCTGTATTATCGCATTCTTGCGCTCGCAGGCAGTGGCAATTTGATGTTGGTCACGCTGCTTGTATCGCCAATAGCCATTGTTCTTGGCGCGCTTTTTCTGGGTGAAACATTACATCCTCGGGCGTATCTGGGATTTGCATTACTTGCCCTTGGACTTGTCATTCTTGATGGGCGCGCCGTTGACGCACTTCGCCGACGCAAGTAGCAAGGCGACAAAGCACGCAAACCAAAGGATGTCCCATGCTTTATCCAACGGCCCAAAGCTGGCGCGACGCGCCGCAAAAACGCGTCCTCTTGTTTGCGATGTCTGGTCTTGGCAAAACGCATGTGTCAAAAATGCTGGCCGAACAAGGCAGCTGGTTTCACTACACTGTGGATTACCGGATCGGCACGCGCCATATGGGCGAACATATCATCGACAATCTTAAGCGCGAAGCTATGAAAACACCGTTCCTGCGTGAGATGTTGATGCAGGACTTGATCCACTTTGGTGTGAATGTGCATGATCATGACTTGCGCCCAGTCGCGGCCTATCTCGGTAAACCGGGCAATCCCGAACAGGGTGGCCTGCCCATCGCGGACTATCAACACCGCCAAAGCCAGTTCCGAGATGCGGAAATCGCAGCACTGCAAGACACTTCGCATTTTATTGACCGCGCACAGGCGATATATGGCTATGACAACTTTGTGTGCGACACGGGCGGATCAATCTGTGAATGGGTAAACCCCGAAGATCCGAACGATCCGTTACTGCGCAAATTGGCCCAAGAGTGCCTCATGGTCTGGATCCAAGGGAGCGAAGCGCACACAGACGACTTGATAGCGCGCTTTGATAAAGAGCCTAAACCGATGTCTTATCAACCTGAATTTCTCGCGCGCGCATGGCGTGAATATTTAATTGATAACAACGTTCTAGAAGGTGATGTTGATCCAAACGCATTTGTGCGTTGGACCTATGCACAGGCCCTTGCGCATCGCCAACCACGTTACGCCGCGATGGCGCGCAACTTTGGTGTAACGGTCCAAGCCTCTGACATGGCAAATGTCACAACTGAGCGCGCATTCAATGATGTGATCGCGGACGCCCTTGCTGCACGCTCCGCTTAAGCCTATTTGAAACGCTCACTACGCGGAAAGACCGATCACATGCCGATCAAATTGCCTGCAGACTTGCCAGCCTTTGACGTGCTCTCAAACGAGGGCGTTATGGTTGTGTCAGAGGACCAAGCGGCGCGTCAGGATATTCGCCCCCTTCGGATCGGTCTGTTGAACCTGATGCCGAAAAAGATCCAAACCGAAAACCAGTTCGCCCGTTTGATTGGTGCCACGCCTTTGCAGATCGAATTCTCGCTGATCCGCATGAGCGAACATCAAACGCGCAATACGGCCGCCCAGCATATGGAGAGCTTTTACCACCCCTTTTCTGAAGTGAAGCACGAAAAATTCGATGGCCTAATCATCACAGGCGCGCCGATTGAACATCTGGATTTCAAGGACGTCACCTATTGGGACGAACTTTGCGAGGTGTTTGAATGGACGCAGACCCACGTGCATTCCACCTTTGGCGTGTGCTGGGGCGGCATGGCGATGATCAATTACTTTCATGGCGTGGATAAGCATATCCTTGATACCAAATCTTTTGGCTGTTTTCGACACCAAAATCTTGCAGCCTCATCGCCGTTTTTGCGTGGTTTTTCTGATGATTGTGTGATCCCCGTGAGCCGCTGGACTGAAATGCAACAGGGCGAAATCGGTCAGCATGATGGATTGAAAACCTTGCTGTCTAGCGACATTTCTGGCCCGGCTTTGGTCGAAGATGCAGCACATCGTGCGCTTTATATATTCAATCATTTTGAATATGATACGGGCACGCTCAAGCAAGAATATGACCGCGATGTCGCCGAGGGCACGCCGATCAATATTCCGATGAATTACTATCCGAATGATGATCCAAATCAGCCACCTCAGAACCGTTGGCGCAGCCATGCGCATTTGCTTTATGGCAATTGGATCAATGAAATATATCAATCGACTCCCTTTATCTCGGACGAAATCGGTGGGTAAAATCACACTCTATATTCTGATCGCACTGGGTATTTTTATCGCTGTCACGCAATGGCGCGCGAGCGCGCGCGAAGCCCAAGCAGAAGACAAATACCCCCCAGAAGGTCAGTTTATCGACGTTGATGGTCATACGGTCCACGCTGTTGTGCGCGGCTCTGGTCCTGATTTGGTGCTTATCCACGGTGCGTCTGGATCGACACGCGACTATACGTTCTCTTTAGTTGCGCAGCTTGAAAATGACTACCGCGTCATCGTGCTGGACCGCCCAGGTCTAGGCTACACGCCTAGCCTACATGAAAACGGCGAAAGCCTTGATGAACAAGCCGCCCTTTTATCTGCAGCCGCATTAAAGTTGGGTGCGAATAAACCTATCGTCCTTGGGCAATCCTTTGGTGGTGCTGTGTCATTGGCGTGGGCTGTTAATCATCCTGAACATGTGTCTGCATTGGTCTTGTTGGCGGCTCCGTCTAACCTTTGGAGCACACCTGTCGATCCGCTCTACCGTGTCACCGCTTCGGGCTGGGGCGCTACATTGATCGTGCCACTGTTGACCGCTTGGGTGCCAAATTCATATGTTGCGAATGCGCTGGCAGAGGTTTTCGAACCCCAAGCAGAGCCTGCAGGCTACGCTGATTATTTTGGCCCTGGCATCACGTTGCGTCGTAAAACAATGATCGTGAATGCACGTCAAAGGGTTAGGTTGTTGCGCGATATAAAGGCAATGATCCCGAAATATAGTGCGATCCAAGTACCAACAGAATTGCTGCATGGCGATGCGGACACGATTGTAGGGCTGAAAATTCACTCTGAATTGTTGGTAAATCAGATAGAGGGTGCAAACGTGACGGTGCTGAGCGGCGTCGGTCATATGCCTCAACATGTTTCGCACCCCGAAGTGATTGCAGCAATCGCACGCGCAGCCGCCAACGCTGGATTGCGGTAAGCGCACAGCACCTGCATAGTGAACTCAAACAATTCGGGGATTGAGTACATGAACCTACCCTCTGATGGTGGCATCAGTAAGTTTTTCAACGAAACAGCGCCGCACGATATACGTTCCGCGATTGAGACTGCTGAAAAAGATCAGATTCTTAGCCCGACATACCCGCATTCGGAGCGTATGAAAGCAAAGCGTTACGAAAAAGAAATGGCCAAGCTACAGATCGAGCTGGTTCAGTTTCAAAACTGGGTACGTGAAAGTGGTCAGCGCGTTGCGATCGTCTTTGAAGGCCGTGATGCGGCTGGCAAAGGTGGCACGATCAAGCGGATCCGCGAGAACATGAATCCGCGCTCTGCCAGTGTTGTTGCCTTGTCCAAACCGACTGAGCGTGAAGCGACGCAATGGTATTTCCAACGCTATATCCGCCATCTGCCTGCTGCTGGCGAGATCACGTTCTTTGATCGCAGCTGGTACAATCGCGGTGTCGTCGAACATGTTTTTGAGTTTTGCACGCCCGAACAGCGTGAGGCATTTTTTGGCCAAGTGACACTGTTTGAAGATATGCTGGTGAATGAGGGCATCACACTGGTGAAATTCTGGTTGAACGTCAGTCGCGGCGAACAATTGCGCCGCTTCTTGTCACGCGAAAGCGATCCTTTGAAGCAATGGAAACTGTCGTGGATCGACGTGGAAGGTTTGAATCGTTGGGATGCTTATTCCGACGCAATTCAGGACACACTTAGGCGCAGCCACACGCAGATCGCCCCTTGGACGGTTATCCGATCTGATGACAAACGTCGTGCGCGCTTGTCCGCAATGCGTCACGTGCTGGATCAGTTTGACTACACGAATAAAAATAACAAAGCTGTCGGCAAACTCGACACAGCGATTTGTGCGGGACCGGAGATATGGGATGCCTAAAAAGCGGGGCTATCATCATGGAAATCTACGCCAAGCATTGATTGAAGCTGCGCTTGAATTGATCCGTGAAAAGGGCCCAACAGGTTTCACGTTGTCTGAAGCAGCAAAACAAGCAGGTGTCACGCCTGCCGCAGTGTATCGTCATTTCGAGGGCCGCGAAGACTTGATCGCCGAGGCCGCGCGCCAAGGTTACGAGATTTTCGCAGATGTCATGCAATACGCATATGACAAGGGCCAACCCTCAGCTTTGGCAGCCTTTGAAGCTACGGGCCGTGCATATCTTGCCTTCGCGCGCAAATACCCGGGCCATTATATTGCGATGTTTGAAAGCGGGATCTCGGTCAACCGAACACCAGAACTTGCCGCCGTCTCCATTCGCGCGCGCGGTGTACTTGAACAAGCGGCTGAAGACCTCAACCAGCATATCCCTATTGACAAACGCCCACCCGCGTCCATGTTTAGCGCGCATATCTGGGCGATGAGCCACGGTGTTGTTGAGTTATTCGCGCGCAATAGCCCCGGAACACACAGCCCTTTCCCACCAGAGGATCTATTGGAAAGCGCTATTGGAATTTATCTGCGTGGCCTTGGCCTTAT
>NZ_JABBAM010000036.1 GCF_018607965.1 Planktotalea sp.
AATCCGTCTGGGGTAAGGGGGAGATCGACCTCAGACCGATTTGTGCAACAAAGCCAAAATTGGCACTCAAGTGTTGCTAATTTGACGACATTCTGGCGATCTTGAGTTGTTCAGTTTCAAGATGGGTTTGCATTCCGTGAATATAAATGTTTAGAACAGACTACGAGGTTTAAGTACTTGAGGGCTTATTGTCCGTGAACTGGGCAATGAGCGAATTCTAGAGGATAATACTATGAAAAATATCGCACTTGCTGCTGCACTTTCCGTTTCTGCTTCCACAGCCTTCGCTGGCAACATGGAAGCTCCTATGATGGAAGCACCAATCATCGTTGAAGAAGCTGTTGCAGGTTCTTCTTCTTCCGGCATCGTCGTTCCTTTGTTGATCCTGGCGGTTGTTGCTGCTGCAGTTAATATGTAAG
Source organism: Planktotalea sp. (assembly GCF_018607965.1). Taxonomy (GTDB): domain Bacteria; phylum Pseudomonadota; class Alphaproteobacteria; order Rhodobacterales; family Rhodobacteraceae; genus Planktotalea. The sequence goes on from NZ_JABBAM010000036.1 coordinate 420, forward strand.
CATACGCTTAGAAATAAATTCGGGAGGGCGGTACCTTAGGGTGCCGCTCTTTCTGTTTGTGCCATCGGTTTTTTTGAATGGGCGTGCTGGCGCACGCGCTTTGTGAGCATATCCTAGAGGATATGCGGTTCGCCTCTGGCTGAAGTTTTTTGGAAAGATGAAGGTCGGTGGTTAAAGTGTTAAACAGTGCCTTTAGCATTCCGTCAAACGCTCTAGTCCAGCCAGCCTTTGAGATTTTCTTCGATCACAGTTGAAAGCGCTGTGATATGTGCATCATCATCGTTGAGGCAGGGAATGTAGGTGAAGTGTTCGCCGCCGCCCTCTTCGAAGCTTTCTTTAATCTCTTCGTTGATTTCTTCTAGTGTTTCGATGCAATCGGCTGAAAAGGCTGGTGCGATTACGGCGATATTCTTTTTGCCCTCTTCTTCTGCGAGGCGCGCGACTTCTTTCACGGTGTAAGGCTGAAGCCATTCTTCTGGACCAAATTTCGATTGGAAGGTTGTTGCGATTTCTACGTCGTCCCAGCCGAGGCGTTCTTTTAGGAGGCGCGTCGTTTTCTGGCATTGGCAATGGTACGGATCGCCCTCCATCAGGTAGCGCTTTGGGACGCCGTGATAGGAGCAGACGAGGATGTCTGGCTTGGTTTCAGCCGCTGCATATGCGCGCTCAACCGATTGCGCGAGTGCTTCAATGTAGAGTGGGTGTTCGAAGTAGGGTTCGATTGTGCGGCTGGCGGGTTGCCATTTTTCTTCCATCAGAACGCGGAAGAATTGGTCGTTTCCTGTTGCGGACGTCGCGCCTGCGTAGTGTGGGTAAAGCGGCATGAATAGAATTTTTGTGCAGCCTGCTTCGACCATCGCGCGGACCTTGCTTTTGATAGATGGATTGCCGTAGCGCATGCAATAGTCGACCATGACATCGTCGCCGTAACGTTCTTGCATGGCGGTCGTGATCTTGGTCGTCTGTTGTTTTGTGATCGTCAGAAGCGGGCTTTCGTTCGCGTCTTCATTCCAGATTGAGCGGTACGCCGCGCCAGACGTGAAAGGACGTTTCGTCAGAATGATTAGTTGCAAGAGCGGCTGCCAGAGCCAAGGTGAATAATCAATGACACGGCGGTCTGACAGGAATTCGCCCAAGTAACGGCGCATGGACCAATAGTCGGTATCATCTGGTGTGCCTAAGTTTGACAGCAGGACGCCAACTTTGGACTTTGGAAACTTTGGATGATCTGCGGGTGCATGCGCTGGGCAGGTCGCGGGTGGTGTGGCGTCAGGCATGGGATCACTCCGAATAAGTCACGTTCTACTGCCAAATAAGCAATTTCAGTGCATCGTCAATCGCGCAGCGGCTTTTCTGTGGTTTTTAATGCGTCTGCGAGGCGCGAATTGGCGGATCCCGGGCGCAATGGTTTGGGTTGGCTTGCGGACGGGGCCCAGCCTGAGAGGAAGATGAATTCGAACGTGGCGATGATTTTGCCGTCCTGTGTGAAGTTCTCAGCGTAGACTTCGGCGCAGCGATCAAAGACGTCGCGTTTTGTGGGTGTGCGAAGGCGCGCGTTCAATGCGTTGGCTTCGCCGAATTTGCGCAGGTCGCGCATTAGGTGGAATGCGCTTTGATAGCTGGTTTTTATCCTGAGCGTGTCTGCGACGGGCAGTGCGAGGCCTGCACGCTGCAAGAGCGCGCCGAGGTCACGGATTTCACCCATTGGGGCAACACGGGGGGACAAGCCACCTGTGATTTCGCTTTCGGCTTGGGCAAGGCACGCGCGCAATTCGTTTAAAGTTTGACCGCCAAGGCAGACGGCGTGGAATAGGCCGTCGGGTTTAAGGGCGCGCGCACTTTGAATGATTTGGCCGACAGGGTCGTTCGCCCAGTGCAGTGCCATAAAGTGCAAGGCGAGGTCGTGGTTTTTCTCTGTCGCGGCAAGCGTGTTTGTATCGTCGATGTGTAGCGCATCGGGAAATATATCGGCCGCGGGGCCAATAATAAGCGGTTTCGTAAACTTTCTATTAACCAGAGTCAGCCGATCAAGGATCTCATCCTTCGCAATGTCATGCAGAAAGCTGTCGCTGGCGCGGTTGCGATTGCGGATCAGCGCGGTGCGATCGGTCAAGAGGGGCGGAGTTTGCATATGTCACGTCTTATTGCGCATGCGCCGGGGTTTCAAACCCTGTTGCATGCGGTGTTTCCGCCCGAATGCTTATCTTGCCGCGCGCGTGTTGCGAGTGATGACGGACTTTGTGGTCCGTGTTGGCGCGATACCGCGTTTATTTCCGGGTCGGTTTACGATGGATGCGGTGTGCCCCTGCGCGGTGAGGTTCAGGATGGGGATCGCTGTGATGATTGTCTGAGTATTGCGCGGCCTTGGTCGCAGGGACGTGCGGCGTTGCTGTATAAAGAGCGAGGGCGCGCGCTGGTGTTGGCACTGAAACATGGAGACCGTCATGATATTGTGCGTCCCGCTGGGGCGTGGATGGCGAACGTCGCCCGTGGGATTTTACGCAATGATGCGCTTGTCGTGCCTGTTCCGCTGCATTGGACGCGTATGGTGAAGCGACGGTACAATCAGTCGGCTTTGATTGGTCACGCGATGGCGCGAGAGTTGGACGTTCCCATTTGTGCGGATTTATTGAAGCGGGATCGCGCAACCGCGAGCTTAGATGGGAAATCGCGAGAGGATCGGTTCAGCGAATTGTTTGGTGCAATTTCTGTGAATGACAAACGCGCTGCGCAGATTTTTGGTCGTTCAGTGCTTCTTGTTGATGATGTGATGACCTCTGGCGCGACGTTGGCGGCCTGCGCGGGTGCTTGTCTGGCTGCACAGGCGCGTGATGTTTGCGTTGTGACCCTAGCGCACGTCGCAAAGGATGACTAACTTGGCAGCAACCTGAAAAGAAGGATAGTGTTGTGAAGCCAGTAGAAATTTATACATCGCCGCTTTGTGGATTTTGCCATGCCGCGAAACGTTTGCTGACGTCTAAGGGCGTTGAGTTTTCCGAAGTCGATGTCTTGGCTCACCCTGATCGCAAGCCAGAGATGATCCAGCGCGCGAATGGGGGACGTACCGTTCCACAGATTTTCATCGGTGAAACGCATGTTGGTGGGTGCGATGATCTGTTCGCGCTTGAGAACGCTGACAAGCTGGATGCGATGTTGGCGGCGTAAATGAAGGTCGCGCTTTTACAAACGTGTTCTAGTGATGATCCGCGCGACAATCTTGCGCGGATCTCGGCGCAAATACGTAGCGCTGTTGATAAGGGCGCTGCATTTATTCTGACGCCTGAGGTTAGCAATTGTGTGTCTTCGTCGCGCGGGCATCAGCAATCTGTTTTGCAGTATGAAGCGGATGATCTGTCGCTTGCTGGGTATCGGACGTTGGCGGCGGAGCTTGGCATTTGGCTATCGATTGGATCGCTTGCGGTAAAGACGGATGACGCAGATGGGCGTTTTGCGAATCGTTCGTTTTTGATTGATCCACGTGGCGATGTGAGCGCGCGCTACGACAAAATCCACATGTTCGATGTGGACGTGAGTAAAGAAGAAACCTATCGCGAATCTGCTGGGTATCGTCCGGGTGAACGTGCGGTTGTTGCGCAAACGCCGTTCGGTACGTTGGGTTTGAGCATTTGTTACGATGTGCGCTTTGCTTATTTGTACCGTGCTTTGACGAAGGCTGGTGCGGAAATTCTGACGGTTCCTGCTGCGTTTTCGCCAGTGACGGGGGCGGCGCATTGGGAACCGCTTTTACGTGCGCGCGCGATTGAAACGGGGTGCTATGTTTTGGCGGCCGCGCAGACAGGAACCCACGAGGCGAGCACAGGCAAGCAGCGCAAAACATACGGGCATTCGCTTGCAATTTCACCGTGGGGCGAGGTTTTGGCGGATGGTGGGACTGAAACAGGCACCGTTTTTGTTGATCTTGACCTGGCGGAAGTGTCAAAAGCGAGGAGGAAGGTTGCGGCGCTGCGCCATGATCGAGCTTTTGAAGGTCCTTAATGTCTGACGATGCCAGTTCCCTTGCAATTATGTTGTTCAGTGAAATTCTGACAGCGGATCAGCTTTTGCGCAGTCGACTGAGTCGCGTTCTACCCAAGGGTATGGAGATTTCGCATTTTTCCGTTCTGAATCATTTGGCGGGACAGTCGGGTGAAAAAACCCCTGCGCAATTGGCGAAAAGTTTTCATTTAACGCGCGGTGCTATGACTAACACGCTGGGGAAACTTGAATGGGCGGGATATGTGCATATTCGCCCTGATTGGGATGATGCACGTCGCAAGATGGTGGCGATCAGCCCCGCTGGGCGTGCCGCGCGGGATGCGGCGTTGCTTGGGATGGGGCCTGTGATTGCGGAGATCGTCGAGGATATGGGCAGTGAAAAACTGCGCGCCATTCTCCCGACGATCCGTGATTTGCGGCTGAAATTAGAGCAGGACTAGGGTTTTGCGCTGGCTGTGACGTAGTTCACGCTTAGATCGCGATCTGACAGGCTCCAGCTCCATAAGATTGGGTTGAACACGAAACCTTTGCGATCCACGGGCGTCAGGCCTGCGTTTTCCAAAAGCTCGAACAACTCGTCAGGGGTGATGAACTTGTTCCATTCGTGCGTCCCTTTGGGCAACCAACGCATGATGACTTCAGCGCCGATAATTGCCATCGCATAGCTTTTGGGATTGCGGTTGATGGTCGAGCACACATGCAAGCCACCAGATTTCAAAAGTTGACGACACGCGGTCAGGTAGGCCAGCGGATCGGCGACGTGTTCGACGACTTCCATATTTACGACGGCATCAAACTGCTCGCCTGCTTGCGCCAGTGCCTCTGCAGTTGTGCAGCGGTAATCAATCGTAAGGCCCGATTGTTCAGCGTGAACCTTTGCGACAGGGATGTTGCGTTCTGCGGCGTCCGCGCCAACGACAGTCGCACCAAGACGTGCGAGGGGCTCGGACAAGAGGCCGCCACCGCACCCGATATCCAAGATGCGCAGGCCTTTAAAGGGTTCAGGCGTCGTGAGGTCGCGGTCAAATTCACCTGCGATCTGGCTTGTGATGTAATCCAGACGGCACGGGTTTAGCATGTGCAACGGCTTGAACTTGCCTTTGGGATCCCACCACTCTGCGGCCATTGCTTCGAATTTTGCGACCTCTGCGGGGTCGACTGTTGTTTGTGCGGTTTGCATTCCTGTCTCCGTATGCTCAATTGGGCGCGACTGGCTCATCTAGGGTTATATAGGATGGATATGGATAAAATCTCAGGCCAAAAGAGCGCGGTTCAATATCTGTACCCGCCGATTGATCCATTTGACCAACGCATGATGGAAATGCCGGGCGGTCACACGATTTATGTTGAGCAATGTGGCAACCCGCATGGCATCCCTGTGATCGTGCTTCATGGCGGTCCGGGCGGCGGGTGTAGCCCGACGATGCGGCGTTATTTTGATCCGAGCGTTTATCGCGTCGTGCTGTTCGATCAACGTGGGTGTGGTCGTTCGCGTCCGCATGCGTCCGTGGAAAATAATACGACTTGGGATTTGGTCGCTGACATTGAACGCATTCGTGAAGCGGTGGGCGTTGATAAGTTCATCGTGTTTGGTGGAAGTTGGGGCGCGACACTTGCGCTGATCTATTCAGAAACCCATCCCGAGCATGTACGCCAAATCGTTCTGCGGGGTGTGTTCTTGATGATGCAGCGGGAGCTTGACTGGTTCTATCGTGGTGGCGCTGGGCAATTCTGGCCTGAAACGTGGGCCGAGTTTGTAAAATTGGTTCCAGAAAGCGAGCGTGATGATTTTATCAGCGCATACCACAAGCGTTTGTTCAGTGGAAATCACCAGCAAGAGACGCTTTATGGCAAAGCGTGGTCAAGTTGGGAAAATGCGCTGGCCTCAGTTTATTCTAATGGACGTAGTGGTGATGCACTAGGGGAATATGCGCGCGCGTTCGCGCGTCTTGAGAACCACTATTTTGTGCACGGTGGTTTCTTGGAATCAGATGGCCAGATTTTGTCCAACGTCGATCGTATCAGCCATATCCCCGGTGTGATCGTGCAAGGGCGTTACGATATGATTTGCCCACCCAAGTCAGCATATGATCTTGCGCAAGCTTGGCCCAATGCGGAGTTACGAATGGTGCGCAATGCAGGTCACGCGTTGAGCGAGCCGGGTATTAGTGCGGAACTTGTGCGTGCAATGGACCAGATTGCTGAGGACTGTACGTAAAGAAGGCCGCCTGTGAAAAGACGGCCTTCGAAATAACTTGTTACCACTTTGGAAGAATATACACGCAAAAAGTGTGTTACCTAGGAAAGCTGTAACTAGAGGAAGATTGATGTGCAACAGTTGATTCGCGGGTGTGGGGAAATTGCTACCCTTGTTTATATGACATACGGACTTGCGGAGTCAGAACACCTGCTTTATATGCCCTTTAACAGCGGCGTGTTCGGGTCCAAACCGAACGCCCCACCGGACAGTTTGTAACGGGCCGCGCGCCCGTTTTTTTGTGCCTAGACCCTAGGCTGGATGATTTATGAACAACGATCTAATTGCGAAAGCCGCCATCGACCAACGCCTTGCTGGGTTGATCACACCTGTGATCGAGGACCTAGGTTTTGAATTGGTACGCGTACGCCTGATGTCTGGCAAAGCCACGACGCTTCAAATTATGGCGGAACGTCCTGAGGGTGGTATCGAAGTTGACCAATGCGCTGCGATCAGCACCGCAGTTAGCGCGACTTTGGATGTCGAAGATCCGATTGTGGATGAATATACGCTGGAAGTATCCAGCCCTGGAATCGATCGCCCGTTAACGCGCCTTAAAGACTTTGCGACGTTTGAAGGGTACGAGGCCAAGATTGAAACGACTGAGCTGATCGAAGGTCGCCGTCGTTTCAAGGGCCAACTTGCAGGTGTTGAAGATAATGATGTGTTGATCAACATTGAAGAAGGGACCGTCGGTCTTAACTTTGATTGGTTGAGCGATGCCAAGCTGGTTCTAACGGACGAGCTGATCAATGAGATGTTACGCCAGCGCAAATCGACTGGTGCGATTAACGAAGATGATTTTGACGAAATACAGACGGACGATGCGTCGTCCGAGGAGGAATAACCATGGCCATAACCTCAGCAAACCAGCTTGAGCTGTTGCAAACTGCCGAAGCAGTTGCGCGCGAAAAGATGATCGATCCGGGTCTTGTGATTGAAGCCATGGAAGAAAGCCTCGCACGGGCGGCCAAGTCACGCTACGGCGCGGAAATGGATATTCGTGTTGCGATCGACCGCAAGACAGGTCGCGCGACATTCACACGTGTGCGCACGGTTGTGGAAGAGGACGATCTTGAGAACTATCAGGCCGAGTTCACAGTTGATCAGGCCAAGCAGTACATGGCGGATCCTGAGGTCGGCGCGACATTCACGGAAGAAGTCCCGCCAGTAGAGATGGGCCGCATCGCGGCGCAATCTGCAAAGCAGGTTATCTTGCAGAAAATTCGCGAAGCTGAGCGTGATCGTCAGTTCGAAGAATTCCAAGACCGCGCCGGCACGATCATTAACGGTGTTGTTAAGCGTGAAGAGTACGGCAACGTGATCATTGACGTAGGTCGCGGTGAAGGCATTCTGCGCCGTAACGAAAAGATCGGCCGCGAAAGCTATCGCCCGAACGATCGTATTCGTTGCTTTATTAAGGACGTGCGTCGTGAAGCGCGTGGCCCACAGATTTTCCTATCTCGGACAGCGCCTGAATTCATGTCCGAGCTGTTCAAGATGGAAGTTCCTGAAATCTATGACGGCATCATCGAGATCAAAGCAGTTGCACGTGACCCCGGTTCACGCGCCAAGATTGCCGTGATTTCACATGACGGTTCTATTGATCCAGTCGGTGCTTGTGTTGGTATGCGTGGTTCACGTGTTCAGGCCGTTGTGAATGAACTTCAGGGCGAAAAGATCGACATCATTCCTTGGAATGAAGATCAGCCAACGTTCCTTGTGAACGCGCTTCAGCCTGCTGAAGTGACGAAAGTTGTTCTGGACGAAGAAGCGGGAAAAATCGAAGTTGTTGTTCCTGATGAGCAGCTTTCCCTGGCGATTGGCCGTCGTGGTCAGAACGTACGTTTGGCATCCCAGCTGACGAACCTCGACATCGACATCATGACCGAGGAAGAAGAAAGCAAGCGTCGTCAGGCGGAATTCGAACTGCGCACTAAGCTGTTCATGGAAGCACTCGACGTCGACGAATTCTTTGCACAGCTGTTGGTTGCTGAGGGTTTTACCAACCTCGAAGAAGTGGCTTACGTCGAAATTGACGAACTGCTGGTGATCGACGGTGTTGATGAAGATACGGCGGGCGAATTGCAGACACGTGCCCGTGAATTCCTAGAAGCCAAAGCAGCAGCAGCCCTTGCGAAAGCACGTGAGCTGGGAGCAGATGACAGCCTTCTTACTTTTGAGGGTATCACACCACAAATGGCGGAAGTGCTTGCAGAAGATGGCGTGAAAACGCTGGAAGATTTCGCGACATGTGCGGACTGGGAACTGGCTGGTGGCTGGACGACAGTAGACGGCGAGCGCGTCAAAGACGAAGGCTTGCTAGAGAAATTCGGGATGGAGCTAGAGGAAGCCCAAACCATGATTATGACAGCCCGTGTTCTGCTGGGTTGGGTCGATCCGGCTGAACTTGAAACATCTGACGATGCAGAAGATGACGCATCCGAGGAAGCCGAAGCCTGATCGCAGGCTTCGGAGTTTTTACAGTGACGCGCGGCGGCACACATAAAGATCGCTCTGACGGGCCAGAACGTCAGTGTATCGTGACACGGGAATCGCTTCCTATGTCTGACATGATACGCTTTGTCGTTGGCCCTGATGAGCAGATCGTCCCTGATATCCTGCGTAAATTGCCGGGTCGGGGAATCTGGGTCACTGCGACCAAGGACGCGCTTGAAAAAGCGGTGACCAAAAACTTGTTTGCGCGGGCTGCGAAGGCACCCGTAAAAGTGCCAGACAATTTGATTGCAGAAATCGAAACACAAGCAACGCGGCGTTTGATTGACTTGATCAGTCTTGCCCGCAAATCGGGATCTGCCGTTGCTGGCTATGAAAAAGTTAAAAGCTGGCTTGGAAACGAAGAGGCGACGGTATTGATCCAAGCCTCTGATGGATCCGAGCGCGGCAAGTCGAAATTAAGTACACCTCACTACGGTTCATTCATCGGTTGGTTAACGGCAGATGAGCTTGGATTGGCCTTTGGGCGACAGACTGTGATACATGCGGCGCTATGCGCTGGTGGACTCACCTCTCGTGTAGTAGAGGAAGCCCAAAGATTAAAAGATATACGAGAAGTAGCGACGGCAGGGGCCGTCCGAAAGGAAAAGACAGCTAAATGAG
>NZ_JABBAM010000120.1 GCF_018607965.1 Planktotalea sp.
GAAAACGCGGGTAATCCAGGGGTGACAGCGCATTGAACTTCGACGCTGCGTGCGCTGACGCCTTCAAAAGCAACTGTGTAGGCAAGCGCGACCATTCGGGTTTCTCCTGTTAACCACGCTGGCGTAGCGGAGAAACCCTTTAAGATTGGTAAACAGGGTTGCTAATTGTTGTTTAAACGAGGGCCAAGAAGGCGGGCCACGCTTTCGGATCTGCGACGGTTTTGTCGCGACAGAACGGATTGCAAAAGCCGAAAATACGGCCGTCCATTTCCATAAGATGTGTGATCGCTTTCCCGGAATAGGGGCATGTGGCGTTCTCGAGTGTTCCTTGTTCAACTGCTTTTGCCGCACGAGGTCTGGGGCCGGGGCCAATCTGTTTTTGGATAGTCCTTACGATGCCAAGGCAGATCGGGGCCAAGCACCATTCCCATCGCGCGCCAGCGTCGAAACGCGGGATCTGCGAGGTGCGCTGCGACGTATGCCGAAGCCTCTGGCCCGACCGGCAAAGAGTATCCAGCGATGCGTCCGGCAACGGGAGCAAAGAAAGCATCGGCAGCGCAGTATTCACCTAACAACCATGGACCATCGCTTGATTCGTGACTACGGGCATAGGCCCAAATCGCTTCTAAACGCTTCAGATCCGCAAGAACGTCGGTGCTGGGGGCACTGTCCGAATAGCACACGCGCAGGCTCATCGGGCACTCAGAGCGCAAGGACGTGAATCCTGTGTTCATCTCGGACAAAAGGGTGCGTGCGATTGCACGGGTCTTTGGATCACTTGGCCATATGCCCGCGTCTGGGTGACGTGTTGCAAGTTCTTCGGCAATCGCTGCGGCTTCGGAAATAACTGCGCCATCGTCGGTCACCAATGTTGGAACCGTGCGCGCCATTCCGATTTCAGACATCTGATCTGCGACGTCTTAAGCGGCAAAAGGGATCATTTTGCTTTGTGCCTTTAGCCCAAAACGGTTCACTAGAAGCCACCCCCGTAGGGACCAGCTCGAATAGGCGTAATCGCCAATATATAGATTATAGCTCATACGCGGCAGGCTAGCGCGCACCGATATATCTTCGCAAACAATGAATTGTGAAGAAGTCCATCACGGACAATGATTGATCGCACCAGTTTGCCATGCGCTGTCTTTGATCAAGACTTCGGTGACCGACAGATTGTCGATGCGCTGGGCGAATGTTTCGTAGGCTGCCAATCCTGTCGCACGTTGCAATTGGCTAAGGACGACACCGAAATGGCAAACAACGATTAGGTCGCTTGGGTCGTCAGCAAGCAATTGATTCACCGCTGGCGAAACGCGCGCACGCACCATGTTCCAGCTTTCGCCGTTCGGTGGTGCGATGTCACCGGGGTTTTCATAGAACGCGCGTACCTGATCAGGGGTGTCTGCAGACACGTCTTTGAAACTGCGATTTTCCCAAGCGCCAAAGTGCATTTCGCGTAGGTCGCTGTCATGGGCCAAACGCGTTCTTTCCGCTTGGATTGCGTTTGCTGTTTCGATTGTTCGTACTAGGTCAGAGGATACAATGCGGGCGGCTTTAGGAAGATGTGCATCCAAACGTGCCAAAGCCTTGGTGTCGGATAGATCAGCGGGTAAATCGGTCCAGCCAATCATGCCTTTTGCGTGGGTTGGACCATGGCGCACAAGGAAGAGGCGCTGCATCACAGTGTACCTTTCAGAATTTGGGGCAAGCCTGCGATCACGTTGACTACTGTGTCGGCTTTTGTGGCAAGACGCTGATTCAACTCGCCCTGTTTCTGGCAAAACTTTCGTGACAAAGCGTCAGCGGGAACAATGCCAAGACCCAATTCGTTGGTGACGATCACGCAATCGGCTTTGCAGGATTTAAGCCCGTCAATCAATGCCTTCTCAGCCACGCTTATGTCGGTTTCGTCCATTAAATGGTTCATCAACCACATGGTCGCGCAATCAAGCAGGACCGCTTCGTTTGCGTGCAGATCTGTCAATTCATCCGCTGGCGACAGCGGGGTTTCCAAGGTCTTCCAACCCGTGCCGCGCATTTGTTTATGGCGCTCTACTTTCACACCCATTTCATCATCCAGAACACGGGCTGTCGCCAGATAGACCCGCGACAATCCGCTTTGAACGATTAGGTTTTCGGCAAAGGCGGACTTGCCGGATGCAGCACCCCCAATCACCAAAGTGAGTTTCCCAAACATTTTTATCCGCTCCAAGTGATCCGAATTACTGCCCCCCGCGTATCTTGTTTAGCACCAGATTAAAACTACCCGCGCTCGGCGATGGGGTTCAAATGCACTGGAGGGGAAAAGATATGGCCTTGGATAATGTTGGCGAAGCACGGTTTTCACGCAAAGCAATGAAAGCGGAAATGCTGGATGCGGAAACGGAATTGAAACTTGCCTATGCTTGGCGCGACGAGCGCGACGAGGCTGCGTTGCACCGCTTGATCACAGCTTACATGCGCCTTGCCATTTCCATGGCCTCCAAGTTCCGCCGCTACGGCGCGCCGATGAACGATTTGATCCAAGAGGCCAGCTTGGGCCTCATGAAGGCCGCGGAAAGATTTGATCCCGATCGCGGCGTACGCTTTTCCACATATGCAGTTTGGTGGATCAAAGCGTCGATCCAAGACCACGTGATGCGTAACTGGTCTATGGTGCGCACGGGCTCAACGTCTTCTCAAAAGTCGCTGTTTTTCAACATGCGCCGTGTGCAGGCGCGTCTTGAACGTGAAGCACAGCAGCGCGGTGAAGAGTTGGATCGCCATCAGCTGCACCAGTTGATTTCGACAGAGATCGGCGTATCGATGAACGATGTTGAAATGATGCACGGTCGCTTGTCTGGTTCGGATTTCTCTCTGAACGCGACGCAATCTGTTGAGGATGAAGGCCGCGAATGGATTGATGCATTGGAAGATGATGGCGCACAAGCAGAAGAAATTGTCGAGAACGCGCATGACACAGCGCAGATGCGCACATGGTTGTTGAGTGCGTTGAACAACTTGAACGAACGCGAGCGTTTCATCGTGCGTGAGCGCAAATTGCGCGATGATCCGCGTACGCTGGAAAGCCTTGGTAATGAGCTTGGGCTGTCCAAAGAGCGAATTCGCCAATTGGAAGCGGCGGCGTTCCAAAAGATGCGTAAATCGTTGGAAGCCGAGGGCGAAGAGGTCCACGCGTTCCTTGCGTGATGCGCTAGCGCTTGTAGTGATCGCGCGCGCGCCGTAGCTTATGCGAAATAGCTATTGAGGCGCGCGCATGCTTTCTTCCAAACATATTCTTTTGATCATCGGTGGTGGAATCGCTGCGTATAAATCGCTGGACCTGATCCGTAAGCTGCGAGAGCGCGGTGCATCCGTGATCCCTGTTTTGACGCGTGCGGGATCAGAATTTGTGACGCCCTTGTCTGTTTCTGCGCTGTCTGGGGCAGAGGTGCATAGCGATTTGTTCGATTTGACCAAAGAAGCAGAGATGGGACATATCCAATTGTCGCGCTCGGCTGATTTGTTGGTAGTGGCTCCCGCAACCGCGGATTTGATGGCAAAAATGGCCCAAGGGCGCGCTGATGATTTGGCGTCTACTTTGCTGCTTGCAACAGATACGCCCGTGTTGATTGCACCCACGATGAATGTGCGCATGTGGGATCATCCTGCGACACAGCGCAATCTGGCAACGTTGCAAACAGACGGTGTTTCTGTCGTTGGTCCTAATGAGGGTGATATGGCGTGTGGCGAATACGGCCCAGGCCGTATGGCAGAGCCTTTAGAAATTATTGAGGCGATTGAAGCGGCGTTTAGCGATGGGCCTTTGAAGGGTAAGCGCATCCTTGTGACGTCTGGTCCGACGCATGAACCGATTGATCCTGTGCGCTACATCGCTAATCGCTCATCAGGTGCGCAAGGCACTGCGATCGGCGCAGCCTTGGCGCGCCTTGGGGCAGACGTCGTGTTTGTGACAGGACCCACGGATATTGAACCTCCAGCTGGCGTGCAGGTTGTTAAAGTTCAAAGTGCTGCCGAGATGTTAGAGGTGGTCGAAGCGGCGTTGCCCGTCGATGCGGGTGTCTTTGCTGCCGCGGTTGCCGATTGGCGTGTGGCATCTGAAAGCGCGTCCAAGATCAAGAAGAAAGATGGCAAGATGCCAGTTTTGGAATTTGCCGAGAACGTCGATATTCTGGCACGTGTGAGCCAGATGAAGGACAGGCGTCCGTCTTTGGTTGTCGGTTTTGCAGCTGAAACAGATGATGTGATCGTCAATGCGACCGCCAAGCGAAAGCGCAAAGGATGTGATTGGATTGTTGCAAATGATGTGTCCCCTGAAACAGGGATCATGGGTGGTTCTGAAAACGATGTCGTCTTGATTTGCGAAGGTGGTTCTGAGGACTGGCCGCGTATGGGCAAAGATGCTGTGGCTGAGAAGTTGGCGTTAAAAATTGCTGATGCTTTGGTGCGTTGAGAGTGCTGTCATTAAGTTTATTTAGAAAGATGAAGAGGCTTGCGCATGCGCATTGAATTCGTTTGGGACGAGGGTGCGGATCGTACATTGGGCTTGCCGTTCTACGCAAGTGTGGGTGCTGCAGGCGCGGATTTGCGGGCCAATTTTGCGGATCGCGGCGAGCTTGTTTTGGAGGCCGGAGCGCGTGCTTTGGTGCCGACAGGTCTGCGCATGGCGATCCCTGAAGGGTTTGAGGTGCAAGTGCGGCCCCGCTCTGGATTGGCTTTGAAACATGGGATTACCTTGCCGAATGCGCCGGGAACGATTGATAGCGACTATCGTGGGCCCTTGGGCGTGATTGTTATGAACGCGGGAACCGAGCCTTTCACAATTTCGCACGGCGCGCGGATCGCACAGATGGTTGTAGCGCCTGTAGTGCGTGCTGATTTTGAACTTGTCGAAGATCTATCTGAAACACTGCGAAGTGATGGCGGCTTTGGTTCAACAGGGCGCGATTGATGCTTTTGGTCTTGATCCTTGCTGGTGGAATTTATGGACTTGGTGCGTTCATGGGCGCGCCCAAAGCCCAATGTTGGACTATGATTGGAGTGTTGTTTGCCGCAGTGATTGGCGTGTTATTTCTGTTTCCTGAGGGGCACGGACTGCGAACAGCGTTTGGTGGAACGCCCGCACCTTATCTTTTGATCGTGGGGTTCGCGGGTCTTTTCTTGCTGTATCGCTTTGGCCTAAATACGTTGCGCAAACGGATACAAATCAAGGACGTTCGCCCTGAACCAAAGGGTACGTTTAGTGCAACTGAGCTAGAGCGTTATGCCCGCCATATCGTCCTGCGTGAGATCGGTGGCACGGGGCAGAAAAAGCTCGAAAATGCGAAGATCCTCATTGTTGGGGCAGGGGGCCTTGGTGCGCCTGCTTTGCAATATTTGGCGGCGGCGGGTGTGGGAACGATAGGGGTGATCGACGATGATATGGTCGAGAACGCAAACCTACAGCGCCAAGTCATTCATCGCGATGAAGATATCGGGACGCCCAAAGTCTTCTCGGCGCAAAGGACAATGCTGGCACAGAACCCCTATGTGGACGTACGTCCTTATCATCGTTGCTTAACAGATGAGATCGCCAGCGACTTGTTTGCAGATTACGATGTGATTCTTGATGGCACCGATAATTTCGAAACGCGCTACCTGATTAATCGAATTGCTGTCGCGCAAGGCAAACCGCTTATTTCAGGCGCGTTGAGCCAATGGGAAGGGCAATTGAGTGTCTTTGATCCCACAAACGATGCGCCTTGTTATCAATGCATTTTCCCAAGCGCGCCGTCGGCAGAGCTTGCGCCCTCGTGTGCAGAGGCAGGCGTTGTTGGGCCACTTCCTGGTGTGATTGGTGCGATGATGGCGCAAGAAGCGATCAAGTTGATAACTAGCGCTGGCACCGTGCTGCGTGGTGAAATGCTGATCTACGATGGTCTTTATGGGGAAACGCGCAAGATGCGGCTGAAACCGCGCGCAGATTGTTCCATTTGCGGTGGTTGAAGAATCTGAAGTGAGCGCCATAGTGTGCTTAGCCCAATCAAGGAGATCACACATGAAATTTGCAACAACATTGGCAGCATTCGGTTTTGCAGCCCTTGCCACAGTCGCAACAGCGGGTGGACATTTGCCCAATCTAAATGGGCGCGACGTCGTCGTCGTAACGGAAAACGCATACCCCCCATTGCAGTTCATTGAGCCAAGCACAGGCAACGCGATCGGCTGGGAATACGATGCGGTCGCTGAAATCGCCAAGCGGATCAACATCACGGTTGCTTATGAAAACATCTCTTGGGATGCGATGATCCCTGCGGTGTCTGGTGGTCAGTTTGATATGGGCATGACGGGAATTACCATCCGCGATGATCGCAAAGAAAAAGTGGATTTTTCTGACAAGTACATGACCTCTGAAATGGTCATGTTAGTACGTGGTGATGAGGATCGTTTCACGGATGCCAAAAGCTTTGCTGCTGATGCGGATCTGATGATGGCCGCACAACCGGGCACGACGCCGTTCTATGTTGGTGTTTACGATGTGCTTGATGGCGACGAAGCCAACCCGCGTATCCAGTTGATGGAAACGTTTGGCGCGACAGTGCAGGCTCTGCGCACGGGCGATGTTGATCTGGTTTTGACAGATGGCACGGCTGGCAACGGCTACGTCGAGGCGTCTGATGGCGGTCTAAAGATCATTGGAGAAAAGCTGGGTACAGAAGATTTCGGGTTTATCTTCCCCAAAGGGAGCGATCTGGTTGAAGCGATGAACGCGGCGATCGCAGACATGACTGCCGATGGCACGATTGCTGCGCTGAACAAGAAATGGTTCCTCGATTATAAAATCGGTGGCTAAGCCAAGACGCTCAAAGGCGCTCTTTAAGAGAGCGCCTTTTTTACGGACATATCCCTCAACATGATGCCCTCCCCTCAACAGGACGACGATTTTCCGTGGTGGCTTTTGATTGCTGCGTCGATTGGGCTGTTCTTTCTGTATCGAATTTTAACGGATGACCTGCATGCGCAAATTCTGGGTACGCTCACCAAGGGTGCGCGCGTTACGATCTTCGTGACGCTTGTGGGTTTTGCGATGGCCTCCGTCTTGGGGTTGTTATTGGCGCTTGGCTCGATGTCGAAGTTCCTCGTCGTGCGGCAAATCACGCGTTTTTACGTTGAAATTGTACGCGGCATTCCGATGATGGTTTTGCTGCTTTATGTGGCTTTTGTGTTGGCCCCTGCGATGGTGGCGCTGCGCAACTACCTTGGGGATGCCCTTGGACTTGACCCCATTCGGATGCGTGATTTCTCGCTTCTATGGCGGGCTATTATCGCATTGATGATCGGCTATTCTGCGTTTATTGCCGAAGTGTTTCGCGCAGGCTTGCAAGCGGTTGATCCAGGTCAGATCGAGGCTGCGAATGCGCTGGGCCTTAGTCGTTGGCAGCGCTTTCGCTTTATTGTTTTCCCGCAAGCGATCCGCATGATCCTGCCGCCGCTTGGCAATGACTTCATTGCGATGATCAAGGATAGCTCGCTGGTGTCCGTGCTCGGGGTTTTGGACGTCACGCAGCTCGGCAAGGTCACTGCAGCTGGCAATTTTCGCTATTTCGAAACCTACAACGTGGTCGCGTTGGTTTATTTGTTCATGACTGTTGGCCTTTCGCTGGTGCTACGCAGGCTTGAGGCACATTTGCGCAACAAGCGGGGCTAGCAACTGGCGCGCCTGCACCCTAAGTCTGATGCAAAGGAGACACCTCATGACCAACCCATTGCTTCAAACGTGGACGACCCCGTTTAAAATTGCACCCTTTGCAGACATCGAGGACGATCATTTTGCGCCCGCCTTGGATGAGGCTTTGACAGCCCACATGGCAGAGATCGACGCGATTGCCGCCAGCAGCGATGCGCCCACATTTGAAAACACCATTGAAGCGATGGAAGGGGCAGGCGAGGATTTGGACAAAGTGTTGTCGGTTTTCTATTCCCTCGCGGGGGCGGATAGCACGCCAAAACGCCAAGAATTGCAGCGCGATTTTTCACCGCTTTTGTCTGCGCATAGTTCGGCGATTTCCGCAAACGAAGACCTGTTCGCGCGGATAGAACAGCTTTGGAATGCACGTGACACGCTTGATCTGTCAGACGAACAGGCCCGCGTTTTGATGCTGACCCACCGTGGTTTCGTGCGCTCTGGTGCGGCATTAAAGGGCGACGAAGAACAACAGATGAAAGACGCCAAGTCGCGGCTCGCTACATTGGGGACGCAGTTTGTGCAGAATTTGCTCAAAGATGAGTCCGATTGGTCGATGCCGCTGCCAGACGCGGCGCTCGCGGAACTCCCTGATTTTGTCCAAGACGCGGCACGTGCGGCTGGCGATGAAAAGGATGCAGGTGGCCCTGTGGTCACATTGTCACGTTCGATCATCGTGCCTTTCCTACAGTTCAGCCCGTATCGTGATTTGCGACAGAAAGCCTATGCGGCTTGGGCTGCGCGTGGTGCAAATGGTGGTGAAACCGACAATCGTGGGATTGCCGGTGAAACGCTGAAGCTGCGCGAAACGCGTGCTCGTTTGCTCGGCTATCCAGATTTCGCACATTACAAGCTGGAAACCGAAATGGCCGGCACCCCTGATGTGGTGCGTGATTTGTTGATGCAAGTTTGGGAACCTGCAAAGGCCCAAGCAGGCAAAGATGCTGCGATCTTGGAAACAATGTTATACGCCGATGGCATTGATGGACCGCTAGAGCCATGGGATTGGCGCTATTATTCTGAGCAACGCCGTAAGGCAGAGCATGATTTGGACGAAGCGGTCCTCAAGCCATACCTACAGCTAGACCGTATGATCGAAGCCAGTTTTTCCTGCGCTACGCGTCTGTTTAACCTAGAGTTCAAGCAACTTGATATCCCTCTTTACCACGCCGATTGTCGCGCTTGGGAAGTCTTGCGCGACGGCGAACATGTTGCGGTTTTCATCGGGGATTATTTTGCGCGTGGTTCAAAACGCTCTGGTGCGTGGTGTTCTGCGATGCGTGGACAGGCGAAGAAACCAAAGGTCCAAGCGCCGATCGTGATCAACGTCTGCAATTTTGCAAAACCATCCGCAGGCAAACCTGCGCTGCTCAGCTATGATGACGCACGCACGTTGTTTCATGAGTTTGGACATGCACTGCACCAAATGCTTTCAGACGTAGACTACGAAAGCGTATCTGGCACATCGGTTGCGCGTGACTTTGTGGAATTGCCGAGCCAGCTCTATGAACACTGGCTCGAAGTCCCCGAGGTTCTGGCCGAATTTGCGACCCACGCGGAAACGGGCGAACCGATGCCGCAGGACTTGCTTGATAAGGTTTTGGGTGCTGCGACTTATGATATGGGCTTTTCCACGGTGGAATACGTCGCCTCTGCGCTGGTTGATCTGGCGTTCCACGAGGGTGATGCAACCTCTGATCCCATGCAAAAGCAGGCCGAAGTTCTAGAACAAATCGGAATGCCCCACGCTATCGGGATGCGCCACGCGACACCCCAGTTCGCGCATGTGTTTGCGGGCGACGGATATTCCAGTGGCTATTACAGCTACATGTGGTCCGAGGTGATGGATGCCGACGCGTTTGAAGCGTTCGAAGAGGCGGGTAGCCCGTTTGATAGCGCGACGGCCAAGCGCCTTGCGGATACCGTGCTTAGTTCTGGTGGGTCGAAAGATGCGACAGACCTTTATATGGCGTTCCGTGGGCGGATGCCGGGTGTCGAGGCGCTTTTGAAGGGCCG
>NZ_JABBAM010000009.1 GCF_018607965.1 Planktotalea sp.
CGCGGGTTCCTGCCGTGGGCGATGATGTCTTATTCAAAAATTTTTATCCCGTCGAAATCACCGTCAGTTATGGAGGTCTTCATATCTCGTCACCTTGAATGGCGACCCTGAGCGCTGCGTGGTCGATTTCGACCCCGGTGAAGATCCTCCAAGCATCAACGCCCTGACCAAAAAATAACTCATAGCCAGAAATAACAACAAGACCCACGCGCTCTGCATCCTGCAAAAATTGTGTATCAACGGGCGTGTAGACCGCATCAAAACCCCACGTGGCCCCAAGCATTGCATCAGCAGTCAATGGCGATCCGGCGATACCAACCATTCCCAGAGGAGTACAATTGATGATCCCGTCCGCACCGTCCACAGCATCAACCGCATTCCCAAACACCTCGATCCGCGTTTGCGATCCAAGTGCCACCAGCGCATTTGAAAGGCTGGCCGCTTTGGCGAGATCAAGATCAACGCAATGGATTGCCTGCGCGCCCAATGCAACCAGACCAAAGGCAACAGCTTTGCCAACGCCGCCAGTACCGATCAGGCAAACTACGCCCGGCGGCGCTGAGCCGCGCGCCGACCTGTATGCATTCATGAAGCCAGTGTAGTCGGTGTTGAACCCTTTTGGTCCATCAGCATCAAACACGACGGTGTTGACAGCTCCGATACCACGTACGAGCGGATCAGAAACTGTCACTTTCAAAGCCACTATTTCTTTGTAGGGGTATGTAACGTTGATGCCGCGAAATCCCGAGGCGCGCGCCTGCTCGAAGACTTGGTCGAAGGATAACCCAATGTCCTTCGGGATCAGCCGGTCATAGGTCACATTAAGGCCTGTTAGCTTCCCCGCTGTGCGGTGCAGCCGCGGGGATTTTGAGTGTGTTATATTGTCACCGATTAGCCCAAGTTTGACGGAATTGGTTGCCGTGGTTGCCATGGCTCTATCCTTCCAAAAGGGCGGTCATTTATTGTAATCCATCACGATCCTGACCTTTACATTCGGATGAATAATGCATGCACTTGCCTCAGGTAAAGGCGATCTGAACTTTCATCGCTTGGCTGCGATCTTTGGCCATTTCGAAGGCATCTATTGCTTCGTCCAAGCCGAATTTATGCGTGATCAAAGGGGTGACGTCGATCAGTCCTTTTTGCATCATTGTCACGGCTGTTGCGAATTCGCTGTGAAACCGGAACGACCCACGCAGGGTTAACTCTTTGGCTGTGATCGTTTGCATCGGGATGGTCATGTCGCCGCCCATACCAAGTTGGACGAGTGTCCCCATTGGGCGCAACGCTGCGACGCCTGACGCAAGCGCCGCTGGTGCGCCAGAGCATTCGAACTGCACGTCGATCTGGCCTTTGCCCGCGGTGAAGGGCGCAAGCGCGTCGGTGTTACTCGCCAAGTTCAACACAACATCTGCGCCGCATTTTTTGGCCATGGCGAGTGTGTAGTCTGACAGATCGGTCGCAATGATTTTCGCAGCACCAGCGCGGCGCGCGGCGCGTATCGTGAGAGCACCGATAGGTCCACAGCCTGTGACTAGAACCGTCTTGCCAACCAAGTCGCCTGCCTGGCGCATCGCGTGCAAACAAACGGCCAAGGGCTCTGCCATGGCAGCGGTTTCGGGGCTTAGACCATCTGCGGGGACGCATTGGCTTGCATCGACTATTAGCTCTTGGCTGAACGCGCCTTGAATGTGGGGGTAGGGCATGGCGCTGCCGTAAAAGCGCATGTTTTCGCAGTGGTTGGGTTGGCCGCGCAGGCAGTAGTCGCATTGGGCGCAAGGCCGTGATGGTGAAATCGCTACCAATTGATCGGGGACGAACCCGGTGACCGCGTCACCGAGAGCAGCGATATGGCCGGACACTTCGTGGCCCAGCACCATGGGTTGGCGTAGCCGTACTGCACCAAAGCCGCCGTGATTGTAGTAATGCAGGTCGGATCCGCAAATGCCACCAACAGCCATGGTGATGCGGATTTCACCAGCGGCTGGCGCGGGCAGGGGGGATTGTTCTTGGATCCGCAAATCTTGTGCTGCGTGAATGACGACTGCGCGCATGATTGATCTCACTTAGTTATGTACAACTTGACCGAACCTAACGATACTTCTGTAAAAGCACCAAAGGAAAATATCATGAGCCTCTCTCTGTTTGACCTGACGGGTCAGCGCGTTTTGATCACCGGATCTAGTCAGGGCATCGGTTTTGCCTTAGCAAAGGGCATGGCGGCAGCCGGGGCCAAAGTTGTTTTGAACGGGCGTGATACAAGTAAACTAGCGCAAGCGGCAAAAGAGCTTGGTGGCACTGTGCAAGTCCTGGCCTTTGACGTGACCGACCATAACGCGGTGCGCGCGGCAGTGGATGCGTTTGAGTCAGAGACGGGCCCGATTGATATCCTGATCAATAACGCAGGCATGCAGCATCGCGGTGAGTTAGAAGAATTTCCCGCGGATGCGTTTGAACGTTTGTTGCAAACCAATGTCGCTAGCGTGTTTCACGTTGGTCAAGCGGTGGCGCGGCATATGATCAAACGCGGCAAAGGCAAGATTATTAACATTGCGAGTGTGCAAACTGCCCTCGCGCGACCTGGTATTGCGCCCTATACGGCAACAAAAGGGGCGGTTGGCAATCTAACTAAAGGCATGGCGACGGACTGGGCGAAACATGGGTTGCAGTGCAACGCAATCGCACCTGGTTATTTCGACACGCCGTTGAATTCGGCTTTGGTTGCGGATCCCGAATTTTCCGAGTGGCTGGCCAAGCGCACGCCATCAGGCCGCTGGGGTAAGGTCGAGGAATTAGTGGGCGCTGCGGTGTTCTTGTCTTCGGCGGCGTCCAGTTTTGTGAACGGTCATACGCTTTATGTGGACGGCGGAATCACCGCCTCGCTTTAGGTCTGCGACCAAAGCGCTAGAGCGACCGCGACCAACATCGAAAACGCCATTGCGATATTCATGTGGCGTTGTGTCTGCGGGCCAAGGTCAAGTCGGCGTAGGCTGATCCCTGCGCCAAGCCAGCCAAGATGCAAGGGTATCCAGATCATGTTCATGATCAGAAGTTTGATCGCCGTTTCTAGCGATAGGGCGTCGGGCATAAAACTAAAGCCAGTGAATAAAGTTGTGTTGACGACATAAGCTTTGGGGTTGATCGGTTGCAGGGCCAATCCGTTCCAAAAACCTAGCGGCGTGCGGGCCTCGATAAAGCCGATTTGCGCGCCCGCGCTGGCGATGCGCCACGCAAGCCACAGTAGATATCCAAGTGAGGCGATCAGCAGCGTTGCGCGTAGCCACGGCAGGGCAAGTGCAGTTGCTGCGACGCCTGAGATAACGAGCAGAGCCACCAAATTACTACCCGCAAATAGCCCAGCGACGTAGGCCAATCCGTTGCGGTAGCCATAGGCTGCACCAACGCCCGCTGTTGATAAAACACCCGGGCCGGGAGAGACGATCAAGAAGAACACAGCAGCGGCAAAAGCAAGCATCAGGTGACCTCGAACGGGGTTAGTTTTGGCCAATCGAACGTGACACCAATGCCCGCCACATCAGGAGCTACAGCGCGTTGGCTTTCGATCACGAGCGGGCGTGTGGTGTAACGGTCGATGGGGAAGCTGTGCACCTCTAGCCAACCACCATGCTCTTGCGATGACACTAGAGAAACGTGCAATTCTTGCATCCCGTGCGAACAGACGGGAACGTTTGTGCCGCGTGTCATTTCAGCGATTTGCAGCCAGCCAGTGATGCCACCGCAGTTTGACGCATCGGGTTGGATATAACTTAGATTGGCTTGGGCGAGGGCCATTTCAAATTCATGGATTGTGTGCAGGTTTTCACCTTGTGCGACAGCCATGCCAGAGGCGTTTGTGACCTCTGCATAGCCAGCGTAATCGTCAGGGATGATGGGTTCTTCGAACCAAAGGATGTTTTGATCTTTAACCGCCAAGGCCAGTTCAATTGCCTGTGCGCGGGTGAGTGAATAATTTGCGTCAATCATAAATGCCGCGTCGGGTCCGATCTGCGCACGCACGGCGCGAATGCGGTTGATGTCATCGGCCATATCAGGTTGTCCGATCTTAATTTTGACGCCGCCAAGGCCTGCGTCAAGATAGCTTTGCACATGGGTCAAAAGTTTAGGCAGGGGATAGGCCAGGTCAATGCCGCCGCCGTAGACCTTGCAGGTTTTGGCGGCGCCTCCTGCGACGCGCCACAAGGGTTGATCCAACGCCTGACAGCGCAAATCCCAAAGGGCGATGTCGATGGCCGAAATTGCAAAGCTGGCGATACCGCCACGCCCGACATAGTGGACGTGCCATTGCATTGCGTCATAAAGCACCTCGACGCCGCCGCCGTCATGCCCAACAAGCATCGGTGCAAGGTCATGGGTGATCATGGCTGCCGTCGCATGGCCGCCGCGTCCACCGTTGTAAGAATAACCTGTGCCACTGCGCCCGTCGCTCAGCGTGACGGTCGCTGTGATCAGATGGAAATGCGTGTGGTCGCCGTGTTTGGCGTCCACCAGCACTTCGTCGAGTGGCACGGCAAACAGGCGTGCTGTGACAGCCGCGATCCGCGCCACTTTGCTACATCCCGTCGCATTCTGGCACTGGGCTAATCACCGTGCCTTTGCTGAGATGTTGCAACAAATTATCAACCGTCAGTGCGCCCATCGCGGCGCGGGTTTCAATCGTGCCGCTACCGACGTGCGGCAGCACAACCGTGTTGGGAAGATCACGCAGTGCGTGAGGCACATGCGGTTCGGCTTCGAATACGTCCAAGCCTGCCCAGCCGAGCGCGCCAGATTGCAAGGCAGCGATCATCGCCCCTTCGTCCACGACAGACCCGCGTGCGACGTTGATCAGCGTGCCGTGTGGACCAAGGGCTGCCAACACATCGGCGTTTACGATTTTATTCGTCGAAGGCCCGCCGGGGGTGATGCAGACTAGAACGTCACAGTCTGTGGCCATTGTTTTGAGGTCGTCGTAGTATTTGTAGGCGACGTCTTTTTTGCTACGGCTGTGGTACACGATTGTCGGGTTCCACGGCGCAAGTTTATCGGCGATTGCTTGGCCAATGCGGCCCAGTCCCAAGATGCCGATGGTTTGATTATCCGCTGAGCGGGTGAGCGGCGCGTTACCCTTTGTTTCCCACGCGCCGGAACGTACATAAGCATCGTCTCGCAAAGCTTCGCGGTAGCAAGCGAGCATCAGCAAAACGGCCGTGGTGGCAACTTCGGCGTTCAAAACATTCGGTGTATGCGTGACGACGATGCCGCGTTTCACGGCTTCGGTTGTGTCGATGGCGTCGTAACCCACGCCGTAGCACGAGATATGCTTGAGGTTGGGCAAGGACGCCATGACATCGGGTTTAATCCCGTCGTGACCGTTGGTGCAAACATGGGTAATTTTGTCAGCGGGGTAGCCGCCATCCGCCAGCTTGTGGATGGCGAATTCTTCCGCCATCTGCGCCATCATTTTATCGGTGGCACCCCCGATGAGCAAAAGATCAGGCATCTTGACCGACCTCCTGTCGCTGGTTGCCAAGGCCTTGGATTGTCAAATCCATCACATCGCCTACCTTCAGGTAAATCGGTTCAGGCTTCATACCCATCGCTACACCCGGAGGCGTGCCTGTTGTGATCACATCGCCCGGATGCAGCGTCATCAAGCCGCTGAGGTGTTCGACGATTTCGGCTACAGTGAAGATCATCGTCGATGTGTTTCCGGTTTGCATCCGCGTGCCGTTCACGTCGAGTGACATGGCAAGATTTTGCGGATCGCCGACTTCGTCACGGGTCACCAGCCATGGGCCTGTCGGACCAAATGTGTCGCAGGATTTACCCTTGGTCCATTGTCCTGTCAGTTGCGTTTGAAAGTGCCGCTCGCTAACGTCGTTGATCACGCAGTAGCCTGCGACATAGTCCAACGCGTTTTCTTTACTAACGTATTTGGCTGTCTTGCCGATAACGACACCCAGTTCAACTTCCCAGTCGGTATGGGTCGATCCGCGCGGCATGACCACGTCGTCATTGGGGCCAACGATGGCAGAGTTGGCTTTGAAGAACAAGATAGGATGCTCGGGGATTGCTGCACCGGTTTCGGCGGCGTGGTCAGAGTAGTTCAGACCGATGCACAGGAACTTGCCGATGTTGCCAACACAGGTACCGATGCGGGGGCTGCCGCTGACAGCAGGCAAGGTGCTGGGGTCGATAGCACGCAGTTTATCAAGTGTCGCGTCGTCCAGCATATCGCCTGTGATATCAGCCACATGGGCCGTCAGATCGCGCAGGGTGTCGCCGTCCATAAGACCTGCTTTTTCTGCGCCCATGTCTCCATAACGTACAAGTTTCATCGTCTTTTCCTTTTAGTGATTGTCGCGCGGCATATACCTGCGTGCGAGGTCTTGATATTGCGTGGAACCGTCCAGCGTCATGCCCTCATCAAAACGGCCGACCTTTTCGCGGAACAGCGCCTGCCATGGGGTCTGGCTTTCGGGGATGCTGTAACCGCCGGACGCCACCAGTTTGCGGGCGCGATCAGCCAAATCTTCCAATGGGACAAGCATGTCGACAGTGCATTTGTTCAAGTCAATACGCACGCGGTCACCCGTTTGCAATAACGCCAGTCCGCCACCATCGGCAGCCTCGGGCGAGGCGTTCAGGATTGAAGGTGAACCAGAGGTGCCAGATTGCCGTCCGTCACCGATACAAGGCAAGGCTTCGACGCCTTGTTTGATCAGATAAGCAGGCGGGCGCATGTTTACGACTTCAGCACCGCCGGGGTAACCCTTGGGTCCTGCGCCACGCATGAACAATATGCATTGCGCGTCGATATTTTCGGCAGGGTCGTCGATGCGGTGGTGGAAATCTTCGGGACCTTCAAAAACGATTGCGCGGCCTTCAAACGCGTTAGGGTCATCTGTATTGGACAGATAGGTCGCGCGAAACGCAGGGCTGATCACAGAGGTTTTCATCAAGGCGCTGTCGAACAGATTTCCCTTCATATTGATGAAACCGGC
Organism: Planktotalea sp.; assembly: GCF_018607965.1. Lineage (GTDB taxonomy): Bacteria > Pseudomonadota > Alphaproteobacteria > Rhodobacterales > Rhodobacteraceae > Planktotalea. Next base: position 7,005 of record NZ_JABBAM010000009.1, read on the forward strand.
CTGCGCCTTTAGCGGATCGCTAACAGGTTTGATCACAAGAGTATCGGCGCTGCGCTTTGCTTTGCAATTGTCGCCCATGGTTTGCCCGTTGGCGGTGATAGCATTAGGATGGGGGAGCATATCAGCCGCCATCAATTCTCCAACCACAGCCGGCACGCCGCCCGCATGTTGGTAGTCTTCACCAAGGTATTCGCCCGCAGGCTGAAGGTTGACGAGAAGCGGCACGTCATGACCAATCTTCTGCCAATCGTCATTATCCAGCTGCACGCCAAGGTGACGCGCAACGCCGTTCAAATGGATCGGTGCGTTGGTTGACCCGCCGATGGCCGAGTTAATCACGATGGCGTTTTCAAACGCTTCGCGGGTCATGATGTCTGAGGGACGGATGTCCTCCCAGACCATTTCGACGATGCGTTTGCCGGTCTCATAACTGATCTGGCCGCGCTCGCGGTAAGGCGCTGGAATCGCGGCAGAACCGGGAAGCTGCATGCCCAGGGCTTCGGCCAAAGAATTCATCGTCGTGGCGGTGCCCATGGTATTGCAGTAGCCGACTGAGGGCGCTGAAGACGCGACCAAGTCCATGAAGCCGTCAGCGTCGATTTCACCAGCGGCCAGCATTTCGCGGGCCTTCCAAACGACTGTGCCAGAGCCAGTGCGTTCGCCATTGAACCAGCCGTTCAGCATTGGGCCGACACTAAGGGCAATCGCAGGAATGTTCACGGTCGCCGCGGCCATCAGGAGGGCAGGGGTGGTCTTGTCGCAGCCGATGTTCAGCACGACGCCGTCCAGCGGATAGCCGAACAGGGTTTCCACCAGTGATAGATACGCAAGGTTGCGGTCCAGCATCGCGGTGGGACGTTTGCCGGTTTCTTGGATCGGATGCACAGGCACTTCGATACAGGTGCCGCCCGCGGCGATGATGCCATCGCGCACACGTTTGGTAAGTTCCAAATGGTGGCGGTTACACGGGCTAAGGTCGCTACCAGTTTGGGCTATCGCGATGATCGGTTTGCCCGATTGCAGCTCTTCGCGGGTCAGGCCGTAGTTTAAGTAGCGTTCCAGATACAGCGCGGTCATTTCGGGATTGTCGGGGTTCATGAACCACTTGCGACTTCGTAGATCTTCTATGCCTATTTTCTTGTTCATTGGCCTGACCAACCTCCGTCGATGATGTGTGGGTGCCCAGTCGTGAACGCACTTTCGTCACTGGCAAGGTAGACCACGAGGGCAGCGATTTCTTCGGCAGTTGCGACGCGGCCCATGGGCTGGCGTTCGACGAACTGCTTGAGGGCGGCTTCTTTACTGCCCAATTGCTTGCCCAATTGATCAACACGGTCGTGCCAGCTGGGGGATTCTACGGTGCCAGGGCAGATGCAATTACAGCGAATGCCTTGGGATACATAGTCAACGGCGACCGATTTGGTCAAACCGATAACAGCCGCTTTAGTGGTGCCATAAATAAAGCGGTTCGGTGCGCCAATCACGCTAGAACAAGCGGACGACATGTTGATAATCGATCCTGTGCCGCGCTCTAGCATGGCGGGCAAGGCGGCGCGGATTGTGCGCACCATTGAACGGACGTTGAGGTCGAGGGCGAAGTCAAGTTCATCATCCGTCGCATCCAAAACTGAGCCATGGTGTACAAAGCCTGCGCAATTAAACAGCACGTCAGGATTGGCACGTGAGACACCTTCGGCCACGCTGTCATCGTTGCGGACATCAAGGGCAAACGTTTCTACACCGGTCAAAGTCGCCAGTGCTTCGGCGTTGACGTCGGTGGCGAAAACTTGTGCGCCTTCAGCTGCCATCGCAAGGGCGCTGGCGCGTCCGATGCCTTGGCCTGCTGCGGTGACTAAGACACGCTTTCCATCAAGTCGTTGTTTTATCATAAATATACCCTGCTCAAATTTCACTTCGCATTTCAAGCAATTCCATCGTAGCCACTGTATGGATTCACATGGAAATTTGCTTTGACTTCTCAGCATTATACGCGCGATATTCTAATTTGGTATACCAAATCGTATTTCATTTTACACCTGCGAGCCCCTATGCAATTTCCTACCGTTTGAGAGCGTGTGAAATACACGTCAATTAAGAAAGCGAAAGTAATCTATGGACTTTGTACGCCTTGACCCCGCCGACAATGTTGTAACTGCAACCCGCGCGCTTGCTGCCGATGCCGAGGTTGAAGGCATCGCGACAACGGGGTTGGTTCCGTCTGGTCACAAGATCGCGACACTGGCGATCGTGAAGGGCGAGGCGGTGCGCAAATACGCGCAAATCATCGGCTACGCATCGCGCGATATCGCGGAGGGCGATCACGTGCACACGCACAATACTGAGTTTCGAAATACTGAGGCTGACTATGAATTTTCGACCGACTTGCGTCTTGTCGCGAGGGTGCCCGAGGATCAGCGCGATACTTTCATGGGATATCGTCGTGAAAACGGCAGCGTCGGGACGCGCAATTATATCGCCATCGTCACGTCAGTGAATTGTTCGGCCACGGCGGCGCGGATGATCGCGGATCACTTTACGCCCGACATCATGGCGCAATATCCCAACGTAGATGGTGTTGCAGCGTTCGTGCATGGCACGGGTTGCGGCATGGCGGGCGACGGCGATGGGTTTGAGGCCCTGCAGCGGGTGATGTGGGGCTATGCGCGTCATCCCAATCATGCGGGTGTTTTGATGGTGGGT
>NZ_JABBAM010000118.1 GCF_018607965.1 Planktotalea sp.
CCAGAAGTTCACTGGAAGGACACGCCATGAAAAAGATCGAAGCGATCATTAAGCCATTCAAACTCGATGAAGTGAAAGAAGCGCTTCAAGATGTTGGCGTCCAAGGTCTTAGTGTGATCGAAGTCAAAGGCTTTGGTCGTCAAAAAGGCCACACAGAACTGTATCGCGGTGCAGAATATGTCGTTGATTTTCTTCCTAAAGTGAAGATCGACGTTGTTTTGGATGACGATCAGGTCGATGCCGCCATTGAGGCCATCGTGAACGCCGCTAAAACGGATAAAATTGGCGACGGAAAAATCTTCGTTAGCCCCGTTGAGCAAGCCATTCGTATTCGTACCGGTGAATCCGGTCCGGACGCGCTGTAAACCACACCCAACATTATTAACTCTAAGAGGACATCAGGCATGAGTATTGAAGCCGTTCTAAAGCAAATCCGTGACGAAGACGTTGCCTATGTGGACATTCGTTTCACAGACACACGCGGAAAAGTGCAGCACGTCACTGTCGATTGCGACTTGGTTGACGAAGATTTCCTCGAAGAGGGCTTCATGTTTGATGGCTCCTCTATCGCAGGTTGGAAATCCATCGAGAACTCCGACATGAAATTAATGCCTGATACGTCAACAACGTATCTTGATCCCTTCTATGCAGAGAAAACGCTTTGCATTCATTGTTCCATTGTCGAGCCAGACACAGGCGAAGCCTATGAGCGCGACCCACGCGGCACAGCACAAAAGGCCGAAGCTTACTTGAAGGCAACGGGTATTGGCGACGTGGCCTACATGGGTCCAGAAGCAGAGTTCTTCTTGTTTGATGATGTGCGTTTTGAGAACAAAATCAACAAGGTATCGTTTGAAGTTGATGCAACAGACGCATCGTGGAACACGGATACCGAGTACGAGATGGGCAACATGGGCCACCGCCCGGGCCTTAAGGGTGGATACTTCCCAACCAACCCGATTGACGAAGCCCAAGATCTACGCGGCGAAATGCTTTCAACAATGAAGCGTCTTGGCATGAAGGTCGACAAGCATCACCACGAGGTCGCGTCCTGCCAGCACGAACTTGGCTTGATCTTTGACAGCCTGACAAAACAGGCCGATGAGCTTCAGAAATACAAATACGTAATCCACAACGTGGCGCACGCCTACGGCAAATCCGCAACATTCATGCCAAAGCCGATCTACGGCGACAACGGCACAGGTATGCACGTGAACATGTCCATCTGGAAAGACGGCAAGCCGCTCTTTGCAGGTGACAAGTATGCTGATCTGTCCCAAGAAGCGCTTTACTTCATCGGTGGCATCTTGAAGCACGCGAAATCGTTGAACGCATTCACAAACCCATCGACAAACAGCTACAAACGCTTGATCCCTGGCTTTGAAGCCCCTGTTCTGCGCGCTTATTCTGCTCGCAACCGTTCAGGCTGTGTTCGTATCCCATGGACAGAAAGCCCAAAAGCTAAGCGCGTCGAGGCACGTTTCCCTGATCCATCCGCCAACCCCTACCTGTGCTTCTCCGCACTACTTATGGCTGGCCTAGACGGTATCAAGAACAAGATCGATCCCGGCGAAGCGATGGACAAGAACCTTTATGACCTTCCTGCGGAAGAGCTTGCGGACATTCCAACAGTTTGTGGGTCCTTGCGCGAAGCACTGGACGAGCTGAAAGCAAACGGCGACTATCTGCTTGCGGGCGACGTGTTCACCCAAGACCAAATCGATGGTTACATCGCGTTGAAAATGGAAGAAGTCGAATTGTACGAACACACGCCGCACCCAGTTGAGTATGGTATGTACTATTCCTGCTAAAATCTAAACATCAAAAACATCTCAAAAGGGGCTCTTTGGAGCGCCTTTTGTCGTTTTAGCAGTATGGGCTGATTGAGGCAGATGCGCCACAATCCCCCGATACTCGGCACACAAATTCCATTTTGGAAACAAACCTCGTCCCAATTTGTTTGTAATCTTGGATATACGAGCAAAAAAGAGAATTTGAAAAATGACATATACACCCCAAATGAACAACATGTCGCCCCGTGGCGGCGTCTATATGATTGACCAAAAAAACGTCGAGAAAATTTTGAAATCTCTGATGTTGCGCCAAAGCGGCGGATATAGCGTCAGCACGCTGCCTGAAGCTTGTCACAAGGCATCATTTGAAGGCTGGAAACAAAGCCAGTTGGAATTTGCGCGCCGCTTAGCACAGATAACAGCGAAACAAGCCGCCCGCCAAAAAGCGCGGTTCACTTGGAAGCATCGCTCCATCGGGCTTTTGCGACGCCTTGCACTGATCGTGATGGTCGCAAGCATTCTCGCAGCCCAATATATTTAAGTTAAACTTTAGCATTGCTCCCAAATCACTCAGCGGTAACATAGCAGCCAAATTTGCGTGTTTTGGGAAAGTTAAATGAAGCGTTTGTTTATCACGGCAGCATTGCTGATCGTGGGCCAAAGTGCCATCGCCGCGGAGTGCATCACAAATCAAAATCAATTTGGTAATTACAAAAATACATTAGCACAAAGTGCGAAGTCCGCAGGCGTTGGTCAGCGTGGTCTTAATGCATTGTCCCAAGCACGCTTGTCGGGCATAACGTGGCGCTTTGAATCCAGTCCGCGCAATCAAACTGGTACACTTCAAGGAGATCCTGCAAAGTTTCTCGCAAAGCGGTCTGGCAGTTCTGCCGATAACTTTATCAAGCGAACCCGTTCTAAGATCGCCAATAACAAGAATACCTTCGCAGCGCTCGAAAAACGATTTGGCGTACCATCGGGTCTTTTGGCGACGATTTGGGGGCTTGAAACCAGCTGGGGCGGTTATTTGGGCAAAACGCCAATCGTAGATGGTGCAGTTACGTTATCATCCTATTGCCGCCGTCATCCAAAGTTTCACCCGCATTCGATTGCGGCACTGAAAATGATCGATGCTGGAATAGTCCCTGCCCAAAAAGGCGGTGGTCCTTCTGGTGAGCTTGGCCATATGCAATTCCTTGCAGGCAATTGGCTGCGCTTTCGTGTGGACGGCAATGGAGATGGGCGAACAGATCCCTACAATGCAGTCGATGCACTTGCGACCGCAGCAAATATGTTGCGTCAAAGCGGTTGGAAACCGGGTCAACCTTTCGGTGAAGGAACCTCGAACTACAACGCTTTGAAAAGCTGGAATGACAGTGGCAATTATTTGCGTGCAATTGTTTATGCCGCGCAACGCGCTGGCTAAGTCACTACACGTAAAGTTTGCAGGGAAAGCTTAATATTCAAAGGCTTTTCCTGAAAAATACAATCAAGAGCGTATATTTTCTTCCTAGTCGTCTTAATCCGGCCATCTTCGTTAACCACAATGATGGAAAGTGAAAAACTGGTAGGGCGAATATGACATTTCAATCTTGCACGACATTTGCAGCGATCATGCGTGCAGACAAACCCGATTTTAACATTTCGGAATTGGCTAATGAGATCTTGAATAGCAAGACTGCACAACACCTTGGGGCTGATTTATTAAGTTGGGAGTGTAACCATTTGAATTTTATTGATTTTAAGACAGTTCGAATTGCTCTACAAGACATTCCTAGCGCCCAAGACAGACCTAACATTGTATGTGTAGCAGTCGGAACAATACCCGGCGAAATGCTGCCTCATCACATTGACAGCGCGCCCCTTGCCCGTGAGTTGGTGAAGCGCATCACAGAATTAGTAGATGCAAACGCTGTCCTTTGGAATGTTCCAACCCAGCCCCTATGTCCTGAGGTTATGGACGACTTTCAACACGAACTAGACAGCATGCTGCGCTACCTAGACGTGCAGCTTAAAACAGCGCAGCACGCGGCAAAGAAACGTATTCCAGGCCTCAACACGTCGTTCCTAAAAGACGCCGATGCCTTTGGCGATTTACGCACAGATCTTCGTAACACTCATAGGGTTGGAGATGTTCACATGCTCCATCTTAGAACGTCGATGTTTTCCTCTTTCTGTTCTTTTTTATCAGCGCGTCGTCACAACGCCTTAGCGGTTTTTTCAAGTATTTGGACGCGCGCTGGGGTAGACAAGCCGCACTCGTCCACCCAAATGGACATTAAGGAGCGCTGCTTCCTGCCGTTCGCAAAGGTGACCTTTTGGTAAATGCAGCATTCATACGTACCCCGTCCTTTTGACTTATGGTCACAAGATGGTGGCAATGCGAACACCCCCAGAACGCAGTGACCCATAATTCAAATGGGATCTTATCCAATGACGACGACACACAATGGCACGCCAGTGCCCTCGCCCGATGCACTGAAATCGCAAGCTAAACGTTTGCGCGCTGCTATGGCGGAAAAGCAAACCCCAATCACACAAAGCATGGCCCTTGAAGCCGTGGCGCGCCAATGAGGATACCGCGACTGGAACACGCTCAGCACGGTCGCCAAATCCAATGCACCCATAGGTTGGAACGTTGGTCAACGCGTGGCTGGCCAATACTTGGGGCATTTATTCCTAGGTTCGCTGAAAGCTGTGCACGCTGCCAATGGCGGGTTTTGGTATCTCACCGTAATCTTTGATGAGGCCGTAGATGTCGTTGACATTCGCGTCTTTCAGTTCATCTCGCAAACAAGTGAATGTTGTCCTGAACGAGGATGGTGTGGCGCAGGCGAAAACCTCAAACGGAGTTCCCCACATGGAACTTCGCGCGATCTAACTTAGGGGAAATGGTGCACCCAGATGGATTCGAACCATCGACCTCTGCCTTCGGAGGGCAGCGCTCTATCCAGCTGAGCTATGGGTGCCTTGTCGGGGCGGTATAACTTTGCCGTCCCTGTCCCGCAATGAAATAATTTTCCGCCCGCGCGCCTCAAAATGGCAGGGTTTGCAGCTGCTTAAGATTCTAAAGCAAGTCTTTCAAATTTATCACATTTTTTCTTCAGAGACGTACAACTCAACCCACTTTCCTTTGAGGGTCAATGGGATGTTTTCTCATCGAAAACTAAGAATAACCTTTGTTTAAAACGCTATTTTCCACGGATAATCTGACACGACAATCATGGCAGACGGTTTTATTATCGACCAATAGGCGTCAACCAAACAAATCATGCGCCAATTCTAGTGCGTCGATGAGGGCATCCACATCGGCGCGCGTATTGTACACGGCGAATGACGCACGGCATGTGGCCGTTTCATCAAGGAATTCCATCAACGGCCCCGCGCAATGTTGACCAGCGCGTACCGCGACCCCCTTTTTGTCAAGGATCGTCGAAATGTCATGGGCGTGTGCAGCCCCTTCCATCGTAAAACTAAAGATCGCGCCCTTGGTCGCTGAATTACCCTGAACAGTGATCCAGTTCAAACCGCGCAGCTTTTCATTGGCGTAATCGCGCAGATCGACTTCGTGGGCCGCAATCGCGTCCATCCCGATATCCATCATGTATTCAAGCGCAACGCCAAGGCCGATCATTTGAACGATGCCCGGCGTGCCCGCTTCGAACTTCATGGGCGCATCATTATAGATAACCGCATCTTTCGTGACTTCGCGGATCATATCGCCGCCACCAATAAACGGCTGCATTTCTGCCATGCGCTCGCGCTTCATAAAGATCGCACCGGATCCTGAGGGACCATAGAGTTTATGACCTGTAATCGCATAAAAATCACAGCCAATGTCGTCGACATTAACGGGCATATGCACTGACGCCTGTGATCCATCCACCAGAACCGCGATGCCGCGGTCATGCGCTGCTTTTGTGATGGTTTTCACATCAACCACCGTGCCCAAAACATTGGACATATGCGTCACAGCCACCAGCTTGGTACGTGGTCCGATCGCATCGATAACCGTCTGTGGATCAAGATCACCATTTGCGTCCACATCAACCCATTTGATCACGATTCCTTGACGTTCGCGCAAGAAATGCCACGGCACGATGTTGGCGTGATGCTCCATGACCGACAAAATGACCTCGTCCCCTGCTTGCAGGTTAGGCATGGCCCAGCCGTAAGCAACGGTATTGATGCCCTCTGTCGTGCCTGAATTAAACACGATCTGGTCTGCATCAGCGACGTTCAAAAACTTGGCAATTGTGCCGCGCACCGCTTCGTATTTATCTGTCGCAAGATTGCTTAGAAAATGTAGCCCGCGGTGAACATTTGCGTATTCTTCTGCGTACGCACGTGTGATTGCATCGATAACAACCTGTGGTTTTTGTGCAGAAGCACCGCTATCAAGATAGATCAGCGGCTTGCCGTTCACTTCACGTGACAGGATAGGGAAATCGGCGCGGATCGCCTCTACATTAAACATAAGGGGTTAGTCCCATATTTTGTACGCCCAAAAGTGAGATCGCCAATGCAAGGCCCAGCATGATACCAAGGCCCGCAAGAACAAGCGCACCAAAGCTTGTAAACAAGTTGTAAAATTCATGAGCAACATCAATGAATTGCAACAACAACCACATACCATATAGCGTAGCACAAAGCGCAAGCAATCCAACGAGTCCTGGAATAATTGGCATCAGCACAAAGGTGACAAGCTGCAATCCAAAGCGCAAAAATTGTAGCCAAGCAATCAACGTCATGATGCCCTCTAACGTGGCTTTGCCACCCAGAAAACGACCCGCATAGGTGACGGACACGATGCTTAGCACAAGGCCAAGGCCGATAAACAAAGCGAAAATGAGCGCAGATGTGAACAGAATTGGCAAGTTACTTGTGGGCGGCGCGGCCAATAAGGACAGCTGGTAAACGATCGTGTTCAAAACGACTGCCAATCCAAGTGCCATCATCAGCATGGTGCGATCCAAACGCATTGCCAAAAGCTCAGCAGCGACCGAACGCGGTTCGGTTACCGTACGCACAGCAAGATTAAGAAATGCGTTCAACATCAATTCGGCCTTTCTGCTTCGATCAAGCCTGAGACCCAGAACCAGATGAAGGTAACAAACCAGAGGAATCCAACCACTTGCAAGCCAGGCCCAGGGCCAATCAAGCCCTCGACCAAGCCATTAAGCAACATAAGTGGTGATGATGCCAGCAACGCCCAAAACAGCGCCATGCGTGCGCCGTACCAATTGCCCTTGCCCCGTAGAACTTTCGCCACGATCCGCGTGAAAGCACCAATCGCGTATAACGCCAACGGTGCAATGAACAACCACGCCAGCAGCGCGCCACCCAACAGCATATTCAAGTCTTCACCACTAATATGCGCTTGACGTGCCAATGCAGGCCAACGCGCGATAAACGCGATCAAGCACGCTGACATAAGGATCATCAAAGCGCGATCCTCACGTTGGCCCGTGCTCAGGATCCGCGCAATCGCTGTGCGTGGACCTCTGTAGGTTGCGACGATGTCTGACGAAACAGGCATCAGCTGCGGCGACGCGCCAGCCATGCGGCAAGGCGTTCGTTGATCTCTTCCGCGAGACCCGCATCTTCGATCTCTTCGACGGCTTCGGCTAGAAACGACAATGTCAACATATCCGTTGCCTCGCCCTGCGGCACACCGCGCGAGCGCAGATAAAACAACGCATCCTCATCAATCGCACCAGAGGTAGAGCCGTGTGAACACGCAACATCATCCGCGTAAATTTCCAGCTCGGGCTTGGCCAAGAACTGACTGTCCCCATCCAGCAAAAGGGCTTGGGAGATCTGATAACCATCGGTCTTTTGCGCACCCGCTTTCACAAGGATCTTACCTTGGAAAACACCTGTCGCGCCGTTGCGCAGAACCTTTTTGAACACCTGACGGCTTTCACAGTTCACCGCATCATGGGTGATGAAAACAGTGTCGTCGTGATGAAAATCGCCGTCGCCTAGCGCCGCACCAGCAACGGTTGCATGGGCGTTGTCACCCGTCAGTTCGATCACACATTCATTGCGCGTCAGCACGCCATTGGCCGTTAGTGTAAAGCTTTTGAACGTGGACTCTTCGCCAAGGCGCGCAAACATATGCGTGACAGCGCGGCGCTCGTGGTCACGCCCTTGGGTGCGCACATGATGAAACTTGGCACCGTCCGCAATGTCGACTTCGATGCATTTGTTGAAGCGCGCAGCCGCAGGACCGTTTTCAAGCACAGTCACTTGTGCGTCCGCATCCACCTTAACAACGTGGTGCAGTATCGCGTCAGACGTCTTGGCTACATGGGTGTAGATCATATTGATCGGCTTGCTTGGTTTGCCCGTCACATGGATCAACACACCGTCTGTTGCAAAAGCAGTGTTCAGCGCAGCAAGTGGACGTTGCACAGGCGTTTGACCCCCCGTTTCAAGCGCACCGTATAAACCCTGAGCCCAGTGTATGTCGCTGCCCGCCTCAGACAGGCGTTCAATCGTTACACCCTCAAGCGAAAGATCATCAGATGCATTGGCATCAAACACACCGTCCACAAAAACGATCTTAAGGCTGTCGACAGTTTTGAAAACCGCCTCTTCATCGGTCTCTAGGACGGATACTTCAATGACCGTGTCCTGAACCAACGTATCGGGACGCGTGTACTTCCAATATTCATCGCGGCGCTGCGGCAGGCCCATGGTGATCAAGCGCGACAGAGCGTCTTCGCGACCTGCTGTGCTCCACCCGCCTTGAGGCATAGCAAGCGATTTCAGGCGCTCAGTGGTTTCGTCCATATTAGTCTGTGCAACTGCCATTTAAGCCACCTCAGCCAGAATGTCTGCGTAGCCGTTCTGTTCAACTTCAAGAGCCAACTCAGGACCACCCGTTTTCACGATACGACCATTGGCCATGATGTGAACGTAGTCAGGCTTGATGTGATCAAGCAGACGCTGATAGTGCGTGATGACCAAGAACCCACGGCCCTCTGAGCGCAGCGCATTAACGCCCTCTGCTACCAATTTCATAGCGTCAACATCCAGACCCGAATCCGTTTCGTCCAAGATGCACATCTTAGGCTCAAGCATCGCCATTTGAAGGATCTCGTTGCGCTTCTTTTCGCCACCAGAGAAACCAACGTTCACAGGCCGCTTCAGCATATCCGCATCAATCTTAAGTGATTTCGCGCGCTCACGAACAACCTTTAGAAATTCTGTCGCGCTCATCTCGTCTTCGCCGCGCGCTTTGCGCTGGGAGTTCACGGCTGTGCGTAGAAACGTCATGTTGCCAACGCCTGGGATTTCCACTGGGTATTGGAACGCAAGGAAAAGACCCGCTGCTGCGCGCTCTTCCGGCTCCATGTCTAGCAAATCAACGCCTTCCATATCGGCGCTGCCGTCAGCGACGACGTAGCCACCTTTACCAGAGAGCACATAAGACAATGTGGACTTTCCAGACCCGTTTGGCCCCATGATCGCGTGCACTTTGCCGGCTTCAACCGTTAGATCCACACCCTTGAGGATCTGCTTATCTTCTTCTTCAAGAGAGACGTGCAAGTTTTTGATATTCAACATGTAATTCATCCTCGTTCGTGTTCGTTTAGCGGCCCTAATATGGGTCCTGCATGAGTGTGATGATCTCTAGCAAATGCTGTGCTGGGATCGGCGTTGGGGTTATTTCGAATTCAGCCATACGGCCTACAAGGCGCGGCGTGCCTACGTATTTTTCAACTCGGTGATAGCTGGGTCTGCGCATATAGTCATCCACCAAAACGCGCGTTTTCTGGGTGCAATTGAAGGCCGTCGCAAGAACACAACCCGCGCGAAACCGGCCATCAACCAAGACGACATCGGGA
>NZ_JABBAM010000020.1 GCF_018607965.1 Planktotalea sp.
TGATGCTCTATCGCAAAGACACCGCATCGCAAGAGTTTTTCGGGTTGACGCACATATGAGGCGCTTGTAATCACCCGATCACGCCATGCGTTTATTCGCATAGCAGTGGGCGACAGGCCGCAAGGTGTGGCAGGAGACTGTAACTCTCTCGCGGAGACGCACGCCTGGTTCGATTCCAGGGTCGCCCACCATCAATGTGCTCATAAGATGTTGATTTATTTTCTTAATTTCGATATCTTAATCAGCAAACCCACCACGTGGAATTCGATCAAATAAATGCAAATGGCAATATATTCGAAAAGTACAGAACAAACTTTAGACGTCAGCGCGTTAACCCTGAATCGTAAATCTCGAAGCTCTCAATCTTAAGCGTTGCAACCGCCTCCCTATTTCAGGGTCTTCTTGCACTTATACGAAGAGCTTATTTTGGCGTTACACCAATACAGAGGCAATAATTTACGCACCATCCTTCTATAGCGGACTTACATTGGATGACGCGGATGCTATCATGCGCCCCGTGACAATGGATTTTGCTGGGGCATCGCAGCACAGCAACAACAAACTCGCTTTCATGCCAATAGTTCTTGGTGCAACATATGTGCTATGTTTGAATTCAATGAATTTCTTCACAAAATGGGGCTAGCCCCCGCTGAAATACGACTGCTCCGCCATGACCCACGAGGTGTTACTGCTTGGCAGCAAGGCAGAGAGACTCGCTTTGGCTGTTTCGCCAGTTTTCAAAAACGCGAGAACTCTCCTTATCTTGGAGCTAACTTTGCTTGCCATTTTCTTCCCGGGCCGAACTTGCCAGATGGCAGTGCCAGCGCGGAAACGCATGCCCTCGGCATAGGTCAGTTACCTCTGGCGAACGATGGCATGTTGCGCGTTTGGCTCCCTAATAAATTTACTCTGCCTGTGTGAGGGGGTAGGATCTATCAAACCTTTGGCTCGGCATGTCCATAAATCTCAGTGAAGGCTTCCTCATGGTCACGAAAACGAAGCTGCATCCGCGCAATCAACACAGAGATGGTTATGATTTTGTGCGCTTGGTGGCGCATTCACCTGAACTTGGGGCGTTCACGATAAGTAATCCTGCGGGTCAAACGACGATTGATTTTCAAGACGTATCGGCAGTACGGATGCTCAATCGGGCGCTCCTAAAAACCCACTATGACATTGATTTTTGGGACATTCCCGCCGACTATCTATGTCCGCCGATCCCTGGGCGTGTGGACTATATCCACTATTTGGCGGATTTGCTTGCTGGCAGCAACAATCAAGAAATCCCGATCGGGCGACACATCAAAGCTCTCGACATCGGCACAGGCGCAAGCTTGGTGTACCCTCTTATTGGCCAAAGTGAATATGGTTGGGACTTTACTGGGGTCGATATAGATCCAGCTGCTCTAAAGTCTGCGCAGCAGATTTGCGAACTTAATTCTCTAAAAATTTCCCTCAGACAACAAAAAGTGCCTGAGAATATCTTTAGAGGCGTCGTCAAACCGGATGATGTATTTCATTTCAGCCTCTGCAATCCACCCTTCCATGCGTCCAAAGAACATGCGCTTAAGGGCACGCAGAGAAAGTGGGGGAACCTTGGCAAGGGGCCTTCAAAGAAGCTAAATTTTGGTGGCCAAAACGCTGAACTTTGGTGTCCGGGCGGCGAGATAAAGTTTATCGCGCGCATGATTGAACAGAGCACAGAATTCGCCGAGCAATGTTTGTGGTTTACCTCGCTCGTATCGAAAAAAGATAACCTGCAACCGCTGTTCCGAATTTTGAAAAGAGCGAAAGTTGCTGATTTTAAAGTTGTCGAAATGGCGCAGGGGCAAAAAACAAGTCGTTTCATTGCTTGGACATATTTCAAAGAAAATCAGCGTTCGCTGTTTGTGGAGAGAGCTCGTAAATTGGGCGTTTGTGATCCGGCAGTTTAGGCACCGCTATTGTCCTGCGTCAGGCAAATGATACCGGCGCGCGTTCATTCAATAATTATGATATACTATCAATGGGTTCAAAGTAATTTGCGTTCGTCGCAGTGATCCGTTCGATTGTTTCATCCAGCCGAGAAAGGTGGAACATCCCGACTTCAACGGCTTTGGTTGCATCATGCGCTTTTATGGCATCTGCAATGCGTTTGTGGTCTTCCATAAGATCTGGCAGGCGTTGTTCTTTTGACAGGCCCAAGCGGCACAAACGGTCTACTTTTGCTTTCTCCGCCATGATCACATCGAAAGCAAAATCTACGCCAGCGATATCACAAAGTGTCTTGTGGAAATCATAATCCAGCGCACCAAACCCGTCCACATCGCGGGCCTGAATGGCTTTACCTTGTTCTTCTATATTGGCGTCCATTCGTGCGCTACCATCTGCGTCGCAACGTTCAGCTGCACGGCGCAAAACTTCCATTTCGACTGAAGCACGCACAAACCGCGACTTTTCAATTTCGCGCATCGAGAACCGTTTGACCTCTGTCGCGCGCTGAGGGCGGATCAACAACAAATTGAGGTTTGCTAGTCTGCTAAACGCATCCCGCACGGGCTGGCGCGAAATGCCAAACCGCGTTGCCATATCTGCCTCTGAAATCTTATCACCGGGGCGCAGACCTAGTGTCGTGATTTGTTCATGAAGGTAATCATAAACCTCATCGACACTTGTCCGCCGCTCAGTCGTTCGGACTGTATTTCCCATGTGATCATCTCCTCATAAGATGGTGCAGAAATTTTTTAGCGGCTCGTCTCATGAATAAGGTTTCGCCACGAAGACCTTGTTACGCATGTTCTATAAGAGCGATCAGCGGCGAAAGACAGGCTGTCGGTCCGCTTTCCCATCATTTTTAGCTAGTATGTCGATATTTTAACTAGTATTCTAGTCTTATATGAATCGAGCACTGAACTAATGAAAATCAAGTAGGAGACCTATCGTGAAGCTAAAGGGCAAAACGGCCATCGTCACCGGGGGCGGGCGCGATATTGGTAGTGCAACTGCAATCAAGCTCGCTTCAGAGGGCGCAAATGTTGCGATCAACTATTTTGCCAGCTCCGCAGGGGCCGATGCGACGGTCGCGACGATTGAGGCCGCAGGTGGTAATGCGATTGCTGTTCAAGGTGATTTGAACAATCAGGCTGATGTTGATGTCTTGATTGAACAGACAATGGACGCCTTTGGCAGCATAGACGTTCTTGTAAATAACGCGGGTGGGCTGATTGCACGCAAGACCATCGCAGAGATGGAGCTTGAGCATTGGAATGCGGTCATGACGCTGAACCTAACAAGCACGTTCATGATGACCAAAGCCTGTCTTGCCCATATGAAAACTGGTGCAATTGTTAACCTCGCCAGCCAAGCTGGGCGCGATGGCGGTGGTGCGGGCGCAGTTGCGTATGCTGCGTCAAAAGGTGCGGTGATGACAATGACCCGTGGACTGGCTAAGGAAATTGGCCCTGATATTCGGGTTAACGCGTTGTGCCCGGGTATGATTGATACCGATTTTCATAACATCCACACTCCGGACGCTGGCCGCCGTGGATTTGAAGCCAACGCACCCCTTAAGCGCCAAGGCAATGTTGAGGATGCTGCAAATCTTGTGCTGTTTCTCGCGTGCGACGACAGCGCTTTCATCACCGGCACAAATATCGATCTTAACGGCGGAATGCTGTTCAGTTAATCGTACTAAAGAGGATAAAGCATGACGGATTTTCCAGTCGTAAAAACAGGTGAAGATGTAACGAGGCAGGTTCTTTCGGATCATCCCAAAATGATGGTCGTCGCATTTCGATTTGCTGCTGAAGGGGCTATTGGCGCTTTGCACAATCACCCCCATGTGCAATCGACATATGTCGAAAAAGGGCGCTTTCGATTTACTTTGGGCGACGTTGAACGCGAAGTCGGACCCGGTGACAGCTTTGTCATTCCAAGCGACATTATCCATGGGTGTGTGTGCTTGGAGCCTGGGACACTGATCGATTGCTTCACGCCACGGCGTGATGATTTTTTGTAGGGAAGTATCATGAAAATCCTCTCGATCGGGGAATGCATGGCTGAACTGTCCCCCCAAGATGAAGCCGCTACATTCCGGCTTCAATTTGCGGGCGATACATTCAACACGGCGTGGTATTTGAAGCGGTTCAACACTGATATCAATGTGTCCTTCTTCACAGCACTTGGCACTGATGCGATTTCGGAAAAACTGCGCGATGCAATTTCAGATGCCGATATCAACACCGAATATGTTATTAAAGTGCCTGACCGAACAGTTGGTCTCTACCTTATATCGCTTGAAAACGGAGAGCGCAGTTTTTCCTATTGGCGCGGTCAATCTGCAGCCCGCTGTCTTGCATCCGATCCTGCTGCGTTGAAACGTGCGATTGCGGATCATGACATCATCTATTTTTCAGGCATCACATTAGCAATTCTAGATACAATTGGACGCGACACTCTTTTGTCTGCCCTTCGCGCAGGCCGTGCTGAGGGGAAGCTAATCGCCTTTGATCCCAACCTGCGGCCCCGTTTGTGGGACGATACTAACACCATGCTTCGTGTCATCATGGCAGGTGCCGAGGTGTCAGATATTATTCTCCCCTCATATGAAGATGAAGCCACATGGTTCGAGGACGCCACGCCCAAATCAACCGCTGAACGATATATGGATGTTGGGGCGAAAACGGTTGTTGTGAAAAACGGGGCTGATGCAATTTATCATTCTAGTCCCGATGGCGACGGAACCGTTTCAGTTCCACCTATTGCTAAAGTTGTCGACACGACTGCGGCTGGAGATAGCTTTAATGCGGTCATTCTAGCTGGCTTGACTGAGGGTCGTTCGTTGCCTGACGCGATCGCTGCAGCATGTGAATTATCTGGAGCGGTCGTTCAAGCGCGCGGTGCGCTTGTGCCCGTTGCTACAAGGTAAGGACACCATAAGATGCCAAACTCTGAAGCCGTCGATCAGATACAATTGAAACCTGACATCTTCCGCCTTTTGACGGGGGCCAGCACAGCGACAGTCGCTACGCTGCACGGCAGACGTGGATATCTTAATCCCTACCTGCCCACTGATCCCGATACATCCAAACGTTTCGCTGAATGGCGTGACAGCAACGGAGACTAAAGTAATGCGAGAAACATGGCGCTGGTTTGGCGAGTTTGACCCAATTTTGCTAGATCAAGTCGCGCAGACGGGTGCGCAAGGGATTGTCAGCGCGCTTCATGCAGTGCCCTACGGCGAGATTTGGGCGCGCGATGCTATCGCTGCCCGCCGGGATGAAATAACAGCGGCAGGCTTTACGTGGGACGTCGTCGAAAGCCTGTCTGTGCATGAAGATATCAAACGGGGTACGGGTGATCTAGACAGGCTGTTTGCAAACTATCGCCAATCGCTGGCCAATCTTGCTGCAGAAGGCATCAAAACGGTTTGCTATAACTTTATGCCAATCCTGGATTGGACGCGCACAGATCTTGCAGCCCCTGTCGCGCGGGGTGGCACATGTCTGCATTTCTCAGCGTCCAAGATGGCGGCTTTTGAAATCCATATGCTCAAGCGTACGGGCGCGCGGGATGATTATCACCCTGACGCTGTTTGCGCTGGTGATGCTTGGTTTGAAACCTCGTCTGAATCTGACAGAACCGAATTGCTTTATGCTATCATGTCGGGACTTCCGGGTGCGTATGATCGCTATGACGTTGAAGGGCTACGCAGTGTATTGAAAACCTATGAGGGTCTTACGCACGATGATCTGCGCGCGAACCTTGTCCGGTTTTTGAAAGAGGTCATTCCAACGGCAGCAGAGCTGGGGATTATGATGTGTATTCATCCCGATGATCCGCCGCGTGATATTTTGGGACTGCCTCGTATCGTGTCAACCCAAGACGATATTCGACTGATCATGGAGGCCGTTGATGAGCCTGCCAATGGTCTAACCTTGTGCACTGGGTCGCTAGGATCTGGCGCGGGTAATGATCTGCCTGCTATAGCGCGCGCGTTTGCTGATAGGATTCACTTTGTGCACTTGCGTAACGTGACTAAATCCAAGGACGGATCCTTTAGCGAAGCGGCACATCTTGATGGCGATGTCGATCTTGTTGCCGTGATCGACGAGCTACTAAAAGCGGAAAGCCATCGCACTGTCGAACTGCTGTTTCGCGCAGATCACGGGCATGCTTTGCTGACAGATGCGGCAACGTTGACCCAACCGGGTTATACCTTGATCGGGCGTTTGCGCGGTTTGGCAGAACTACGCGGCGTCATCTGCGCGCTGAGTTAAAACACGACTTTGCAGGTCATGCGCGCAGAATTTCACCAAGAGCTTTCGAATGCTCTGGTATACTAGTCTCTTTTGCCTTAACCTCATGAGTTGAAACAAGGCATTCGTTCAGGAGTAAAGACATGGAAAATCCCGTTATCGGTTTCATCGGCCTCGGCCTTATGGGCGGCAATATGGTGGAATGCCTGCAAACTAACGGGTTTGAGCCAGTCATTATGGCGCGCAACAAAGATGTGCTAGCGGCCGCTGTCGCGCGGGGCGCGCGCGTGGCTAATTCGCCAAAGGACATGGCCCAGCAGTGCGACATTATTATGCTCTGCGTAACGACATCCGATGTCGTTGAAGGGTTGATCTACGGTGATGACGGTATCCTTGCGGGGATCAAAGACGGCGCAGTCGTGATCGATTTTGGAACCTCTATTCCCGATTCAACACGTAAAATTGGCGCTGATCTTGCCGCGAAAGGTGCGGGCATGATTGACGCGCCCTTGGGGCGGACACCAGCACACGCGAAAGATGGATTGCTGAACATAATGGCTGCGGGCGACAAAGACACGTTCGACACAGTGAAATCCGTTTTGGATGTGCTCGGTGAAAATATTTTCTACCTTGGTGCACTTGGGGCAGGGCATACGACAAAGCTGATCAACAACTTCATGGGAATGACCACCGTCAGCGCCATGAGCCAAGCCTTCGCCGTCGCCGATCAAGCTGGCGTAGATCGCCAACAACTGTACGATATTATGTCGACGGGCCCGTCAAATTCACCGTTCATGGCGTTTTGCAAGAAATACGCCGTTGATGGTGTCAGCGATTTGGGTTTTTCCATCGCTAACGCCAACAAAGATCTCGGCTACTTCTTGAAGATGGTCGAAGACATGGGCACGCGGTCCGAGATTGCTGAGGGCACATCCAACAACCTTCAGGCCGCAGTCGATGCGGGGCAAAGCCAAGGCAACGTTCCTGAAATCTTTGACTACTTTAAGACGCTCAAAAACTAACGCACTACTTTCCAAAAGCCTGTACCCCAGCCTCCGCGACGGCCAAGTCTTGCGCGGGGGTTCCAGAACTTACGCCGATTGCGCCAATAACGTCATCACCTGTGAAAATTGGCAAACCTCCAGCGATCACGACCATTCTACCGCCAATCGTGGACGTAAGCCCGTAGACTGGTTTGCCAGGCATGCTTGGTTCAGCAAGGTCATGCGTCGGCTTGCGCGTTCCAGATGCTGTATAACTCTTGTCGATTGCCAGCGTGATGCTTGGGATTTTGCTGCCATCCATGCGTAGAAACGCCAATAAATTGCAGCTTTCGTCGGTTATGGCGATGCACATGGCAATTCCGATTTCTTCTGCTTTCGCCTTAGCACCCGCTAGGATTCGGGTGGCATCGCTACTGTCGAGCCTTTTTAGTGTTAACATTTGATCAGTCCTGTCTTGGTGAGCCGCGAGGGAACGAGCGCGCATAAAAGGCGGTTACGCAAACAGTTCATACTAGATTGCGATCTGGTATCCTAGTAGCGTAGATATAGATTTATGGAATCCTCGTTCCAATTCCAAATATGCAGGAGTCAGAAATGCCTACGCCCAAACCTATCCCTGGAAGTACCTTGAAGCCGATGACGTTTCCAAAGGTCAACGGTGCCACGATGACCGTCGGTGGCCCAAAGGAAAACTGGACACTTCTTGTTGTCTACCGAGGCAAACATTGCCCGCGGTGTAAGAAATACCTCAACATCCTAAACGACATGCGGACACAGTGGGCAGATGCCGGTTTCGACATTGCTGTGGTTTCAGCAGACTCCCATGAAAAAGCGAAGGCTGACCAAGCCGAGTTCGGTTGGGGGTTCGACCTGGGCTATGATCTGAGCGAAGAACAAATGGCAACGCTTGGTGTGTACGTCACTGAACCGCTGTCCCCAGAGGAGGCAGATAAGCGTTTTGCAGAGCCGGGAACATTTGTGCTGCGCGAGGATGGCAGCCAAATTGTCGTTTCGATTTCCAATGGTCCTGCGGTGCGACCGGAACTTGGTGAATTATTGGACGGTATGATTTTCAACAAAACAAAGGACCGCCCGCACCGTGGCACTGTCTAAGTAACTGAACAGCACCATGGGATTAGGAATGAAATAACAGGCTTGATTGACTTTGGTACTTGCTGTTAATACTAGTATACCTGTTTACTAGATCGACTGATTCACTTCCTTTTTTCGATCGCAAAAACCAAAAATGTATCTGGGAGGATATTATGACCCTAAACGTCACATTGCGCAGTGCTCTCATCGGCAGCTGCATCGCGCTTGCAGCCTCAAGCGTTTCCGCACAACAGCTTCGCGGCTGGAACATCCACGTTGAAGACTATCCAGTTTCGATTGCTATGGAATCCTTTGCGGATGCCGTTTCAGAAGCAACGAACGGTGAACTGACAGCAAAAACATTCCACAACGGCGTGCTCGGCAGCCAGCCTGACGCGATTGAGCAGCTTCGCCTTGGTGTTATTGATTTCGGTGAATTTAGCCTTGGTCCGTTTGGCACGTCAGTTCCTGAAGCAAACGTTGTGTCCTTGCCCTTTATCTTCGCCAGCATCCCAGAAATGTACAAATTGATGGATGGCGCAGTCGGCGATGCAATTGGCGAAGGCATGATGAAACGCGGTGTTGTCCCACTTGGTTGGTATGATGCTGGTGCGCGTTCTTTCTACAATTCGGTTCGCCCGATTAATACGCCTGCTGATGTAACTGGCTTGAAAATTCGCGTTATGAACAATGATCTGTTCGTTGACATGGTTGCATCCATGGACGGTAACGCGACACCAATGGCATTTGCCGAAGTCTACCAGTCAATCCAAACGGGCGTTGTTGATGGTGCGGAAAACAACCCACCGTCCTACGAGTCTACAAGCCACTTTGAAGTCGCCAAGTATTACTCACTTACAGAGCATTTGATCATTCCAGAGTGCCTGTGCATGAGCAAAATTTCTTGGGACAAGCTGACACCTGAGCACCAAGACATCGTGATGAAAGCCGGTCGCGCAAGCGCCGAGTTGCAGCGCGAGTTGTGGCAGGCACGTGAAGCGGCCAGCATGAAAATCGTCCAAGACGGCGGTACAGTGGTTAA
>NZ_JABBAM010000096.1 GCF_018607965.1 Planktotalea sp.
GAATGGCAGACCGCTTTCCCAATCTTAGCGCGTGATTTTGCGCTGCATGTTCAGGAGGAAAACAAAGTTCGCGCCGCGCGGGGCGAAGCAGAAATCCCCCTTGATGAAACCCTCACCGAGGCCTTGGAGGTTTCGCCGCGAAACCTAGTTCAAGAAACGCACTGGCCGAATATCGATCTGATCGGCGCGCAACTAAACCTCTATTGGGCCGAATTTCAGATCCCTGTTTGGCGCATGCAAGGGCGGGGATGGCAGCTTTGGGACGGTCTTACCAACGGGCTTGAGGAAAGCGGTCTGCTGGATGAATACGACCTCATCTTCCTCGATACGCCCCCTGCCCTTGGCTACCTCACGATCAACGCATTGGCCGCGGCTGACATCTTGCTCGTCCCGCTTGGCGCGTCATTCTTGGAATTCGATTCAACGGGCCGTTTCTTTGACATGCTCTATTCGACCTTCGCCAGCATCGAGGACGGTGAAAATGCACAGCGGCGCAAGCAAGGACTGCCAGATATCAAATTCGAATGGGACGCCGTGCGTACCCTAATCACCCGTTTCGATGCTAATCAGCAGACCGATCTGGCCAACGTGATCCAAGCCTACTTTGGCGATTTGATGACAACCTTTCGCCAAGACGTCACCGCGATGATTGGCCAAGCCGGCGAGCAAGTGAACGGAATTTATGAGGCTGATTACCGCGAATTCAATCGCGATACATATGTCCGTGGGCGCGAAACCTTTGATCGCACATGGGCCGAAGTGAAAGAAATTATCGTCGGCGCGTGGTACAAAGACCAAGCCGAACGCGACGCACAACAACAGATGGAGGCTGACAATGGCCAAGCGTAGAAAAGTAGCTGTCCCCTCTGCGGACGACTTGAATTAAATCGAAGAGAGGTTTCGCTGCGAAACCTCCCCCCGTTCCACGATGGCCCCAATCAGCCAGATTAGCGCCGATGCAGCGCTTGCCAGTAACCCGCTGGATGCCAACGCACGTGCGGCAGATGCCAAGCTGCACGCAGACGCCGATGCGCTGCAAACGATCCGATCCGAGGGCCGCGAAATTCTTGCGATCCCGCTTGATCAAATCGACGAACGCGCGATGATCCAGGATCGCACACAGCTTGATGCGGACGAAATGAAAGAGCTGGTCGATTCAATCGAGGCCCATGGAATGCGCCTGCCTATCGAAGTGTTTCGCCGCGAAACCAGTGATGAAAACCCCAAGCCCTATGGCCTCCTTTCTGGCTTTCGCCGTTACAAAGCGATGCGCCAAATCGTGGCGCGCCGCTCTGATCCCAAATGGTCAAAGATCAACGCGGTTGAACGCTACCCAGAGGCACTTGGCGGTGCAATCAGGGCCATGGTGGAAGAGAACGAAATCCGCTCCAACTTGTCCCATTACGAGCGCGGTCGCATCGCCGTGGTTGCCGCACAGCAAGGCGTGTTTGGCAGCACAGAAGAGGGCGTGAACACGTTGTTCGCCACCGCGTCCAAGGCCAAACGCAGCAAGATCCGTGCCTTTGCGCTGATCTTCGAAGAGCTGGGCGATCTGCTGGTATTCCCTGAAGCGCTGAAAGAACGCGACGGCCTGCGCCTTGCCAACGCTTTACGCAACGGTGCGGAAATCGATTTGCGCGATGTCCTTGCGCGCGGCACGTTCGAGGATGCAGATCACGAATGGCAAACGCTTGAGACGATCATCGAGGTGCAAGAACCCAAGGCCCGCAAAGATCCTGCACGGGGAGGGCGCCCAACTGCCGCGAAACCCAAATCCGGCTGGGACGGCGACACGCGGGTTCTGTCGTCTGGCGTCACCCTGCGCCACGTCAAAGACAGCAGCGGCCATATGATCCTTGTCGGGGGCAAGATGATTGATCAGGCGCTGATGGAATCCGCACTAGACCACCTTGCCTATATGCTCGAAAAACCTGACAATTAGCGCGTAAGACTTTCAAATTTTTCAAAAGGTTCTTTCATTCAAAGCGTCGCTTGGCGACACCCCCAACTCGGGCCAATCTTAGCCCGAACAAACACCGGAGCTGCGCCATGACCAAATCGACATATTACGCACCCCATGGCGGTCATCCGGGGCAAGAACAGATGCTGACCAGTCAGTCGATTTTTACTGAGGCCTATGCGTTTCTGCCCGGCTCCACGATGCGCGATATTGTGACCAGCTTTCTGCCGTTCTGGGACAAGACACGCCTTTGGGTTATTGCGCGGCCCATGACAGGTTTTGCAGAAACCTTCTCGCAGTACATCATGGAGGTGCAGCCCGGTGGCGGCAGCCAACGCCCCGAACTTGACCCAATGGCTCAAGGCGTGCTGTTCGTTGTCGAGGGCGAAATCACGCTTAGGTTTCGCGGCGAAACCTATGTGCTGGGGCAGGGTGGGTACGCCTATCTGCCTGCAGGCATGGAGTGGACGCTAGAAAACGAAGGCAAAGACACCGCGCGTTTCCATTGGATCCGCAAGTCGTATCAAGCCGTCGACGGTCTGGATGTCCCTGATCCCATCATCACAAACGAACAAGACGTCGATCCCAACGTCATGCCCGATACAGGCGGTGGCTGGGCCACAACGCGCTTTGTTGACCCCACAGATATGCGCCACGACATGCATGTGACGATCGTCACGCTGATGCCGGGCAATGTGATCCCGTTCATGGAAACCCATGTGATGGAGCACGGCCTGTATGTTCTGGAAGGTAAGGCTGCCTATAAACTGAACGCCGACTGGGTCGAAGTTGGGCCGGGTGATTTCATGTGGCTGCGCGCCTTCTGCCCGCAAGCTTGCTACGCTGGCGGTCCGGGTCCGTTCCGGTACTTACTTTACAAGGATGTGAATCGTCACGCTAAGCTAGGGTTGTAATCGTACCAACCGTTTGCCCCAACGAATCGCCGTTGCGTGCGCACCTATTCGCCGAACGCAGGTCTGTCATGTGATCGAATCCCTTGCTATTTCGCTGAATCAGGCCTATATGGCAAATGCGACGTTACCACTATCGACCCTACTGCTCCTTTAGACTGGCTCAGTTTCGATCTTGCACTGACTAGCCGACCTGCCGCATTCCGTGGGCAGTATATTAGGAGAATTACGATGGCTACTGGCACCGTAAAATGGTTTAACACTACAAAAGGCTTCGGCTTCATCGCGCCAGACGGCGGCAGCAAAGACGTGTTTGTACACATCTCTGCAGTTGAGCGTTCCGGCCTTACAGGTCTTGCAGACAACCAGAAAGTAACTTTCGACATCGAGCCAGGCCGTGACGGTCGTGAAGCAGCGATCAACATCGCACTTGCTTAAGCTCATTTCCTTCGGGAATGTCTAAGTTAAATTCTTAAAAAGGGCGCTTCGTTTGTATGAGGCGCCCTTTTTCTATGGCGAAAGGCCTGCTTTGGTTAGGTTTCGCGGCGAAACCTCAAGGTTTGTGAAAACGCGGCAAATGACTCAAAACGCCCCTTTTTTATTTGCTTTCACACAGGCCACAGACGCACTAGGCATCCCTAACTCTGCAACGCTGGGACACATCATGGCGATTAAATCCACGATCTACAAAGTTGAACTTTCCGTCTCTGATATGGATCGTCACTACTATGAAACCCACAAACTGACTGTGGCGAAACATCCCTCTGAAACGGATGAACGTCTCATGGTGCGCTTGCTCGCGTTCGCCTTGAATGCCCATGAACATCTGGAATTGACCAAGGGTCTGTCTAACGACGACGAACCCGATATTTGGCAGAAAAGCCTAAGTGGCGAGCTTGAGATGTGGATTGCCTTGGGCCTTCCCAGTGAAAAGGTTGTGCGCCAGTCCTGTGGCAAAGCCAACGATGTGGTCGTGTATACCTACGGCAGCACAGCAGGCATGTGGTGGGATAAGATCAAGAACAGCACGACACGGTTTGATAACCTTCAGGTCTGCAATCTTACGGAAACCGAGACAAGTGAATTGGCCAAGCTGGCAAGCCGCTCGATGCGGCTGCAGGTCAACATTCAGGACGGCGAAGTGATGGTCAGCGCGGACGACAACATCGTCTATGTGAACCCTATCAAATTGAAAGAAGTGGCGCGTTAATCTTCGATTGAACAACAATATTACCGACCCAGTATAATGAAAAAAGGCGCTACAAACGTAGCGCCTTTTCTCAATTCTATGGCGCGTAGATTTACGCCTCGTCTGCTTCGTCCTTAGGGAGGACCAAGTTCAATACGATCGCCATAAGCGCTGTTGGCGCAACTGCAGATGTTGCAAGTGTCTTGATCACACCTGGTAGGTACTGAACGGCTGTTGGTACAAGGTTCAGACCCAGACCAAATGCTAGGCTAACGGCAATGATGATCATCGTACGACGTGTCATCTTTTCCTCAGCTAGAACATTCAAACCAGCTGCTGCAACCATACCGAACATCACGATCACACCACCGCCAAGAACGGGCAGGGGCATAGACGCGATCAATGCGCCGACCTTTGGAATCAGACCACAGACGATCATGATCACACCAGCGATTGTCACAACGTGACGCGACATGATGCCAGTCATACCGATGATACCAACGTTCTGGCTAAAGGATGTGTTTGGCAATCCGCCGAACACGCCAGCAACTGCCGTACCCAGACCGTCAGCATATGTCGCGCCCGCGATCTCTTTGTCAGTCGCTTCACGCCCTGCACCAGCCTTGGTTGTCGCAGATGCGTCGCCCACAGTTTCAATCGCGGATACGATAGAAACAAGCGTGACGGCGATCACGGCACCAAGGTTGAATTCAAAACCATAAGGAAGCGGCTTGATGGATGTGATCCAGCTCGCTTTTCCAACAGCGGCAAAGCTTACCATGCCAAGTGCATAAGCAAGCGCATAACCAGCTAGAAGGCCGACCAAGATAGCTGCGTTAGAAATGATGCCCTTCGTGAAGAACTTCAACAAAAGCGACACGATGATCACAGTCAAAGCGACGGACCAATGCTTGAGAGAGCCAAAGCTTTCTGCCGCCATTTGGAAGTCTGCTGCACCACCGGCTGCGTACTTAATCGCAACTGGGATAAGGTAAAGACCGATCGCTAGGATGACCAGACCGGTGACGAGCGGTGGGAACAACCAACGCAGCTTGTGAATAACAGAGCCAAGCAGGAAATGGATGACACCACCAATGATACAAGCGGTCAGTGCGACGCCCAGACCTTGTACGGCTGCGATACCCGCAAGAACACCAACGAATGCAAAGGACGTACCCTGCATGATCGGCAAACGCGCGCCAATTGGGCCAACCCCAACAGTTTGGAACAATGTCGCGATACCTGCAAACAGCATTGCCATTTGGATCAGGTAAACCTGCTCTGCGCCGCCAAAGGCAAGGCCAGCGGCACCCGCAACAATGATAGAAGGCGTCACGTTAGATGCAAACATCGCCAAAACGTGCTGTGCGCCGAGCGGGATTGCTTCGCCGAGTGGCGGCGTTTTATTCGGGTCGCTGTATGCGCCCATTGAAGTATCAGCCATTGGTATTCTCCCCTTAGTAGCTGTGAGTGCGGACCGCTTCTGTGTCGATCCTGTTTACACCCTTACCACAAAATGTGGTGTGTCGAGCGAAAATTCTGTCAAATTGTTGCCGTCCCCAATGCGATCGACGACTGCGAACTGTCCCGAGCCTGATAGCGGCGTCAAAACACCGTGCCAAGTGCCCTTGTGAAAATTGATGCCTTGGCCCGGTTGGGTTTCAAACGCGATAGGTGTGCCAGGTGTGCCGTCAACGTCCGGTGCGACGATAACAAGAAAGCCATCTGCGCTCATCGGGATAAACGCTTGGGATCCCAGCGGATGACGTTCCACTAGATTGAATTCATAGGGCAGGGTGCGCAATTGGGCGTTGAACAGGCTAAGCCCCGCACGACCCGTGCCGAAATCCATGTTTGCGCGATCATGGTAGCGACCGCATTTGTCAAGGTTGATGATCATATCAGGATCACCCGCACAATCGATCAGATCACCGTAGGGCGCAAAGGCTTCGGCGGTGATGGACTGAATCGTAATCTGCACGCTCATGGAAGGATATCCATCAGGCGGAAATCAGCGATGCGTTCGACCTGTTTGCAGGCCTCTTTGAACTCAACCGCCCAGTCGTTGCCGATACGACGATGGAAGGCGGCTAGGATGCTCGCCTTGTCGTGATCCCGCACAGCGATGATGAAGGGAAAGCCATGTTTGGACACGTATTGATCGTTCAACGACGTGAACATCGCCTTTTCGTCGTCGCTCAGGTGGTCTAGGCCAGCGGCTGCTTGCTCGGATGTGCTCTCCACGGTCAGGCTTTTGGCTTGGGCCAGCTTGCCTGCCAAATCTGGGTGGACTTTTAGAACATCAAGGCGCTGTTCTTCGCTGCTTGATCGGAACACGCGGCACAGCGCGTTGTGCAGGCCGATGGCCGTGTCGTGGACAGCACCAAGTTCTAGGTTGAATGCGCTCTCGGCAATCCATGGCGAGTGCTCGAAGATCGAGCCGTATTTGGACACGAACGTCTCTTGGTTCATCTCTGACGGGCGCTCATATCTTACATGCGGGTTCTGCATGGCCCAATGGTCGGCAATCTGTTCACGGGTGGCGAACCAGACGCCGTCGTGGCCATTCGCGTACTCTAGGAAGTCCTGCAGCGCCTGCGCGCGCCCTGGGCGGCCCATAAGGCGGCAATGCAAACCGATGGACATCATACGCCCGCCCTCAGCATACAAAACATCAAAGCTGGCCTTGAGGTATTCAAAGAAATGCGCGCCTGTGTTGAACCCTTGGGGCGTGGCAAAGCGCATGTCGTTGGCATCCATCGTATAGGGCACAACAAGCTGGTCGTGCGCGCCAAATTCCATCCAATAGGGGACATCATCCGCAATCGAATCCGCGACGTATTTGAATGATCCGTTCTCGGCCGCAAGGCGCACAGTATTGTCAGAACACCGCCCGATATAAAGGCCGACAGGGGCCTCGCCGACAACTTCTGTGTGCAAGCGGATCGCCTCTTGCATGTCCGCTGTTTCGACGTCTGGTGTGGCGTCTTTGTATTCGATCCATTTCAGACCGTGACTGGCGATTTCCCAGCCAGCGTCCTTCATGGCACGCACTTGCGCAGGCGCGCGGGCGAGGGCGGTCGCGACGCCGTAGACAGTGATGGGTGTGGTTTCGAGCAAACGATGCAAACGCCAGAACCCAGCGCGCGCGCCGTATTCGTAGATGGATTCCATATTCCAATGACGCTGACTGGGCCAAGCCGCCGCGCCTACGATTTCGGACAAAAACGCCTCTGACGCGGCATCGCCGTGCAGGATGTTGTTCTCGCCCCCCTCTTCGTAGTTCATCACGATTTGCACAGCAATTTTCGCACCGTTTGGCCAATTGGCCTCGGGCGGAGTTGCTCCATAACCATGCATATCGCGGGGGTAACGTGTCATGCGAGTACTCTCCTTAATAGGGCGTTGATAAACCAGAAAATCAGATTGTTTTTTCAAAAAAAACCGAATGCACTCTTGCTTTGATCAAACTATAATCGGTTTAGATAAACGTGCATGTATATCAAGCAATTTTAGGAGTGAGCGCGATGGCCGGATATTTGACAACCCATGTTCTTGATACGGCCCGTGGCTGCCCCGCGGCTGGCCTTGCGATTGAGCTGTTTCGCATAGAAGGCAAGACGCGGGTTTCCCTGCGCAAGCTGGTCACGAACGCGGATGGGCGCACGGACGAACAGATTTTGCCAGCGGCTGAATTTGAACTGGGCACCTATGAGTTGGTGTTCCATTGCGGTGCCTACTTGGATGCCTGCGGCGTCGCCCCCGAAAGCCCACGTTTCTTGGACGTCGTGCCCTTGCGGTTCAGCATGTCAGAGCACGCGCATTACCACGTGCCACTGTTGCTATCGCCGTTCGGATATTCAACATATCGCGGCAGTTGATAGGCGGGCGCTGTTTTGTGAACATAACACCCGTTACACGATGTTCGCGCTTTGTAGCAAACTACACAATCGCGGTGGGGTTGTCTCAGGCTCGGCCCCGAGTGTTGGTTGGCTTGGGATGGTGTATGCCATGTCCCAACACAGAAGGAACACACAGAATGATTGCTTATGTTACGGTTGGTGCGGATGATATCGTGGGTGCGAAGCGGTTTTATTCGGCGTTTTTGCCTGCGCTTGGGTATGGGCTGAAAGAGGGCGTTGAGGGGTTGAGTTATGCGCTGCCTGTGCCTGCGGGGCAGGTGCCGATCTCGCTGGATTTTTATGTGAAGCCAACGTTTGACGGACAGGCGGCTACTGCCGGGAATGGAAGTATGGTTGGGTTTGAGGCACGCTCGCAAAGCCAAGTGCGCGTGCTTCATAAGGCGGCGCTGGACGCGGGGGGTGTTGATGAGGGCCAGCCGGGTTTTCGTGCAATGTACGGCCCCCATTTTTATGTGGGGTATTTGCGTGATCCTCAAGGGAACAAGCTGTCTTTGTTTTCCAGTGATCCAAACGAAGCTGGTCGGGATGATTAACTCGGGCGGGCGTTGGTCAAGGTTTGGTCGCGTCATCGTTTGATGCTATGGTTCGAAAAACGGGAGAGATTTTCTATGCGTATTATTGCTAAAACATTGATCGGGTTGATTGCGCTTTTACAACTTTATATAGCGTGATTTGAGATATTTGCATGGGAAGCCAAAAGGCCGGACATCTTTTCATCCTTCCCAGCGGATCTGTTTGGACAGACCGTTGAGATGGCGGCAAACCAAGGGATTTATAACGCGTTTCTTGCGATTGGTCTGATCTGGGCCCTGACGATCAAGGATGCCAAATGGTTCGTGAATGTTGCGACCTGCTTCTTGCTGTTCGTTGCGATCGCGGGGATGTTTGGTGCCGTGACGGTGACGAGTAAGACGTTGATGATCCAGACGGTTCCAGCAGGGATTGCTTTGATTTTGCTCTGGGTGGGAAAGCGCCTGACCTAATTCTTAGGGGCGGTTTGCGACCCTGCTTATTGGGTCAATCCTAATCCTCGTTCTTCGCAGCTTTGATCTGACTTGGATGCTGTTGCGGAGAACGTATTTTTCAAGGTGTCAGGGATAAGTGTCCCGCGACCGAATGAATATGAAACCAGCTTCGCATCGATTTCAGCTTCGAAACATCCACTAACTCCATCGACTTCGTCAGCCCCACTGAAGGGGGCCTCGACCACCTCGAAACATAGATATCTGTTTTGAATTTTCTCACACGCGCTTTCGGTTTCAAATTTTTCCGTACCATTCAATGCGGCGGTGAAGATGCTGGCGTTAGGGTCTGGACCCATTAACTGATTGAGCCTGTGGGGCTGATATGATTCACGACCCCTAGCTA
>NZ_JABBAM010000002.1 GCF_018607965.1 Planktotalea sp.
GCCATTCAGGTTTTCGCATCGAAATCGAAGACCAAGTGCTGCTGATTGATCCATGGCTTACCGGCTGTCCTGTCTTTCCAGAGGATCGTCGCGCAGACGCAATCAACGGTGCGACCCATGTTCTGATCAGCCACGGTCATTTTGATCACTGCGCAGACGGGTTCGAAATCGCCAAGCAACTCGATATCCCCGCTGTCGGCATTTATGACCACATGGGCTTTATGGAAGGCAAAATGGGCATCAAGACCGTCGGGTTTAACAAGGGCGGCACGGTGATGCTGGGCGAGGTCGCGGTCACAATGGTCACGGCCACGCATTCCAGCACCTATAATTCCGAAGATGGCCCAATGTATGCAGGCACCGAAAGCGGCTTTATGATCGCGGGCGAAGGCAAGGTGATCTACTTCAGCGGCGACACCGACGTTATGATGGACATGGAACTGTTCGAAGACTTGCATCATCCCGACATCGGCATCCTATGTGCGGGCGGTCACTTTACGATGGATATGAAGCGCGCGGCGTACGCCGCAAAACGATTTTTCAACTTTAGCACGGTGATTCCATGTCACTACAATACGTTCTCCGTTCTGGAACAATCTGTTCAGCCGATGATCGACGCAGTGCCAAATGCGACAGTAATAGAGCCGGAAGTGTTAGTCGCGATAGAACTTTGACCACTTACGCGAGTGGCAGTTTCAGATATTGCTGAAACGCTTTCAATAAATCCGCTGCCGGCGTCACGCCCTGAATAACGTGCTGACGCACGCCTTCACCGTTATAGAGAACCAAGGTCACATGCGGCAGCCCCTTAAGGCGCTGCTGCGCTGCCCCC
Organism: Planktotalea sp.; assembly: GCF_018607965.1. Lineage (GTDB taxonomy): Bacteria > Pseudomonadota > Alphaproteobacteria > Rhodobacterales > Rhodobacteraceae > Planktotalea. Next base: position 833 of record NZ_JABBAM010000002.1, read on the forward strand.
TCTTCGGTGCTAATATTGGCAACGCGGTAAAGGACGGCGTCCGCTTCCAGCGACTTTAACGCAATGCGGGTCTGCTTTTGCAACGCGGCACACATGCTACATTGTGGGTCATGGATTTGCAGGATGACCGGCGTCCCTTGCCCGATTACACTTAGATCAAGTTCAATCAACTTGGATTGAAAATCCGCGGCCAAGGCGACACCGCCTCCCGTAATCGCAGCACCCCCTAAAGCATAAAGTGCGATCTCTTTTAAAGTCAGTCGTCGACTGACGCTGTGCGGCGCGGGTGACTGCGCGCTGGATTTGAGCTTGGTGCGTTTATTCGATTTGCGCGACATAGTTGCCTCTTGAATGGACGGGTCCCCTCAAGGCTTAGGAATCAAGAACACTTTAAGCTATTCACGATTGCCTAACATTGGATCACGAAAGGGTGCGTCCGTGTAAAATACCACATTGTGATTAGCGGCCATCACCCTAAGGAATGTTCAACAGCCCACATTTTCCAAGAGTTGCCAGCCACGCAAGGCCACTTCAACCTGACGTAACGTACAACCGCGTCAAAGTGCATTGCCAGACAGCCCTAACTCGCTAAGCTGCAGGTTTACAAGTGAGCGCCCCTTTCATGACAGATCGCGAAAAGCGACAGTTTGAGAGCGGCAATGGGGAGGACCCGATCAGCCATGCTGAGCGTATCCGATTTACATCTATCCTTCGGCGGCATCAAAGCGCTGCAAGGGGTTAACTTTGAAGCCAAAGAAGGCGAAATCACTGGCGTGATCGGTCCTAATGGCGCGGGCAAGACATCGCTTTTCAATGCGATTTCAGGGTTTTACGCCCCCGACAAAGGCAAAGTGCACTTTGACGGCGAAGACATCACAGGGATCACCCCTGACAAACGCGCCTCACTTGGGATGGCACGTACGTTCCAAAACATTGCCCTATTTCGTGGCATGACCGTGCTCGACAACATCAAGCTGGGTGGCCACACCCGCCTGAACACAGGCTTGTTTTCTGCGTTCAAATATTTCGGCTCTGCGCGTAAAGAAGAGCTGGAGCTACGCCGCGATATCGAAGAGCGCGTGATTGATCTCCTAGAGATCGACCACATTCGCAAATACCCCATCACCATGTTGTCTTACGGCCTGCAAAAACGGGTTGAGCTGGCGCGCGCCCTTGCAATGCGCCCCCGCGTTCTTTTGCTTGATGAGCCCGTCGCTGGCATGAACCGCGAAGAAACCGCCGACATGGCGCGCTTTATCTTGGATGTGCAGGAACAGTTCGGCACGACCATTCTGCTGGTAGAGCATGATATGCACATGGTCATGGATATCTGCAGCCACATTGTTGTTTTGAACTTTGGCCAGCAAATCGCGTCTGGCACACCTGCGAAGGTTTCCAAAAACCCGGCGGTGATCGAGGCCTACTTGGGCGCGGCGGCGTAAGGGCGGATATGGGACAGTTTATTCAATTTGCGATCAACGGCCTAATGAGCGGCGCAATATATGCGCTGATCGCGGTCGGCATCGTGTCAGTCTATAAGGCTACCAAAGTCGTGAACTTTGCGCATGGTTATTTGATCATGTTCGGCGCTTACTTTTACTTCACCTTCGCCGTCATCATTCCCGGGCAAGAATGGGCGCCGACATGGCTTGCGTCTTGGAAACCCGATTGGATGGTCGAAATGCGCGAAGGATTGGGCATGTTCTCACCCCTTGGCGCAGTTTTGGATTGGGCCGCGAACGTGCCGCGGATCATTCTGGGACTTGTCGGTGCGGTTTTGTGTAACGCCGTGCTTGGCCGCGTGGTTGAGCGCACATTGATGCGTCCGCTGATGGGCCAATCTGTTTTTGCGATGATCATGGTGACAGTTGGATTAATTTCGATCCTGTCAGGATCTGCTTCGCTTATCTGGACCGCAGACGCGGCATTCGTTCCCCACATCGCACCGAACACGCCAATCCGGTTTGAACTCTTCGGCTCAATGATCTTCCTCTTTGGTGCAGATATCGTGAACATGATCATTGCGTTGCTGATTTTCGGTGGCATCGTTGCAATGGTGAAATTCACCAAGAGCGGGGTCGCAATCCGAGCCACGGCAGAAGATCAATCAACGGCGTATTCTATGGGCATTTCGGTTCCCAAAATTTTCTCACGCGCTTGGGTGCTCGCATCTGCGACGGGCGCAGTTGCAGGCGCAATCCTAGCGACGCGCAACGGCATTTCGCCCTCGCTTGGCCTGTTCGGCTTTTCGGTCCTTGCGATCGTTTTGATGGGTGGTCTTGATAGCTATGTCGGCTGTTTCATCGCGGCTATGTCGGTCGGCGTGCTTGAGGCGATGACTCAATGGAAACTCGGCGGCGAATGGGCTGAAATCGTACCCTACGTAGCTGTTCTGGTAGTTATCATCTTCCGCCCACACGGCCTGATGGGCCAAAAAGAGGTTGAACGGATATGATCAACGGCAATCTCAAAGCCGACTACGGCGCAGACGAGCGGGTCCTGAACAACCGCAACAAACAATTGTTCGTCTATGGTAGCATGTTGTTGCTGGCGCTGTTCCCGTTATTCGCAGATGATTATGCGGTCCTTATGGCCTGTAAAATGGGCATCTTGCTGATCGCAGTTGTTGGGATCAACGTTCTGACAGGTTACACGGGTCTTGTGTCCCTTGGCCACGGCGCGTTTGTTGCGATTGGTGCCTATTCCACAGTGATTTTCAGCAATTTATTCAGCGGTTTACCTGCTGGTATCTTGCCTATTATTGTTGTGCCTTTAGCGATCTTAGTGTCCGCGCTCGTCGGTATTATCGTTGGCCTGCCCTCTTTGCGCGTGAAAGGTCTGTATCTCGCTGTTGCAACACTCGCAGCCAGCTTCATCGTGAAATTCTTGATCGAACAGGACCTGTTCGCACCTTGGACAGGCGGCATCGTTGGCATTGACACCCCCGTCCCTAACCTGCTGGGTTGGGAATTGGATACCAAACGCGAAATGTATGTGCTGATCACGGCACTGGCCGTTGGCACAATGCTGGCTGCGCAGAACCTATTCCGTACACGGGTTGGCCGTGCGTTCATTGCCATTCGAGATCGCGACTATTCCGCAGAGATCCTTGGCATCTCCTTGCTGCGCTACAAACTAATGAGCTTTGCGATCTCCGCTGGTTATTGCGGACTATCTGGCGCGCTCGGGGCCTACTTTTTTGCCCGCATCTTGCCAGAGCAATTCGGCCTAGATCTATCTTTGGAGCTGGTCGCAGCCCTGATTGTTGGCGGCATGGGGCGCACATTGGGACCTCTGTTCGGCGTGGTCGTCGTTCTACTCGTGCCTGAAATGATCAAAATCACCATGAGCGGTGCGACAGGTGGATCGCTCGAATGGGCGCGCTACACAGCACCCTTGCAAGAAATCGTATTTGGCTTGCTGCTTGTGTTCTTCTTGTTGAAAGAACCGCTGGGCATCAATCAAATCACTGACCGTATACTACGCTCTGCAAACCGTTGGCCGTTTGCGCGTGGATAAAAACAACGAAGGCCACCACATTGGGAGATGAGATTATGACACTGAACAGACGTACATTCCTAGCCACAGGCGCTGCCGCAACAGCCGTCATGGGCACGCCTATGATTTTGAAAGCGCAGCCAAAAGAATATGTGCTGGGCGCATCCCTGCCATTGACTGGCCCCTTCGCAACCGCGGGTCAGCTTGTGGCACCTGCGTTTGCATTGGCGCAAAAGATGTTCAACGACGAAGGCGGTATCGCGGGAACACCTATCCGTTTCGTGACCGAGGATTCAGGCTACGTTCCACAGAACACATTGGCCAACTATCAGCGCGCTTTGGCGACTGAAGGCACAGCCCTTGTTGGGTATTTCGCAGACTCCACCGGCGCAATGAAGCTGATGGCACCAGAGCTTAAGGGCGAGAACGCGCGCCTTATGGGTTCTACGTCCTTCGCATCTGAACTGGCTGATACAGCGACACACCCTTACCAATATGTGTCTGGCCCAACATATCAGGACCAGTTCGACATTTTGATGCAGAACATCAAAGCGGCGGGAGGCACGAAGGTTGCGATCATCTATTCCAACACAGAATTTGGCCGTGACCCGCTTGAGCATGGTCGCGCAACTGCGGATCGTCTTGGCCTAGAAATCGTTCTGGAAGAAAGCACAAAAGCACAGGGCGCGGACATTCCAACACACGTGACCAAGCTGGCTCAGTCTGGTGCAGAGCACTGTATCTTGCAAGGCTATGTGACAGGTGTTTGGCCACAGCTGATCGGTGGCGCACGCCAGTTCGGTCTGCCTATCCAGTTCCACGGAACATTCTGGGGCATGGAAAAGCTGATCGCGGATCGTATCACCGCAGAAGCGGGTCCGTTCTTAGCAGGGTATCAGGGCGTAATGCCGTACCGCTATTTCTATGACCGCGAAGGCGCACCGCGCTATAAGCAGTACGCTGCATTGTCCAAAGCGATGTTCGCTGGCACACCGCTAGAAAATTACATGTCCACTTGGGCATTGCAGGCGATGTGTGGCCTTGAATTGGCAATGAAAGCACTGCGCGACACGGCGGAAGCTGGCAATGAGCTGACGGCTGACAATGTTGCCGAGAGCCTGTCTGGCATCAAAGACTGGGACAGCGGTGGCTTCTTCGGTGGGCCAGTTTCCATGAATAACAACAAGATCGGCACAGGTCGTGTGTATGAGTATTCGCCAGAATCCAAACTGTTTACACCGGTTTCCGAGTGGTTGAGCACTTAAGTTGTTTCGGATGGCCTTCGGGCCATCCGACTGACGCGGGGGGCTAGCCCCCCGCACCCCCCAAAGTTTATCGGAAAGATGAAAAGGACACGTCGCGCATGCTGACAATCGAGAACATCGAAGTGAGCTATTATCACACAGTGCAAGCTTTGCGCGGCTTGTCGCTTGAGGTACCTCAAGGGAAAATTGTGACGTTGCTTGGCACGAACGGTGCCGGTAAGACGACGACGTTGAAGGCCGCCTCCAATTTGCTAAAGCTGGAGAATGGTGAAGTTGGCGAAGGCCGCATTCATTTTGACGGCAAGAACATCAAGAATACAGCCCCCGACGCTTTGGTTAAGCAAGGTATGTTTCATGTCCGCGAAGGGCGCCGCATTTTTGCAGAGATGGCGGTTGAGGACAACTTGATCGCAGCCTCTTACGCGCTGGATGGGCGCGGTATAAAAGCTGATTTCGATAAGGTTTACGCATTTTTCCCTAGATTGCTGGAACGCCGCAAGCAAATTGCGGGCTATCTCTCTGGCGGTGAGCAACAAATGCTAGCTTTCGGGCGCGCGATGATTGCACGTCCCAAATTGATTTTGATGGATGAGCCATCACTGGGGCTTGCTCCAAAGATCGTAAAAGAGATTTTCGAGACGATCCGACGTTTGAACACTGAGGATGGCACATCCATCCTCGTCGTTGAACAGAACGCAGGCGTCGCTTTTTCCGTGGCTGATTATGGCTACATCATGGAGAGCGGACAAATCGTTCTTGAGGGCGATGTCGAGACTCTCAAGAACGACAAAGACATCCAGAGTTTCTATCTTGGTGTTGCCAAAGATGGATCAGAGGTTCGCCAGTCGTTCCGCGATGTTAAACACTACAAACGCCGCAAACGCTGGCTGAGCTAAGGACATATCCATGACCGAGTTTCGTTCCAACGTTTCAATCGTTTCCTCGCACGCGATAAGTGATCCCGACCTTGTCGCCATGCGCCAAAAGGATTTTGGCATCTGGCAAGAGATCACGTGGTCCGGCTTTGAAGAGATCATGCACGCGGTCGCGGCTGGCTTGATTGAGCTTGGGATGCGCGACGGAGAACACATTGGTATTCTGTCTGAAAACCGCCGCGAATGGGTCCTTGCACAATTCGGGATCAATGCAGCGGGCGGTGTTGTGACGGGGATGTATCCCACCTCGCCCGCACCTGAGATTGAACATTTGGCGGGATCCTCTGACACCACAATGCTCTTCATCGAAGATCAGGAACAGCTAGACAAAATCATTGAGTTGCGTGGGAAACTGCCGAAGTTGCGCCAGTTGATAATCTTCAACCCCAAAGGCACGGCTGGTGAGACCGAGTTGAACCTGAAAACGTTCGATGACGTTTTGGCAATGGGGCGAGCAGCACTTGGCAACGGAATGGACAAGCTTGTTCAGGACCGTAAATCTGCAATCACACCTGAACGCACTGCGATGATGGTCTTTACATCAGGTTCCACGGGTCTGCCCAAAGCTGCTGAAATCAGCCACGAAAACCTATCGGTGGCCGCCGCCCTGAGCAAAGAGATCTTTGCAGGTTATCCCCAAGGCACCAATGTTCTCAGCTACTTGCCCTTGTGTCATATTGCCGAACAGAATGTAACGGTGACGAATGCTTTGGCCAGTAAAATGGTTATGAACTTTGGGGAAAGCCTGCGCACGATCATTATTGATCTGCGCGAAGTTGCACCACAAATTTTCTTCGGCGTGCCGCGTATTTGGGAAAAGATGCGCTCTGATCTGACTATCCAAGCGGCCACCTCGGGCAAAATCAAAGCCCCAGTGACGCTCTATGCGTTAAAGCAAGCTGAACGGCGCGGGGCGATCCGACGCGATGAATGGTCTTTGCCTGATAAGATCGCCAATGCCTTTTGGGACGCCACTGTTTACCGCCATATCCGATCCTACCTTGGTCTTGGTCGCGTGAAATTCGCGATCTCTGCGGCAGCTCCGATTTCGGAAGACCTTCTTGCATTCATGCGTGGCATTGGCATCAATATTCGCGAGGCCTGGGGCATGTCTGAAACCACGGGTGCCGCCACAATCCAACCCGATTGGGGGTGCTCGAAAGGACGCGTTGGGCATTTTGTGGATGGCGTAGATTACAAGATTGCAGACGATGGCGAACTGCTCGTCAAAGGCGGCATCGTCTTCAAGGGCTACTATAATCGCCCCGATGCGACCGCTGAAACAATCATCGACGGATGGCTTCATACAGGCGACGTGGCAGAGGCCTGCGATGACGGGTCCATCAGTCTGATTGACCGCAAGAAAGACATCATGATCAACGCGGCGGGCAAGAACCTATCACCGTCTTTGATCGAAAACATCATGAAAGCCTCGCCCTACATCAAAGAATGCATCGTGATTGCGGATCGCCGCCCTTACGTGTCTGCCCTCGTGCAGATCGACATGGACACGGTGCGCCTATGGGCCGAAAGCAAAGGCATCGCCTATACGACCTTCCGATCTTTGGCCGAACACCCAGATGTAGCCGCGTTGATCGATAAGGAAGTCGCCAAGCAGAACGTCAATCTCGCGCGCGTTGAACAGATCAAAAAGGTGCATTTGCTGCCTAAAGAACTGGATCATGACGACGGCGAAGTCACAGCCACGATGAAAGTACGCCGTTCAAAAGTGCATGACATCTACGGGGCCCAGATCGAAGCGCTTTATGGCTAACCTTGCCAACTTTTCTCCGTTTGAGGCGCTGGCGGAAAGGTTGTTGCCCTTCGCCATCCCAAACGGGTTAGACGGCGCGCATGATATCGCCCAAATTACGCGGGTTTGGACGAACGTGCGTGCGATTTCCAAGGTAGACGGTGGCGATTTAGAACTCTTGATCGCAGCGACCTTGTTACATGATTGCGTAAGCATAGAAAAGGACAGCCCAGATCGCACCAAAGCATCGTCGCTGGCCGCAAAAGCTGCGCGCATTCCGCTACGGGGCCTAAACTGGGACAATGCGAAGATCGACCAAGCCTGCCATGCAATCGAAGCGCATAGCTTTTCCGCAAACATTGCACCGACAACTTTAGAGGCACGCATTCTTCAAGATGCGGACCGCCTTGATGCGATTGGCCTTATCGGAGTCGCGCGCTGTTTTTATGTGGCTGGACGCATGGCGAGTGCTTTGTATGATCCAAATGATCCACGTGCCGAAAACCGCGCGCTTGATGATCGTTCTTTCGCGATAGATCACTTTGAAACCAAACTCTTAACCCTCGCGGACAGCTTTCAAACGAGCGAGGGCCAGCGCCTTGCAAAAGCGCGCCACGAAGAACTCTTAGCTTTCCACAACGCGTTTTTAACCCAAGTCGGGGCCTATTTGTGACAATGCAACGGCTTGCTACCAGCGTGACAACACTGACCACGCGGCGAGCTTTTTCGACAGCCACCCCCATGTGCAATTTCATTTGAAACGAAGTAGTGTCTTTAATCAACTTGGCCTGCATACACAGGGGATGGACTCGCTAAAATAAGTATGATCGAAAATAGTTTCATCGTGCGACTCTCCTACTGGTTAACAAAAAATTTAATGTCGAAAAGCACCCCGGGATTGTCAAGTTAACTTAGAGGCGAGTCAGGGCGCGCTTTCTC
>NZ_JABBAM010000152.1 GCF_018607965.1 Planktotalea sp.
AAAAAACCGCAAACGTTCCCATTCCGAGGTGAACGTCGCGGTTGGGTTTCAGAGGGTGTGGAGCGTATTTGTCCAGACCTTGACCACAGTCGATATGATATCGGCAAATAGAGTTACCCCCAGAGCCGGATGAGTGGCTTTTAGGGGGAGTCGCTGGATGTGTCAACATCGCTTGCTTCATGGTACAAACACCCTGCCCTCTTACTGCAAAACCCGCCGAATGCCATACTCTAGATGTGGCATGTACACTCTATCGGAGCCTTTAATGCAGATCATCGGATTGTGCCGTTTTTCCTACCGTGCAATGGGTAGTTTTCAGGTTGAACATGACAGCGTCGAAGAACGCAGCGCGTTCCTGTATCAGACCAAGCGCATGGAAGAGCGGTTTCGCCACTTTGAAACGATCATGCTGCCCTCAATAGCGGCGCAGACCGAGGGTGATTTTACCTTTGTGATCGTCATCGGGGATAACCTGCCCGACATCTACCAAGAACGCTTGTTCGATCTATGCGCACCGATCCCGCAGATCGTCATTCAAGCGCACGCCCCTGCAGATCATCGCGAAACCATGCAGAAGGCGTTCAACGCAGTGCGTGTCAAATCTGATAACCCTGTTTGCAATTTCGCCATGATGATGACGATGCGATTGGTTAAACTTTCATTGAACACTTCAAGCAAGCAGCACAGGACTGTCAGCCGCTTCTGGCGCGCAACAAGTTCGTCGCGTTTGATTATCCCCGAGGGTTCGTGGTGCGCCCCTGTGCCGAAGGACTGCTATCTGAAGAGACGTTTCATCCGTATTGGGGTGTTGCACTGGGCGTGGCTGTCGCACCGCATATTCGCAAATGCATCATGAACTTCTCGCACGGTCGCATGGGGCGGTTTATGCCCTCTATCAGCTTTGACAAACCAGCGATGTATTTGCGCGGCCACAATGACTTTAATGACAGTCGTCAAGGTCCTCTCGTGACCGCACCCGATTTGAAGCTACTTGATGCACAGGGTGAAGCGATGATGCGTGTCGAATTTGGGGTCGACGCTGATCACATCAGACGCGTGTTTGGTTATGTCAGTGCCGCACGTCGTTTGGCCCAGCCTTCACGGTATAGCGTGAAGATGCCAGTCGCGACGATCAACCCCGCCCCGACAAATGTCAGGGGTTCGGGCCATTCGCCAAAGAACAGATACCCAAGCACCAAAGCCCAAATCATCGCTGTGTAGCGAAAGGGTGACGTAAACCCGACTTCGCCGATGCGCATGACCATCACGGAAAACACATAGCCCCCTATCACAAAGATCACAGACGCGAGCAACATGAGTGTTTGCACGCTGTTAAATGTGTTCCATTCGCCCGACATTGCGCTCACGCAACCTGCAAACGACATTACGAACAACGATCCCACTAGCGTCACTGTAAGCGAGGGCACATCTTTGCTGAGGCGGCGCGCAGCAAGATCACGAACTGTTACGCAGATAACCGCTATAAGAACATAGACCGAGTGTATCGTGAAACCGTCAGTTCCCGGGCGAACAATCAACAGCATTCCACCGAAACCGATCACAATGGCCAGCATACGTCGCCAGCCAATCGCCTCTTTAAAGATAAGCGCGGCAACAAGTGTCACAGTCAAAGGTAGTGTCTGCAAAATCGCGGTCACATTTGCGAAAGGCATATTCAGGAGTGCGGTCAGAAAGAAATACGCAGCAGCAACCTCGGCCAATGAACGCAATAGAATGAGCCAACGATCTTTTGCGAGCGCAGGCCAATCTAGAGCTTTTAAGTAGCGTGCGAGCAGGTAGATCAGCGCGCTTGCGAGAATTCCGCGCAAGAAAAGCAGTTGCGACAATGGGATGTCGGTTCCTATCCCTTTTATGCAGAGATCATTAAACGTAAACGCCGCCATGGAGCACATCATCAAGAGCGCGCCCTTGGCATTATCGGAGAGGTTGGCAAACATGTTCATTCTTCTTCTATTGCCTAAGGACTGGCCAAGTCCTAGCCCCTAAGCGACGTTAAGCGTCGCTATATTTAGTAAACCACCTCAGGCCATCAATAGCGAATCTTCGCGCCGGTATTCGCATCCGATCTAATCTTGATAGTTCAGCCCTTTAAGCACTTTAAAAACAGCGCCGTATCCACACGCGCCATGATCCAGCTCTGCAAGATCTGGGGCGCTTGAGATTTGGATGTGTTGGATATCGTGACAATACTCACGCAAACGCTCAAGCACATCCCCGTCCATGATCTGCACGTGCTAGCAATCAAATTGCAGCAAGCCCACGTTCGCCTTCATTCCAATCGCCCGACGATACGTTGTGCAGCGCAAGGATGACGCCCGCATTCTCAGCAAGCTCAACAATACGTTCGGGGAAAAATCGTAGGGAAACAAGCACTCGATGCCATTACCCCCTGCCCGCGCTGCCGCTTTAAAGCGGCTCTCAAAAGGGAGCTCTGTAAACATGAAACTTAGGTTAGCAGCAAAATTCAAAGGCATTTTTGTTCAACAAGACCTGCGTCAGTCGACTACCCTTCAAGGAACTCAGTGGCCTCAAGGATCGTCGAACAAAGACTGTCAAAAAAGCCCAAATGTGTGACATCTACCAAACCAGACGTAGCGCGATCCTCACGCGTGTTAACGTCGTCAGCAACGTTCATCGCTACCATTGAAGATGGGTTAGCGAGCAGTTCGCGATAGCTCGCCCCTTTGCCATGCTTCAGCACATTCACAGCGAGGTAATATTGATGCAGTCGATCCGCCAGATCAGGTTCACCAGCCTCCAGCAATTTCGTTTTTAGCTTACGCGAAAACGGGCCGCGCTTGAAATGATGCTGCATACGCGCTTCGAAAACCGAAAAGATATCTACGGCCACCGCTTCCAACTCTGCGATCGCAATGTCTAAATCCTGTCTCGCGCCTTTGAGAGCCTGAGTCTCTGAAATGCGTTCTTGGCATGCGTTTGCTGTGCTTTGCGCCGCGGCGACCAATTCCGGCACGCTGTGTGAAGCTTCCATCGTTCATTCTCCTAAAGGTACACTGTCCCTTAAGCTATTCGACAGAGAATGATAGTGTAGACCGGAATAGAGAAACTGACGCGTTTTAGAGGTCGCTTTTCTTCCTAAGACTTAAACGCTTTTGGAAGTGATCTGGATCTAAATCAAAATTGCGCAAAGAACCGATGAATGAAGTGGATACTTTCATACAGCACGTCGGGCTTTGCCTTTTGGCAGCATTTTGATGGCAGCCGTTCACAGCGCGGCGCAAAGCGTGCCAATCGGGAAAATCATATTTTGGCGTTCAGCATTGGCGCTGCTTCCTATTTGTTTGAACATGGTCGCGCGCAACGAATTCCCCAATACTTTGAAATGACAACGCCCGATGTTGCATGCCACGCGCTATCTCTTTGGCGCATTTTCTATGGCGATGTCGTTTCTATCCTTGGCCGATTTTCCCGTCACAAATAACCAAATCCTGGGCCATCTGGCCTCCGTTCTTTTCTTGCCTCTTGCCGCTTTCCTCTCGAAAAAGCGCATTTCAAAGGCAATCAACAGTGCGATCGCATTCGGATTTTCAGGCGTTATTCTACTATTGCAGGACCCTTTAGTAGCGTTGGAAGACCACGCTGAAATCGGCGTCTTCGCAGGTTTGGCATACGCCTTCACGATGACCTTCCTGCGCGTGCACACCAAGACTATGACGCATACAAAAAGCGCACCCGTTAGCGCGTAGGCACCTTTCGATTTTGCCGGACTTGGTTGAGCGCTTGGCTTTGATCTTGTTTTGTTTTCCGTCCTGCCAAGCAGTGTCGGGTTCATAAGTGTCTTCGCAATATCAGCCGCAGCCTTGATCGAAACGCTTGCTGGGCAGCCCGCTAGAAGAGCGGAATTCCACGAACGAAAAAGGCCCCCACTATTGCTAGCAAGGGCCTTTCTCAATTTCTAAGTGTTACGCTTTACTCGTCGCGGCTTTCGGGTGTGGAAAACACATCCTCTGCCTTCTCGAACACGTCACCACCGACAATATCATCCGTTGGTGCGGCCAGTGCGGCAGCAGCTTCGGCTTCAATGCGGCGTGCTTCAACAACGACGTTATCGCGATCTTGCGCAACGCGTTGCATCTGCTGTGTCGCCCCGCCTGTACCGGCTGGGATCAGACGACCCACGATGACGTTCTCTTTGAGGCCGACCAGCTTGTCGCGCTTGCCCTGTACGGATGCTTCCGTAAGAACACGCGTTGTTTCCTGGAACGACGCCGCGGAGATGAATGAACGTGTCTGCAAGGACGCCTTGGTGATACCCAGCAGAATTGGCTCAGCCGTTGCGGGCTTGTACCCACGGGCATTTGCCTTTTCATTGGCCTGCAAGAATTCTTGCTTATCAACGTGCTCGCCTTTGAGCAGTGTTGTCTGGCCACTGTCGAGGATTTCCCATTTCTGGAGCATCTGACGTACGATGACTTCGATGTGCTTGTCGTTAATCTTAACGCCCTGAAGGCGATAAACGTCCTGCACTTCGTTAATCATATAGTCAGCCAACGCTTCGACACCCATGATAGAAAGGATGTCATGCGGCGCAGGGTTACCGTCCATGATGTAGTCACCTTTGGAGACGAAGTCACCTTCCTGAACAGGAATGTGCTTGCCCTTAGGAACCATGTACTCAACGGTTTCCAAGCTCTCGTCGATAGGCTCGATGGAAATGCGGCGCTTGTTTTTGTAGTCTTTACCAAAGCGTACGTTGCCGTCGATTTCAGCGATGATCGCGTGATCCTTGGGGCGACGTGCCTCAAAGAGTTCCGCAACACGTGGCAGACCACCTGTAATGTCCTTGGTCTTGGCACCTTCACGCGGGATACGCGCGACGACGTCACCGGCTTGGACCTCAGAACCTTCTTCGATTGAAAGAACTGCATCCACGGACATTGGGTAGGTCACAGGGTTACCTGCATCGTTGCGTACTGGCTCGCCATCTTGATCAATGATCATGATTTCAGGCTTAAGCTCGTTACCCTTGGGTGCAGCACGCCAGTCGATCACGATCTTCTGGGTCATGCCTGTCGCTTCGTCTGTCTCGTCGCGCACGGCAATACCGGATGCGAGGTCAACGAACTTAGCAGTACCTGCTTTTTCAGCGATGATTGGCAGCGTGTAGGGATCCCACTCAAAGAGTTTGTCGCCACGTGCGGCCATCTCGCCGTCTTTTACAAACAACTTCGTACCGTAGCCCAGCTTGTAGCTTGCACGCTCTTCGCCGTTTTCATCGTTGATGATCATCTTCATGTTACGACCCATGACCATGATATCGCCAAGGGCGTTCTCAAGGAGTTGTGGGTTTTCAAAGACAACCTTACCGTCTTGGCTTGCTTCTTGGAACGACTGCTGGCCACCCTGAGCAACGCCGCCAATGTGGAATGTCCGCATTGTTAGCTGTGTACCCGGTTCACCGATGGACTGAGCGGCGATAATGCCGACAGCTTCACCAGAGTTAACCATTGTACCGCGTGCAAGGTCACGACCGTAGCACATGGCGCAAACGCCTTCTTCGGCTTCACATGTTAAAGGTGAACGGATGCGCATGGATGCAACGCCCGCCTCTTCGATTGTGTCACACATGATCTCGTCAAGCAGCGTGCCTGTCTTGAACAGAACTTCGTCAGTGCCAGGACGCAGAACGTCCTGTGCAACAACACGACCCAAGACACGGTCCGCAAGCGATGACACAACTTCACCATCGTTCACAGCCGCTTCGGCAGTGATCATTTTCTCAGTTCCACAATCGCGCATACGCACGATGCAATCCTGAGAAACGTCAACAAGACGACGTGTCAGATAACCAGAGTTCGCTGTTTTCAAAGCCGTGTCTGACAGACCCTTACGAGCACCGTGTGTAGAGTTAAAGTACTCCAAAACGGTCAGACCCTCTTTAAAGTTCGAGATGATCGGTGTTTCGATGATGTCGCCATTCGGCTTCGCCATCAAACCGCGCATACCGCCCAGCTGCTTCATCTGTGTCACAGAACCACGCGCACCAGAGTGAGCCATCATGTAAACCGAGTTCGGTTCCATTTCGGCGCCCTGATCATCGTGACGTGCAGCAGAAATAGAGCCCATCATCGCGTCAGTTACTTTGTCGTTACACTTTGACCAAGCATCGACAACTTTGTTGTACTTTTCACCCTGAGTGATCAGGCCGTCCATGTACTGCTGTTCAAAGTCTTTAACCTGACCGCGTGTTTCGTCAACGAGTGGCCATTTGGTTTCTGGGATCAGCATGTCGTCCTTACCGAACGAAATACCGGCCTTGAAAGCTTCACGGAAGCCCATTGTCATGATGTGATCACAGAAGATCACAGACTCTTTCTGACCACAGTAACGATAGACCGTGTCAATGATCTGCTGAACTTCTTTCTTACGCAGAAGACGGTTCACCAATTCAAACGGTGCTTTGGCATTCAGCGGCAAAAGCGCACCAAGACGTACGCGACCCGGCGTGGTTTCAAAGCGCTTCATGACTTCGTTGCCTTCATCATCGATCTGGGGAAGGCGCGCAGTGATTTTGGAGTGCAAGTGCACCGTGCCATTATCAAGTGCGTGCTGCACCTCATCGATGGAAGAGAAGACCATGCCTTCGCCTTTGATACCCGTACGCTCAAGCGTCGTGTAATACAGGCCAAGGATCATATCCTGTGACGGAACAATGATCGGTGCGCCGTTTGCAGGCGACAGAACGTTGTTCGTGGACATCATCAGAACACGGGCTTCAAGCTGTGCTTCCAAAGAAAGCGGTACGTGAACAGCCATTTGGTCACCGTCGAAGTCCGCGTTAAACGCAGAACACACGAGCGGATGAAGCTGGATCGCTTTTCCCTCAATAAGAACGGGTTCGAACGCCTGAATACCAAGACGGTGCAATGTCGGCGCACGGTTCAGCATGACTGGGTGCTCGCGAATGACCTCGTCCAAGATGTCCCAAACTTCGGGACGCTCTTTTTCAACGAGCTTCTTCGCCTGCTTCACTGTGGAAGACAGACCTTTGGCCTCAAGACGCGAATAGATGAACGGTTTAAACAGTTCGAGCGCCATCTTCTTGGGCAAGCCACACTGGTGCAACTTCAGCTCTGGACCCGTCACAATGACCGAACGACCAGAGAAGTCGACGCGCTTACCCAAAAGGTTTTGACGGAAACGACCTTGCTTACCCTTCAGCATGTCGCTGAGGGATTTCAAAGGACGCTTGTTTGCGCCAGTGATGACACGACCACGACGGCCATTGTCGAACAATGCGTCTACAGATTCCTGCAACATGCGCTTTTCGTTACGCACGATGATGTCAGGTGCGCGCAATTCAATCAGACGCTTAAGACGGTTGTTACGGTTGATTACACGACGATAGAGATCGTTCAGGTCAGACGTTGCAAAACGGCCGCCATCTAGTGGAACCAATGGGCGAAGCTCTGGCGGGATCACGGGGATCACTGTCAGGATCATCCACTCAGGACGGTTGCCGGACTCTAGGAAGCTTTCAACAACCTTAAGACGCTTGATGATCTTCTTTGGCTTTAGTTCGCCTGTCGCTTCAGCAAGATCCGCACGTAGCGTTTCTGCCTCGGACTCAAGATCAATCTGTGCCAGCATTTCGCGGATCGCTTCAGCACCGATGTTCGCAGTAAATGCGTCCATGCCGAAGGTGTCTTGCGCGTCCATGAACTCTTCTTCGGTCATCATCTGACCGTAGGTGAGGTCTGTCAAGCCAGGCTCGATTACGACATAGTTTTCAAAGTAGAGAACACGCTCAATATCACGCAAAGTCATGTCCAGCATCAGGCCGATGCGCGAAGGCAACGACTTGAGGAACCAGATGTGCGCAACTGGGGACGCCAGTTCGATGTGACCCATACGCTCACGACGTACTTTTTGAAGCGTAACTTCAACACCACATTTCTCGCAGACAACGCCGCGATACTTCATGCGCTTATATTTACCGCAGAGGCATTCGTAGTCTTTGATCGGGCCAAAGATACGCGCACAGAACAGGCCGTCGCGCTCTGGCTTGAAGGTACGATAGTTGATGGTTTCCGGCTTTTTGATTTCGCCAAAAGACCACGACAGGATGCGCTCAGGGGACGCGAGCGAGACTTTGATCTCGTCGAACGTCTTGATGGGGGCAACCGGGTTAAACGGGTTGTTTGTCAGTTCCTGGTTCATTTTCAAATCCTTGAAAGGGGAGCTTTGGGAGATAGAGGGCGGCGGTTTTTCTAGAAAAACCGCCATCCAAATTTTCTAGAAAATTTGGTCCCTATTCATCTTCCTCAGCGTCCAGGAGTTCCATGTTCAGACCAAGGCCGCGGACTTCCTTAACGAGAACGTTAAAGCTCTCTGGAATACCTGCCTCGTAGTTGTCTTCACCTTTAACGATGCTCTCATAGACCTTGGTACGGCCTGCAACGTCGTCCGACTTGACGGTGAGCATTTCCTGAAGCGTGTAGGCTGCGCCATATGCTTCAAGTGCCCAAACTTCCATCTCACCGAAGCGCTGTCCACCGAACTGCGCTTTACCGCCCAATGGCTGCTGTGTGACCAGCGAGTATGGACCCGTAGAACGCGCGTGGATTTTGTCGTCCACGAGGTGGTGCAGTTTCAGAAGGTACTTGATGCCAACCGTAACAGGGCGTGCAAACTGCTCGCCTGTACGGCCGTCAAACAAAACCGACTGACCACTTTCAGAGAAGCCAGCGCGTTTCAGCGAGTCGTTCACGTCATGCTCTTTCGCGCCGTCAAAGACTGGCGTCGCGATTGGAACGCCGTTTGTGACGTTGCCAGCCGCTTCGATCAGGTCATCATCGCTCATGATTTCCAGCCCTTCAGCATAGACGTCATCGCCATAAGCCAAACGCATCGCTTCTTTCACAGGTGTCAAATCGCCAGAGCGGCGATATGCGCCGAGTGCTTCATCGATGTTCATGCCGAGACCACGTGCGGCCCAACCCATGTGCGTTTCCAAAATCTGACCAACGTTCATACGCGATGGAACGCCAAGCGGGTTCAAACAGAAGTCAACAGGTGTACCATCCGCAAGGAACGGCATGTCTTCCATTGGAACAACCTTAGAAATAACACCTTTGTTACCGTGACGGCCGGCCATTTTGTCGCCTGGCTGAAGCT
>NZ_JABBAM010000130.1 GCF_018607965.1 Planktotalea sp.
AGGCAACGCAAGCCAGCCTGACGCCTTGGTCGAGATGGTCAAAGGTGGGGCCTGTTCACTGAAGCTACACGAGGATTGGGGCACGACCCCTGCGGCGATTGATTGCTGCCTGTCCGTGGCCGATGACATGGACGTACAGGTGATGATCCACACCGATACGCTGAATGAATCGGGTTTCGTGGAAAACACCATGGCAGCCGTCAAAGGCCGCACCATTCATGCATTCCATACCGAAGGGGCTGGTGGTGGCCACGCGCCCGACATTATCAAGATCTGCGGCGACGAAAACGTGCTCCCCGCCTCAACCAACCCAACGCGGCCCTATACGGTCAACACGTTGGAGGAACATCTGGACATGCTGATGGTGTGTCATCATCTCGACAAATCCATCCCAGAAGACGTGGCTTTCGCCGAAAGTCGCATCCGCCGCGAGACCATTGCCGCCGAAGATATTCTGCACGACATGGGCGCGTTTTCGATCATCGCGTCGGATAGCCAAGCCATGGGGCGCGTGGGCGAGGTCTTGATCCGCACATGGCAAACGGCTGATAAGATGAAGAAACAGCGTGGACGTCTGCCAGAGGAAACCGGTGATAATGACAACTTCCGCGTTCGTCGATATATCGCGAAATACACTATCAATCCTGCAATTGCCCATGGGATCAGCCGCGAAATCGGCAGCATCGCCGAGGGTAAACGCGCCGATCTGGTGTTGTGGAACCCTGCATTCTTTGGCGTAAAACCTGAAATGGTGCTGATGGCTGGCACCATTGTTTGTGCACAAATGGGTGACCCAAATGCGTCGATCCCTACCCCGCAGCCCGTCTATTCGCGGCCCATGTTCGGGGCATTTGGGCGATCAGTCGAACACTCTGCTGTCTGCTTTGTTTCTGCGGCGGCTCAAGCGGATGGGATCGGGGACAAATTAGGTTTGGCCAAGCAAACTGTTGCTGTTGAGAAC
Organism: Planktotalea sp.; assembly: GCF_018607965.1. Taxonomy (GTDB): domain Bacteria; phylum Pseudomonadota; class Alphaproteobacteria; order Rhodobacterales; family Rhodobacteraceae; genus Planktotalea. Next base: position 962 of record NZ_JABBAM010000130.1, read on the forward strand.
ACCCGCAACATTGGCAAATCCGATCTTATCTTGAACACAGCAACGCCCCGTATGGAGGTAAACCCCGAAACCTACGAGGTGCGCGCGGATGGTGAATTGCTGACCTGTGAACCCGCCACGGAACTGCCCATGGCACAGCGGTATTTCTTGTTCTGATGGCTGACTTCAATACGCAAACGATCCGCAAAGCGGGTACATGGTCTGGCGCATTTGAGCAGTGCACCCTGACCTACGATGAGCGATTTTTGCGACGTAAAGTCATAAAAACTGCACATGAAGAAGATCTTCTGGTCGACTTGCCGCACACCACTTCGCTTAACCATGGTGACGCGTTTGAACTTGCTGATGGTCGCCTGATCGAGGTCATCGCAGCCAAAGAGCAGTTGCTACAAATCACGGGTGATTTAGTGCAATTGGCATGGCACATCGGTAATCGCCACACCCCTTGCCAAATCGAAATTGACCGCTTGGTCATTCAGCATGATCCAGTCATCGGGCATATGCTGGAACACCTCGGCGCGTCGGTCACCGAGGTGTTTGAACCTTTTACCCCCGAAGGTGGCGCATATGGCCATGGCCGCACACACAGTCACGCCCACGGTCACACCGCCCATGACCACTGATGTTTTGACATTGTCACAACTGTTATCGCCCAGCTTCCCGGTGGGTGCATTCGCCTATTCACATGGGCTGGAAACAGCGATCAACGAGGGTGCAATCAGCGATGCAGAAAGCCTGCGGGCATGGATGTCAGACCTTCTTGAAAGCGGTGGAGCGCGCTGCGATGCTGTGCTGCTGAACGCCGCCTATGCCTCTGATGATCCAGCAATCGACGCCACAGCGCGCGCCTTCGCGGCCTCATCTGAACGCCTGATGGAAACCGACCTACAGGGGGCCGCGTTCTGCGACACGGTTCAGGCGGTTTGGGGCCAAAGTCTTGGACGCCTTTGTTATCCCGTCGCCGTAGGGCGGCTTGCCGCCATTCTGGATCTTGATGTCGAACTGACAACAGCACTGTACCTTCAGGCTTTCATCAGCAATTTGACAGCCGCCGCCATGCGCTTGGTCCCTTTAGGGCAAGTAGACGGACAAAAAACACAAGTCGCGCTGAAACCGCGTTGCGTGCAAATTGCTGCGCAATTGTGCGGTACAACATTGGATGATCTATATAATACTGCTTGGCTGTCTGATATCGCGGCTATGCGCCATGAAACCCAATATTCACGCATTTTTCGGAGCTAATTCAATGGCATCACAAAACGGACCTTTGCGCATCGGGATCGGTGGCCCAGTGGGCGCTGGAAAAACCACCCTGACTGCGGCGCTTGCCCGCGTGCTACATCCGCATCTTTCAATCGGCGTCATTACCAATGACATTTATACCCATGAAGACGCAGAGGCGTTGATGCGCATGCAAATCCTGCCCCAAGATCGTGTGATTGGTGTGGAAACGGGCGGTTGCCCGCATACAGCTATCCGCGAGGATGCATCGATCAATTTGGCGGCGATTGCCGAGATGCGCAAACGGCACGCAGATCTTGAGATTGTCCTCATCGAGAGCGGCGGTGACAACCTGTCGGCCACGTTCAGCCCCGAACTGGCTGATGTGACTGTCTATGTGATTGACGTGGCCGCTGGCGAAGAAATTCCGCGGAAAGGCGGTCCTGCGATCACCAAGTCTGACATTCTGGTCATCAACAAAACGGACCTTGCCCCGCACGTGGGCGCATCACTTGACGTGATGGAGCGCGATGCAAAGCGGATGCGCGGTGATAAGCCGTTTGTGTTCACCAATTTGCGTGGCGGTAAAGGTCCGGCACAAGTCATTGATCTGCTCTCACAGATCGGTGGTTTCAACGCACCTGACTAGACCATAACCGCATCGAATAACGTCTGTCTTTCCAATCCCTCTGCACGGCTCTCAAATGAAATTTCGCCACGTTTCATCACCGTAAACTGATCCCCGAGATCGAAAGCGAAATCAAAAAACTGCTCAACCAGCACAATGGCCATATCACCTTGGTCGCATAGGGTGCGAATGACGTGTCCGATTTGCTGGATGATATTGGGCTGGATTCCTTCAGTTGGCTCATCAAGCAGGAGAACTTTGGGGCGTGTGATCAAAGCGCGGGCTATGGCAAGCTGCTGTTGCTGCCCTCCTGATAGGTCGCCGCCGCGACGGTCCGCCATATCCTTGAGCACAGGAAACAAATCATAGATGTGATCTGGAACGACATGATCCGCCTTGTCTAGGCAGGCAAAACCCGTTTCAAGGTTTTCGACAACAGTCATCATTGGGAAGACTTCACGGCCCTGCGGGACATAAGCAATGCCCGCTTTGGCCGCATCAAATGCAGTCAGATGTGATCGTGGCATTGCATCCAGAACAATGGTCCCATCTGCATATGGATGACGGCCTGCGATCGCTTTCAGTAGGCTCGTTTTGCCCACGCCATTCGTGCCCATAACGGAGGTCACTTCACCTGCTTTTGCGCTTAGTGATACCCCATTGAGGATCTGACTTTGCCCGTATTTCAGGGTCAGGTTTTGAATCGTCAACATGATCTATCGCCCCAGATAGACGTCAATGACGTCTTGGTTTTTCGTGACGTGGTCAAGTGATCCTTCGGCCAAAACCGATCCTTGATGCAGCACAGTCACCTTGCAATTCAGACGGCGGATAAAGTCCATGTCATGCTCGACCACAACCACAGCGCGGGTCTTGGCCGCCCGCACAAGGATGTCGGTGGTCTGTTCACGTTCAACAGCAGACATGCCTGCCGCAGGTTCATCGACCAGCAAAAGTCGCGGATCTTGCGCCAAGAGCATGCCGATCTCCAACCACTGTTTTTGCCCATGGCTGAGCGCCCCGGATGTTTGTTCCAGTGCATCGGTCAGGCCGATTTCATCGCTGATCGCGCGCACGCGATCCTCGGTGTCGGTCGCCACACGATTGAACAAAAGATCAAACGGACGCCTTGGATTTTTTAGCGCCATGGTGATATTTTCACGTACGGTTTGCGCCTCGAATACGGTGGGTTTTTGAAACTTGCGCCCGATGCCAGCTTGGGCGATTTGACTTTCGGACATGCCAAGTAAGGACACTGACTTTTCACCCCAGATAACATACCCCTCGTCAGGTTTCGTTTTACCCGTGACGATATCCATGAAAGTGGTTTTGCCTGCTCCATTCGGGCCGATAATGGCGCGCAATTCAGGCTCCCCTATCTGGATCGACAGGTTGTTGATCGCTTTGAACCCGTCAAAGCTAACCGAGACGCCAGAAACCTCAAAAAGTGTGTTCATGACTGTTTTTCCTTTCGTGCCAGAAGATCAAACAGACCGCCAATCCCTTTGGGGAAGAACAATGTGACCGCGACAAATGTCACTCCCAGCAGCACCAGCCACCAGTCCGTCCATTTGACAGTGTAAATTCCAAGATTGATGTCTGGTGCACTGCCACCTGTGAACCACGACGACATTAACGACACGACAGCAGCGCCGATCACGGCGCCATACAGCCGCCCGCGTCCACCAATGGCGACCCAAACAACCAAGTAAATCGACGCGATGGGCGCTATTTCGGCAGGGTTGATGATGCCCGCTTGCGGATAATACAGCGCACCTGCGACGCCCGCGACCATGGCCGTGATGGTAAAGATGAACAGTTTATAACTTTCGACGTGATAGCCCAAAAATCGAACGCGCGCCTCATTGTCGCGAATGGCGCGGATGACCGATCCGAACTTGCCAGACGTCATCCATGCGAACAGAAGATAGCCCGCGCCAAGGGCCGAAGCAGAGGCCCAGAAAAACCACAGCGAAAGGGTCGCTTGCGATACCGCCTCTAAACCCGGAATGTTTTGAAGACCCGACAGTCCGTTATTGCCGCGCAGGCCAGAATCATTTTGGAAAAAATACAGTGACAACGCGAGGGTCATCGCTTGCGTTAAAATTGACAAGTAAACACCCGTCACGCGGCTGCGGAACGCAAGCCAACCAAACACCAATGCCAGCACCCCCGGCACAAAAACCACAGCAAGCAGTTGCAAACTAAGTGAATGAGAGAACGCCCAAATTACAGGGAAATCAGTGCTGCCGACGACACCAAATATCTGAGTGCCAATTGCTGTCGTAATTTCTTCTGGCGTAGGTGGCAGGATGTTGTTCTCTAGCGATGAGACGACGATGTCTTTGGTGCGATCATACATCAGCCACATGCCGATGGCGTAGCCCCCAATCCCGAAGAATGCGAAATGACCAAGGCTTAGAATGCCGCAGTAACCCCAAACGACATCCATTGCGATTGCAACAAGGCACAGGCACAACGTCTTACCCAGAGTTTTCAGGAATGAGGTCGATATAAACGCGGTGCCCGCCGCCTCGCTCAGAATAGACACAACAACTGTGAAAATGGAAAGGCCCAACAGGAACCACAACACGGATGGGTTTTTGGCGATGAACGTGTTTTGCATGATCAATCTCCTGCCGCACGGCCCTTAAGGGCGACGATGCCCTTGGGCCGGAATTGAATGAATAGAATGACAAACAGGATCATGTATGTCTGAGCGGCAAGCGTGTTGGATGGGTTAAGCCACTCGATCCCTTTTTGGCCAAAGCCAATCATCGCAGCCCCCGCGAGCGTACCCCAGACGTTGCCAACCCCGCCCACGACAACGGTCATGAAGCTTTGTACGATGTAGTCAGATCCCATCTCGGATGTGACCTTCGCATAGAGCCCGATGGCAACCCCCGCGATGCCCGCAATGCCGGACCCAAGCCCAAAGGTCATCATGTTGATCCGGTCGGGGTCGATCCCCATAGATGAGGCCATACCGGGGTTTTGCGTGACTGCGCGCACCTCAAGTCCAAGCCGCGTGCGTTTAAGAATGTGGATGATCAGACAGAGGAACATGAGAGCAAGAACAAAGATAGCAATGCGAATATAGCTGATTTGGATGACGTCATTGAATACCCAAGCCCCAGCCAGCCAGTCAGGTGACGTCAGTGGGCGCGCTTGCGTGCCAAAGATGTTCTTGGCCAATTGTTGCAACGCAATCGAAATGCCAAATGTCGCTAGCAACGTTTCTAACGGGCGATGGTACAAACGGCGGATGACCAACCGTTCCATCACGACCCCTGCCCCGAATGTGACCGCAAAGGCCAGCGGTAGCGCGATAATTAGCGACACTGTGTAATTGGACACAAACGTTTGCACCACAAACCCTGTGTAGGCACCCATCATGATGAATTCGCCGTGTGCCATGTTGATCACGCCCATCACGCCAAAGGTGATCGCAAGTCCGATCGCTGCAAGAAAAAAAATCGACGCAAGCGACAGCGCATCCAATGTCAGGTCAGCGATTTTGGCAGTTGCGACGCGCGTGTCCACAGCCGCAAGCGCAGATATTGCTGCTGCCGTGATCGTCGCATTGGGTTCATCATAAAGCTCGTAGAATATGTGATCTGTCAAAGTTGCATCACGCAAAGTGTCAGTGATCAGCGTGGGCACCATTCCATCATCTACCAAGGCAGCATAGGCGGCTTCGCGGGTCTTTGCATTGTCCATTTGCGCTAAAGGAAACCCCGCAATGCGCCCGTCGATGATGTTAGCCTCAAGCGCACGCTTGATGTCAGCGGGCGTTTGCTTGGCTACGGCCAAACCTGCGTCAACCAACGCAAAATACGACACAATGGGTGCGTCCAGAGGATCAAGTATCGCCGCAATATTACCTGTGGGCTGCGCAGACGCCACACCTGACGTGGTCGTCAAAATTAGATTAAGAACAGCACGCGCTTCCACCGATGTATCCGTGGACAGGCTATCAATGGCAGCAATACGATCGACGGGACCGCCCGCAAAACGAGCGGTTAAAAAATTCGCCAGTTGAATTTTACGCGCCTTCAGTGAGGCATCTACTTCGGGGTCAATGGATGCTAAAAGCGGAGCCAATTGTGCAGCCTCTGGGCGACGCGCAATCGAGGCTACGGCTGTTGTTCGGCGTGACACGTCAGGGTCGATAAGCTGGAATTGTACCAATGCTGTCCCGATCAAACGACGCACTCCACCGTTTGGCTTGAGCTGCTTGAAATCAGATTTTTGCGCGGTGGATATGGCCTGTGTATCAATATCCGTTAGCGCAAGTGTGTCCCCGCTTGCCAGTCCGATAAAGAACATTCCATCATTGCGCTGCCAGACGTTTTTCTCGGACCACTGTTCCAGAAAGGGTGTGGCTTGGGGCAAACCTGACGCCGCTATGGCATCAAGCGTATCGCCGACAGTTCCTCGCGATGGCTTGGCTATTTCAGTGGTGAAGGTTTGTAAGATGGATTGGAGGTTTTGAGCAGTAGCAGCAGGTGCGCTGCAAATCGTGAGGATCAAAGCAATAAGTGCGAAACGCATCAGCTGACTTTCAATTATGTATTGTCAGGCGCACAGCAGGACCTTGCGGAAGGGCTGCGCGCCTGACAGGTTGGTTTAGTAGTTGGATGTCAGCTGAACACAGGTCTCTGTCTCAACATTGTACATGCCGCAACCAAGATCTTTCCAATCAGACTTCAATACTGCTGAGGCTGGCAGGAAATCCGTCCATGCATCGCCGGGAACTTCAGTCGTCTGGCTGATGATGTCGAATTGGCCGTCCGCTTGGATTTCACCAATTAAGACCGGCTTGGCCAAATGGTGGTTTGGCAACATCACGGCTTTACCGCCTGTTAGGTTCGGGAACTCTTGGCCATACATTGCAGTACGAACTGCGTCGACGTCAGTTCTGCCCGCGGCCGTCGCAGCATTTACCCACATGTTAAAACCGATATAATGGGCTTCCATTGGGTCGTTGGTCACGCGCTCTTCGCCAGCAAATGCCTTCCATGCGGCGATGAATTCATCGTTCGTTTCGGATTCCGCCGATTGGAAGTAATTCCATGCAGCCAAGTGGCCAACCAAGTTGGATGTGTCCAAGCCAGACAGCTCTTCTTCACCAACAGAGAACGCGACAACAGGGATGTCATCGGCCGAAATACCAGCAGCCGCCAGTTCTTTATAGAAGCCAATATTTGCATCACCGTTGATCGTAGATATCACGCCAACCTGCTTACCGTCTTCGCCAAGGGCAACAACATCCGCCACGATTGTGGCCCAGTCAGATTGACCAAAGGGCGTGTAGTTCACAAAGATGTCTTCGACAGCAATGCCCTTATCCTTCAGGTACGATTCAAGGATGTTGTTCGTCGTGCGCGGGTAGACATAGTCGGTCCCCAGTAAGGCGAATTTTTCAACGCCAAGCTCTTCAAGAAAGTAATCCGTTGCTGGAATCGCTTGCTGGTTGGGGGCAGCACCAGTGTAGAATACGTTTTTGGAGGATTCCTCGCCTTCGTATTGCACAGGGTAAAACAGCAATCCGTTCAATTCTTCGATGACGGGTAACACGGATTTGCGTGAAACGGATGTCCAGTTTCCAAAGATCACGTCGACCTCGTTCACAGTCAACAATTCGCGGGCTTTTTCAGCAAATAGCGGCCAGTCGGATGCGGGATCAACAACGACAGCTTCCAATGCGCACCCTAACAGGCCGCCCTTGGCATTTTGCTGTTCGATCAACATCAGCATTGCGTCTTTCAACGTGGTTTCAGAAATCGCCATTGAGCCGGACAAAGAGTGCAGAACACCAACCTTGATCGGTGCAGCACATTCAGCGAATGCAGCAGAGCCAGCGACACATAGGACGCTTGCGGATAATGTGGAGAGCAGAGTGGAACGAAGTGTCAAAGGATAGACCCCCTAAGTTTCGCCACGTATCCAAGTGCCTCAGCTAGGCAAGGCCAAGCCAGAATGCTATGAGGATCACGCAGCTTCATGTTGCAGCCATGCGGGGGTCGTTATCTGCCAGGATTGCACCCTCGCGTGGCATTTGATTGACCGTTTCCGGACAGGGCGACTATTGAACGATGACTGTCAGAACAAAAGATACCGGAACGATTGATTTATGAATTCCGACGCACTTGCTGAAAAATTTATCGATTCACGAGGGGGTGCCTAAATTTTAAGCATAAATATGGTTTATTTAGCGATTCAATGTAGAATGACGCGTTGATCATCCTGTAGATATGTACGGACTCTTGGGACACTTCCTGTAAATTCCCTGATTTGGGA
>NZ_JABBAM010000045.1:0-10408 GCF_018607965.1 Planktotalea sp.
TTTATATGGCGTTCCGTGGGCGGATGCCGGGTGTCGAGGCGCTTTTGAAGGGCCGTGGCCTCGCGGCTTAGCCCTAAAAAGCAGTCGAATGTGGAAAGCTAAAATTCTTTACGCTTCGCCTGTTGACTCATTCATGCATCATTCTTACCTATGCATCGTTAGCACTCACCCCGTGTGAGTGCTAATACCCCATCTAGAGCCTCAGGGCTTGGGGACGAAATTGTAACCATTTGAGCTTAAGGAGCTGCAAAGATGGCATTGAAACCACTTCACGATCGCGTGTTGGTTCGTCGTACAGAAGGCGAAGAGAAAACTGCTGGCGGATTGATTATCCCTGATAGCGCAAAAGAAAAGCCTGCTGAGGGCGTTATCGTTGCATCTGGCGACGGCGCTCGCAAAGACAGCGGTGAGCTGATCGAAATGGCAGTCAAAGACGGCGACCGCGTGTTGTTCGGCAAATGGTCCGGCACAGAAGTGTCGGTTGACGGCGAAGAGCTGTTGATGATGAAAGAAAGCGACGTTCTGGGAATTCTTTCCTAAGACGACCTTCCTGTTCATTCCTACAATCTAATTTAAAGTGGAGCATTCATAATGGCTGCTAAAGAAGTAAAATTCGACACAGACGCACGGACAAAGATGCTGAATGGCGTCAACATTCTTGCGGATGCTGTTAAGGTAACGCTCGGCCCAAAGGGTCGTAACGTTCTTCTCGACAAGTCTTTCGGCGCACCGCGCATCACGAAAGACGGCGTTTCTGTTGCTAAAGAGATCGAGCTTGAAGACAAGTTCGAGAACATGGGCGCACAGATGGTTAAGGAAGTTGCTTCCCGTACCAATGACGAAGCTGGCGACGGCACAACAACTGCAACAGTTTTGGCACAAGCGATTGTTCGCGAAGGCCTTAAGTCTGTAGCGGCTGGCATGAACCCAATGGATCTTAAGCGCGGTATCGACCTTGCGACAGCGAAAGTTGTTGAAGCGATCAAAGCGGCGTCACGTCCAGTAAACGATTCCGACGAAGTTGCTCAGGTTGGTACAATCTCTGCAAACGGCGAAGCGGAAATCGGTCGTCAGATCGCAGACGCGATGCAGAAAGTCGGCAACGAAGGCGTTATCACTGTTGAAGAGAACAAAGGCCTCGAGACAGAGACAGACGTTGTTGAAGGCATGCAGTTCGACCGTGGCTACCTCTCCCCTTACTTTGTCACAAACCCTGACAAAATGACGGCAGAACTAGAAGACTGCATGATCTTGCTGCACGAGAAGAAGTTGTCTTCTTTGCAGGCAATGGTTCCACTCTTGGAATCTGTGATCCAGTCCCAGAAGCCACTTTTGATCATTGCTGAGGACGTTGAAGGCGAAGCGCTTGCAACTCTGGTTGTGAACAAACTGCGCGGCGGTCTGAAAATCGCAGCTGTTAAAGCACCTGGTTTCGGCGATCGTCGTAAGTCCATGTTGCAAGACATTGCGATCCTCACAGGCGGTCAGGTCATCTCTGAAGACCTCGGCATGAAGCTTGAGAACGTGACAATGGACATGCTTGGCACTGCTAAGAAAATCCAGATCACAAAAGACGAGACAACAATCGTTGACGGTGCCGGCGAAAAAGCTGAAATCGAAGCACGTGTTACTCAGATCCGTGGTCAGATCGAAGAAACGTCTTCCGATTACGACAAAGAAAAACTCCAAGAGCGTGTTGCGAAACTCGCAGGCGGCGTTGCGGTTATCCGCGTTGGCGGCATGTCCGAAGTTGAAGTCAAAGAGCGCAAAGACCGCGTTGACGATGCACTGAACGCGACCCGCGCTGCGGTTCAAGAAGGTGTTGTCGTTGGTGGTGGTGTTGCTCTGGTTCAGGCTGCAAAAGTTCTTGCTGGCCTTGAAGGCGCAAACAACGACCAGACTGTTGGTATCAACATCGTTCGCAAAGCAATCGAAGCGCCTCTGCGTCAGATCGCTGAGAACGCTGGTGTTGACGGCGCGGTTGTTGCGGGCAAAATCCGCGAGAGCGACGACCTGACCTTCGGCTTCAACGCACAAACAGAAGAGTATGGCGACATGTTCAAGTTTGGCGTGATCGACCCTGCGAAAGTTGTACGTACAGCGCTTCAGGACGCGGCATCTGTCGGTTCCTTGCTGATCACAACCGAAGCAATGGTTGCTGATAAGCCTGAGAAGGGTGGCGGCGGCAGCGGCGGCATGCCTGACATGGGCGGAATGGGCGGCATGGGCGGAATGATGTAAATCATTCTCCCTACCGGAGACTAAGATTGGGGTCGCCTTTGGGCGGCCCCTTTTCGTTTGAAAAAACCATTTGGGAAAATGTCAAATAGCGATGGATCTCACAATATAGAAGTTGCGCATATATCCGACCTTGTGCAACGCTAGATAGCAAAGCCCTTATTGATGACTGGAGATCGCAGTGCGACAAATTTTTCTAATCGTGATACTGCTTACTTCACTCGGATGTCCTGTTGTCGCTGCTGATTATGCAATCCCAAAGAATAATTCTGCGGATGCTTTTGATTTCAAATTCAAGAAACTTACGCTGAAAATCTCTTGTGGTAAGCATCCTGGCACGCATTCATTGAAAAAAAGCCGTGGAACGTTGATCTTCACAATGAAACACGGTGATATTGGAAATTGCTCTACAGACAGAGGCAGCGGAAATTCTAGCGTTTAAATTCCGTATTCTGAAAGGGCAGAAATCTGGAGCCAGTTTTTCAAGCAGGGCAATCGTTATATTTTCAAGGCTGATCAAAGCTTGGACCCCAGCTTTGCGACTGCACCTGTAACCACAGTTTTTCAGGTTCATCAGTGGGTGACACCAACTTGTGAGTGTGGGCCATATGTGATGATTTTCTTCGATAAAAAGGGCAACTTGAACGCAAGAATATTGAGAAGCCATCATAAGCACACGACGCGTCGGCTTGGGAATTTCACCAGAAAAGACTTTGAAGGTAAGTGGGCCGAAATCGCGGTTGATATTGATACTGATAAGCAAAAGCCAAATGTTGCGATTTACGTTGGTGGTAAGTTAGCACATCGGGAAGGTGTTTTGGTTCAAGATGGCGGTGCAGTCTTTTTCAAGACAGGTCTGTATCGGTTCGGACGCATTAGTCCAAAGCTACCCAGCGACCGCTTGTATGTTAGGGACATTGGATACGTGAAAGTAAAATGAACAGTCTCTGAATGGATTTTCTGCCTTAGTCTAAAAATTGACCCCATCTCGTAGTCTTTGCGATCACATCGCCAGGTAAAACGCAATCGGAATTGGCGCGATTGCTACAGCCATGCCCAGTGCGAAATAGTACCATTTGAACAGACCTGATAGCCCCGCCATCAATGCGATCCCACCGCCGCCGCCAATCAGTGAATTGCCCGGGGTGTTCACTAAAACAATCAGCGCAATGTAGCGATAGCGCAGTAAAAACGGGACAAACTGCTTTGGTGCATTTGCCATGAGAAGATCCATACGTTGATCTGGCGCAAGGCCATCCAGTTTCGCAAGCAAGGATTGGGCTTTGCGCAAATTCAACCATCCAAAGGCTTTGCCAATGGCGCTAAGCGGGACGAAATGGCCGACGGTAAATGCTAACATGAGCGCATAAAGCATGCACAAATAGACCAACAATGCGTATTGCCCGCCAAGTAACATTAGCATTCCAATCCCAATTTCGGCACCTGGAACGAAAGGCAGGGCAGACGTAATCGCAAAGATTAAGGCGGACCCTGCGACGATCAGCTGCAAGCTTGGCGCGTGGATTGTGCGAAACTCTTCGCCAACTAGGTTGCGGATAACGCTGTCAAGATAGGTGCCGATCAATAAAATGAGGGCGTAGAAAATCACTACCAAACAGATCCGCAGAACAATTCTATAACGCGATACGGAGGGCACATGTGCTGGCAAATTGATCTCCAAATTCGCCGATTTTACAGGCGCGACTGTTTAAACCCTACTGCGGGAATAATACCCAGCTGACAAGGGAATGCTGCAACAGTTTGCCCTAAGAGCAGTATCACGTTTACGCTAAGGAACGAAACTCGTTTGCTTTGCGAGGCTATTGCCCTTATCGGGGGTAGGACAAAGATAAAAACACGAGCAGATAATGACCCAAAACCCTAGAATGCATAATCATAAAAACGCACGTGAGTGGGTTTCGGTTCTCGCCAAATATCGCGAGCCTGATACGATGCGCAGTAGTTTTGAGCTGGGCGTTAGCGTTATTCCCTTCATTATCCTTTGGACTATGGCCTGCTGGATGGCATCATTTAGCTACACCGCCGCATTTGTGATTGCGTTGTTGAACGGTGGTTTCTTGCTGCGCATGTTCGTAATCCAGCATGATTGCGGGCATGGGTCCTTCTTCAACAACCGCACCTTAAGCGACTGGATTGGGCGAATTCTGGGTGTCTTCACATTGACGCCTTATGACGTTTGGCGCCGCACGCATTCTATCCATCATAGCCACGCAGGCGATCTTGATCATCGCGGTATTGGCGATGTGATGACGTTGACAGTCGAAGAATATCAGGCGCGTTCGACCTATGGTCGCTTTATGTATCGCCTCTATCGTCACCCGCTTGTGATGTTTGGCCTTGGACCAAGCTACTTGTTCCTTTTGCAGAACCGTTTGCCGCTGGGTCTGATGAAACAAGGTGCGAAATACTGGGTGTCCGCGATGGGCACCAACATTGCTGCTGCAATTTTTGTATTCCTGATCGTCTATTTTGGCGGCTGGCAAGTTTTGGTTTTCGTCGCCCTTCCGACTGTTCTGCTTGCCGCCTCTGTCGGTGTTTGGCTGTTCTATGTGCAGCACCAATTCGAAGAGACACACTGGAAGAATACGGAAGACTGGCAACTGCACGAAGCCGCACTTGAGGGCAGCTCACACTACGACCTGCCTTTGGTCCTGCGTTGGTTTACTGCAAACATCGGCATTCACCATGTGCATCACCTCTATAGCCGTATCCCGTTCTATCGCCTTGGCGATGTACTGCGTGACAACGAAGAATTGGTGCATTGCGGTCGCATGACATTAAAGCAAAGCTTTAAGTGCGCGCGCCTTGATCTATGGGATGCGACCAGCAACAAGCTGATCTCTTTCGCGGACTTGCGTAAGTAAGCGCATGCGCTGGCATTGACTTTTCCAAGCGGTTCCAACAGTTTCACCCCCAAGGGGTCAGCGAACGCCCCGTGAGGCTTTGGCCCAAGTTTTGCGTCCTAGTTAACCCCCAACATGGGAGGACGCGACATGACCGCTCCAAACACACTGACCACTGCACAATTGATGCGCCTCATTGGCACGCCAACCGCGCCTGTTTTGATTGATATTTGTATTGATGAAGATTTTGCAGAAGATCCACGATTGATCCCGACATCTTTCCGTCACCCATTCCGCACGATTGAAACTTTGGTCCCTGCGCTACGGGATCGAAAAGTGATAATAGTTTGCCAGAAAGGCAAAAAACTATCCCAAGGTGCGATGGCCCTGCTGCGATCCCACGGGATTGATGCAGAACTTCTGGAGGGTGGCATTTTTGCGTGGCGCGATGCACGCGGACCGCGTGTGCGCGCTGATGCTCTGCCCAAACGTGGCGGGCTTTGGGTGACGCGCCACAGACCCAAGATCGACCGCATTGCATGCCCTTGGTTGATCCGCCGTTTCATCGACCCTGATGCGCGCTTTCTGTATGTTGGACCAAGCGAAGTTCTGGCCGTCGCCGAAAAGTTCGACGCGATCCCGTTCGATGTGGAGGGCGCAGCGCTAAGTCATGCAAAAGACACCTGTAGCTTTGACGCGTTGCTTGCGCATTTCGATATTTCGACGCCTGCGTTGGCGACAATGGCCGACGTGATCCGCGCAGCAGATGGAACGCCGCACGCTGTCGCGCCCAAGGCCGCGGGATTGCTAGCAATTTCACTTGGTCTGTCGCGTATGTATAAAGACGATCTAGAACAGCTAGATGCTGCGATGCCGATCTACGACGCGCTCTATCGCTGGGCGCGCGATGCAAAAGGTGAAACCCATGATTGGGACGCGCACGCGGGCAAAGTGGCGGGTAACGTATGACACCTTACTTAGAAATGTTCAAAACCTTTGGCAAAATCGGGTGTCTGTCTTTTGGTGGCCCCGCCGCGCAAATCGCACTGATGCACAAGGAATTGGTTGAAGGCCGCAAATGGCTGTCCGAACAGGAATTCCTATCGGGCTTGTCCTTCTGCATGTTGCTTCCCGGTCCTGAGGCGATGCAATTGGCGACGTATTCAGGCTGGCGATTGCGTGGCACATTAGGGGGGCTCCTTGCGGGACTTCTCTTTGTTCTGCCGGGTGCCTTGGTAATCCTTGCTTTGGGGGCGATTTACGTCAGCTACGGGAATGTGCCTTTGGTGCAAACGCTGTTCTTGGGTGTAAAAGCAGCTGTCCTTGCGATCGTGCTTGAGGCATTGATCAAAGTCGCCAAACGCGCGTTCAAATCGCCCCTACATTGGGCATTGGCCATCGCCAGCTTCATCGCGATTTTCGTGTTTGCCGCACCTTTTCCTGCGGTCATTGGGATTGCTGCGCTAATCGGCTATCTCACCACAACAGCAGCGGATCACGTTCCAACGCCGCGCGTGCCCATGATGCAAACAGTGACTACGATCACGGTCTGGCTCGCGATCTGGTGGCTGCCGATCCTTGGGCTTGGCTTTGTCATCGGGCAAGACTTTTTGTTCCAACTTGCGCTGTTCTTTTCAAAACTTGCGACGGTGACGTTCGGTGGCGCATATGCTGTTCTTGCGTTCATGGGCCAAGAAGCTGTGCAATCGTTTGGCTGGATCACTGCACCACAAATGATCGACGGGCTAGGTCTGGCAGAAACAACACCTGGACCGTTAATCCTTGTCACGCAATTCGTAGGCTTTTTATCGGGCTTTAACGAGAGCGGCGCAGGTCTTGCGGTCCTTGCTGCACTTGTCACACTATGGGCCACTTTTTTGCCGTGCTTCTTATGGATATTTGCAGGCGCACCCTACATCGAATGGATCTCTGCACAGCCCCGTTTAAGCGGGGCGCTTTCGGCGATCACAGCAGCAGTTGTGGGTGTTATTGCGAACCTGTCGATCTGGTTCGCACTGAATGTGATCTTCGCCAAAGTGGACCGGGTTACATTCGGTTGGCTGCCCGACATCGCAACGCTAGATTGGCGCGCTTTGGTGCTTAGCATTATAGCGACAATTCTATTGTTGCGTTTACATGTTGGCTTGCTCACAATTCTGGCAATATCTGCAGTTTTGGCGATGGGACTATCATTGGTATGAAGCTTTTCTGGTTGGTCGCGTTGACCATGACGGCCTTCGCGTCCAACTCGATATTGAACCGTCAAGCGATGGTGTTGGAGGGTGTTGGACCTTCTAGCTACGCGGCGATCCGGCTTCTGGCGGGGGCACTGCTGCTGGCGCTTTTGATTGCGTTGCGCACTGGGCCCAAGCCGCAGTTTACACGACACGCATTCTGGAGCGCGGGTACGCTCACCCTTTACGCGCTGGCCTTTTCTTATGCATACATCACGATCCCAACGGGTGCAGGCGCACTGATCTTGTTTGGAGCAGTCCAAGTGATTTCGTTTGGGAGCACCCTATCGAAGGGTCAAAAAATCGGTGCGCTTAGTTGGATTGGCGCGCTGCTCGCCTTTGCAGGGTTGTGTTATTTGCTTTGGCCCGGCGAAAGCGCTGTTCTGGATAAGGTCGGTGTGGCCCTAATGCTGCTCTCCGCCTTGGGTTGGACACTGTTTACAATTGCAGGAAAACAGGGGTCTGATCCGCTGGGTGCAACGACCTTGGCGTTCGTCTTGGCAGCGACGATTGGCATTCTGTTTTGGCTGATTTTGCCTGATAAGATCAACTTGCGCGGCGCACTTTTGGCGATCCTGTCGGGTGCTGTCACATCCGGTATGGGCTACGCGCTGTGGTATAAAGTGCTACCCGAACTTAGCTTGCCAACTGCGTCCGTTGCGCAATTGACTGTCCCCGTTATTGCAGCCTTTGGGGGCGCGGTGCTACTAGGTGAAACACTTACGCTTCGATTTGGCATTGCCACGTGTTTAGTCCTGAGCGGTGTGTGGTTAACTATTTTTGCGCAAAGAAAGAGTAGATAGGCCAAACATTGCTAGCTTTAACAAACCTCTTTTTTCATCGCGGGAAAGGCCCTATCTGGAATATATGCTTAGATATGCGCTTGCCCTTGCTATGTTTCCAATGACTGCCGCTGCGGAATGCGTTGTGCTGTTGCATGGTCTTGCATGCACCGAAGCGTCTTTTGTGATCATGGAAGAGGCTTTGCATGAACGTGGCTTTGACGTGGTGCGTCCGGGTTATCCATCAACCAAAGCAACCGTTCAAACCTTGGTTGATATTACTTTGCCCGAAGCCGTTGCCAAATGGGGAGACGCGAAAATTCACTTTGTCACGCATTCCATGGGCGGCATTCTTCTTCGGGAATGGTTGAAAGACTCGCGTCCTGAAAATATGGGTCGTGTGATGATGTTGGCGCCTCCGAACCATGGTAGCGAAATTGTTGATGTTCTGGGCGATCTTGCGACGTTTGAATGGTTGAATGGACCTGCGGGACTGCAGCTGACCACGGATGAGGATAGTCTGCCCAATCGCTTGCCTGATGCAGACTATGAACTTGGAATTATTGCGGGGGATCAATCGCTGAACCCGTTTTTCTCGGCCATGCTAGAGGGGCCAGATGACGGGAAAGTTTCTGTGTCCTCCACAAAACTTCAGGGCATGAAGGCACATCTGACCTTGCCCGTTACGCATACGTTTATGATGAACAATTACCGTGTGATCGGCGAAACGATTTTGTTTCTTGAGAACGGTGAATTCAATGGCGACATTGATTGGCGTGATGTCGTCAAAATAGCGCTTCAAGAATTTACGGACGACGATGAACGCGATTGAGGTGACCCTTGAGGGTGGCGAAGGTCTGCGTAAAGGGCGGCTTGAACAAGGTGATGTTTCCCTTTTAGGTGGGCTGATCACAGAGACGCCGCTTGTCCGACGGGTTGATGCGCGCGGCTTTCGAATTTTGCCGGGTATCGTTGATATGCACGGTGACGGGTTTGAGCGCCACTTGGCGCCGCGCCGCGGTGCCATGACGGATATGCGTGCGGGTATCGCGTCGGCAGAGGCTGATTTGGCCAGCAACGGAATTACGACGGCAGTGATGGCGCAGTTTTACAGCTGGGAAGGCGGGCTGCGATCCCCCGAATTTGCGCGCAAATTCCTGTCCGCGCTTGCTGTGACGAAAGATGAGCAACTCACAGACATGCGCGCGCAATTGCGGATAGAAACGCATATGCTGGATGATTATCCCGACATGCTAGCGCTGATTGCAGAGCACATGGTTGGGTACGTGGTGTTCAACGATCATATCCCACACAAACGGTTGGATGAGGGGCGCAAGCCTCAGCGTCTTACGGGGTCTGCTTTGAAAAGTGGGCGTAGCCCAGAGGTGCATTTCGCGCTGATGAAACAAATGAGTGCACAGCGTGATTTGGTTCCCGCTGCTTTGAGTGAGTTTGCGCGCGAATTGATCGCGACGGGCTGCCTGATCGGTAGTCACGATGACAACACGGCGCAGGATCGCAGTTTGTTCCAAGCTATGGGCGCGCAGATTTCTGAATTTCCTGAAACCCGTGACGCAGCAGAGGCCGCACGCGCAACGGGTGGTCAAATTATTCTAGGTGCGCCGAATGTGATGCGGGGGGGAAGTCATGCGGGCAATGTTGCGGCGGATGATTTGGTTCGCGAGGGTTTGTGCGATGCGTTGGCGTCCGACTATCACTATCCTGCTTTGCGCCAATCGGTTGGTAAGCTGGTTGATCAGGGCGCGTGCGATTTTGCGACTGCTTGGGCGCTGGTGTCCGAAGGGCCAGCACGTATTTTGGGGTTATCAGATCGTGGGACGTTGGAGGCAGGTTTGCGCGCAGATGTGATGGTCGAAGAGATCGCAACAGGGCGGATTGCGGCCACAATTTCTGCAGGGCAGGTAACCTATATGCAGGGTGAATTCGCAGCGCGAATGTTGGCCAATTAACGCGGCGCGGCGGCGCGTTGCAAGCGATCGTTGATTGCAGCACCGAGGCCCGCGTTGGGGATTGGAGCGACTGCAATACGTTCGCCCTTCATTGCGTCCAGTAGATGTAGGTGGCCGAACAAGTTTGCAGCCGCTTCAACAAGGTCCGCACTTTCGGATAGGTTCAGCGTGCATTCCATTTGACCAAAGCCGAGGGATAACTCACCCAGCTTCCAGCTTTCGGCATTCAGCCGTACATGTGCTTTGGGTGCATAGTGCGACGCAAGTTGACCGGGGGCAGAGATGATGCCTTGATTTGGATCAGCCAAGCGCGTTCCAAG
>NZ_JABBAM010000045.1:10508-48325 GCF_018607965.1 Planktotalea sp.
GTTGACCGGGGGCAGAGATGATGCCTTGATTTGGATCAGCCAAGCGCGTTCCAAGAACAGCCTCAATCGCCTCACGAGGCACGCCACCTGCACGCGAAAGCGTCGGAGCGCCCGTGAGACCAACGATTGTTGATTCCAAACCGACCGGACATGCTCCGCCATCCAGAACACCTGCGATCTTGCCCTCTAGTCCAGTCAAAACGTGCTGCGCCGTTGTTGGGCTGATCCGTCCTGATGGATTGGCAGAGGGGGCAGCAACGGGGCCATCGAAGGCGCGCAATAACTCTTGTGCGAGATCACCAGCGGGCACGCGAATGGCGACGCTTTCCAACCCAGCTGTAACCAATTCGCTAAGACCCGCATCTGGGCTCAAAGGTAGAACCATTGACAAAGGGCCTGGCCAGAATGCATCGGCCAAGCTTTGGGCAATCGCAGACCACGCTCCATATTCACGCGCTTTGAAAGCATCCGCGACATGCACGATCAAAGGATTGAAACTGGGTCGACCCTTGGCTGTATAGATCGCAGCAACTGCGCGGCCATCACGTGCATCCGCGCCCAACCCGTAGACGGTTTCCGTGGGAAACGCGATCAAGCCGCCCGCGTTAAGCAGGTCAGCAGCGCGCTGGATATCTATCTGTGATGAGGTGAGCCGAAGTGTCACGTCCCAGCATCCTATATTTGACGTTGCGTTTCCATTGCGAGGTACGCGCGCCGATTTGTACAGTGGCGCGAGCCTTCCGCAGGCATACGTGGCAATGCGCGCCGTGCCAAGCACCCACTTGCGGTGATAGCGCTTAGAGTGAATCGACGAAAGAGAGACGACAAAATGGCTTATCGTGCACCTTTACCTGACTATCAGTTCCTGTTTGACCATGTTGTCGGCCTTGGCGAAGTTGTTGCGCAAGCGCGTTTCGGAGATGCGACACCTGATTTGACGTCAGCCATTCTGACCGAAGCAGGGCGTCTTAGTGAAGATGTGCTTGCCCCTGTGAACCGTGACGGCGATCTTACACCTGCGCGTCTTGAGAACGGTGTCGTGCGCACATCGCCCGGATTTGCGAAAGCTTTCAAAGCGATTGCAGAGGGTGGTTGGGTCGGCATGTCGGCCAGCGTTGAACATGGTGGCATGGGTTTGCCGATGACTGTTACGACAGCGGTGAACGAGATGATGGCATCGGCGTGCTTGTCGCTGCAACTTGCGCCGCTGATGTCGCAAGGCCAGATCGAAGCGTTAGAGCACCACGCGTCCGATGCGCTGAAAGAGCTGTATTTGCCCAAGCTGATTTCGGGCGAATGGACAGGCACGATGAACCTGACAGAGCCGCATGCAGGTAGCGATGTTGGCGCGCTTAGCTCAAAAGCAGAACCGAATAGCGACGGGACGTTCAACGTCACTGGCCAGAAAATTTATATCAGCTGGGGCGATCATGATGTGGCGGAAAACGTCTGCCACTTGGTTCTCGCGCGTCTACCCGATGGTGCGGCTGGCACCAAAGGCATCAGCCTGTTCCTTGTCCCGAAATATCTACCCGATGAAGCTGGAAAGCCGGGCGTTGCGAACACGCTGAAAGTGGTCAGCTTAGAGCATAAGATGGGTCTGCATGGCAGCCCAACTGCTGTGATGCAATTTGATGGTGCAAAGGGCTGGCTTGTCGGCCCCGAAGCTGGCGGCATGCGCGCGATGTTTACGATGATGAACAACGCACGTTTGGGTGTTGGTGGTCAGGGCATTGGCGCGGCTGAGGGCGCTTTGCAAAAAGCGCTAGAATACGCGAACGAGCGCAAGCAAGGACGCAGCCCGATTGAGGGCGGAACAGGCACGATCATGGATCACGCCGATGTGCGCCGGATGTTGAGCGTTATGAAAGCGGATGTGTTTGCAGCGCGCGCAATTGCGCTGATGTGTGCCGCGGCAATTGATATGGAAACGGCGACTGGGGATGCGGAATGGGGCGCACGCGCTACGTTCTTGACGCCAATCGCCAAAGTTTTCGGTACGGAAACCGGCATGCGCGTGTCTGAAATGGGCGTGCAAGTTCATGGGGGAATGGGCTTCATCGAAGAAACGGGTGCTGCGCAGTATTACCGCGATGTGCGTGTTACGGCGATCTATGAAGGCACCAACGGTATCCAAGCGATGGATCTTGTCGCGCGTAAATTGATGGACGGTGGCGATGCGGCTTTTGCCTTGCTCGACGAGATCGAAGGCTATTTGGAGAGCGCACGCGAAACATGCCCTGCTTTGGGGGAACCCCTTTGGGAGGCGACCGAAAGTCTGCGTGAAGCAACCGAATGGATGCTGGCACAGGGCGAGCTGAACGCGCGTTTTGCGGGTGCTGTTCCTTATTTGATGGCCTTCGCGCGTGTCCTTGGTGGGTATGCGCATTTGAAAGCTGCGATTGCGACAAAGGGCAAAGGCCCGCGCACGAAGCTAGCGAAAATTTATATGACGCGACTTTTGCCAGAACATATGGGGCTATTGGCACAAGCCCGAGCGGGCGACGCTGATTTATACGCGCTTAGCGCAGATGAGCTGAGCGGCACATGAGCGAACAGGGCGGTACCATCCGCTATCCTTGGGAAGAGCCGCCAACTGGATCAGAAGCGATAGAGGTCGCACAGGGTATCCTGTGGATGCGCCTGCCACTGCCGATGAAGCTGGACCACGTCAACGTTTATGCGTTGGATGAAGGCGACAGCTGGACCATCGTGGATACGGGGTTCGATAGCCGCAAATCGCGCAGTATTTGGGTTGATTTGATGGCTGGGCCTTTGGGTGGCAAGCCTATCTCTCGGGTCATCGTGACGCACCATCACCCTGATCATATCGGTCTTGCGGGTTGGTTCCAGACCGAACATGGTGCAGAGCTTTGGACCACGCGCACGGCTTGGCTGATGGGGCGTATGCTTCTAATGGATGAACAGCCGGTACCAACTAACGAAACCATGGATTTCTGGCGTAGCGCAGGTATGTCCGATGAGGTGCTGACTGAGCGTGCCAAAGAACGCCCCTTCAATTTTTCTGATGTGGTTGCACCACTTCCACTGGGGTTTAAACGCATCAAGCAAGGCGACACGATTCGCGCGGGTGGGCGCGATTGGGACGTGCACATGGGCAATGGCCACGCGCCAGAGCACGCAACGCTATGGTCTCGCGCTGACAATTTGGTGATTGCGGGGGATCAAATCCTTGCGTCGATCAGTTCGAACATTGGGGTTTATGCAACTGAACCCGACGCTGATCCTGTTGGTGATTGGCTGGAGGCCTGTGAACGACTGAACACGCTGGCCCGCGAAGATCACCTTGTTTTAGGTGGTCATAAGCTGCCATTCACAGGATTGCCTACGCGCATGCGCCAATTGATCGACAACCACCACGGGGCTTTGAAACGGCTTGAGGCGCATCTTGAAACACCCTCCACGGCGGGTGAATGTTTTGCGCCATTGTTCAAGCGCAAGATCGGTTCTGCCGAATATGGTCTCGCGCTGGTTGAATCTATCGCCCATGTGCAGCACCTTTGGTTGGAGGGCCGTGCCAGTCGCAAAAAACGCGATGACGGCGCTTGGGTCTATAGTCGTATTGCTGAGGGAATGAACGATGGATGATTTGATCAAAACCTCTGCAGAGGCGGTTGAGGCCGACGCGTTGCCACGTTGCTTTGAAAAGCACACGGACGGCTAAAAAAACCACGACGAGGTTAATGTGGGCGCGGGTGACAAGCCTGTCAAAGCCAAAAGCCCTGCGGAACGGGCCTACGATCGTTTGATCCTCTATATTCAAAACTTTGAAGAACAACTCGACAATGAACACGAAGGCGCAATGGGTTTCACGGGTGGGGACGCGGGTGTTCTTTAGATCGAAGGCATGGGCTATTTTGATCCCGATATTATTACGTTCCACGGGTCTGATCCAACTGGCGGTAAAACCCAGATGATCCAGCATGTGAGCCAGCTAAATGTGATGCTGCGCGCACTGCCCAAAGAAGTCGAAACAGCCGAACCGAACCGCATTGGGTTCAAGCTCGCGCGCGACATAAGTTAAAGTGGTTGCATCTTTAAGGGGTGCGCCTGTTCGTCCTAGGTGACAGCGCTGCCGGAATCGGCTAATCAGCGCCCAACCTAAAGTTTGGAGAAGAAAAATGGCTGAGCATAAACACGGTAGCATGGACACATCTGTGCAAGAGAAAACCTTCGAAGGCTTCATGAAGTATTGCACATGGACGGGCGTTTTTTCGATCTGTCTTTTGGTTTTCATAGCACTCGTTAACGGTTAATGAATTTTCAAACGCGCCCACTTGGGGCGCGTTGGGTCCGCTGGGGGGCGGTAAATATGCGCAAGTTTATATTGTGTCTGCTGCTGCCACTTGCCCTTATGGGGTGTTCTGCGAAATCTGAATGGGCGTCCGACGAGATGGTGACGCGCATGGCGTACCGCGAACCTGGTCCCGCAACGCTGACCTTGATGTCGATGATCAGTAACCGTTCCGGCGGCGGCGCGCATACATCGCTAATGATCAACGCTTCGCAGCGTGTGATTTGGGACCCTGCAGGGTCATTCAAGCACTCTGAAATTCCAGAGCGCAATGATGTAATCTATGGTGTGAATCCTGAAGTTTATAGCGTCTTCAAAGGCGCGCATGCGCGCGAAACCTACCATGTGGTTATGCAAGAAGTCGTCGTTGCGCCAGAGGTTGCAGAAAAGGCATTTGCGATTGCGCGCGGCCTTGGGCCGGTTAGCCAGACCCAATGTACAACATCCACGTCGAAGCTGTTGTCACAATTACCAGGCTTTGAGAACATCGGCAGTCATTTGTTTCCCAAGAAGCTGATGGAAAATTTTGCGAAGATTCCAGGTGTGAAAACAGGACGCTTGTTTGAGGATGATGCCGGCGACAAAGCGACGGCGTTTGGCACGGCTCAAGCAACCAAGCTCACAACCTTCTAAATCTACCTCCACCCAAAAAGGGTGGAGTTTTTTAGTTGCAACGTGACGCCTAAAGCTTGTTAAGTAAGGATGGCGTAGGCCATGCGTCTGCAGGTAGGCCCAGTTTTTTCTGCATATCTTGAACCGTTGATCGCGTGTTTGCCCCTAATATGCCGTCGATTTTACCGACGTTATAGCCGCGTGCAGCCAGCTTTTTCTGTAAGTTTTTCATCTGTGCATTGTTCAATCCAGCGTCAGGATTGCCCGCGCTATAGACTTGCGCACCCTCTAGACGGTTGGCGAAATATGCAGCTGTCAGCACATATGTGAAGCTTTGGTTCCACTCGAAATACACACGAAAATTAGGGTAAGCAACGAAGGCAGGGCCCTTGCGTCCTTGAGGGAGGATGATTGAACTTGGCAGGCCGCCGACAAGATTGCCACCGCGCGCTCTCACGCCCATTTTTTGCCAATCGCTTGTTTGTGCTGAATGGGTGAGGCCGGTTTTGGACCAATCAAAATTACTGGGCATCGTGACTTCTTGCAACCAAGGTTCGCCTTTACGCCAGCCAAGTCCGCTTAGCATTTTGCCGCCAGAGACTAGCGCGTCAGGTGCAGATGTTTTCAAAGAAACGCGACCGTCGCCGTCGCCGTCTATCCCGTTCTCCAAGATGTCGGCGGGCAGCATTTGCACCATGCCGATCTCACCTGCCCATGCACCTGTGGTGCTAGCTGGGTCGAAGCTGCCCTTCTCAAACAGTTCAAGCGCTGCAAAAACCTGTGGGCGGAAAAGTTCAGGACGACGGCAATCATGGGACAACGTGATCAGCGCATTTGCCGTGTTGAAATTCCCTTGGATGGCACCGTAATCCGTTTCAAAGGCCCAGAATGCCAGCAAAACTCCGCGAGAGACGCCGTAGTCACGTTCAATACGTTTGAAGGTGTTCCCATATTTCTGCCCCATAGAACGGCCCTTGGTGATACGGCTTTGGCTGATCAAACGACGTGAGAAATCGATGAAGGGGAGCTGAAAAACGCCTTGTGCGCGGTCTGCCTTTAGAACGCCGTTGTCTTTGCGCACGTTTGCGAAAAAGCGATCAACGGTGGCGCGCGCATGGCCGCGCTGCACCGCTTCATTCTTTAAACCGCTGACAAAATTGTTGAATGAGCCGCCGCAGGATTGGGCGAGTGCGGGAGAAGCGCCAAGAGCTGCGATCAAAATGAAGGCGGGGAGGCGTGAAAACATGTTGCGAAAATCCTTGATTACCTTGCGCGCAGCTTAAAAACCGATCAGCCAGAGCGCAAACACCAAACCTGTAAATACACCCCATACGACCCAGAGCGCACGTATTGCAGCCTCAATTTGTGCCGCGCCGATTGTTTTGTGTCCGGTCTCGTTAACATAGGGAAAATCGCGCATTTCGCCCTGGTAACTGCGTGGGCCAGAAAGGGCGATACCAAGCGCACGGGCCATTGCTGCTTCGGGCCAGCCAGCGTTGGGCGAGCGGTGTTGACGCGCCTCTTGGGTGATTTCGAACCAACGTGGCATCAGGCGATAGGCGATGGCGATCATCAATGCAGTCATGCGGGCAGGGATTAGATTGAGTAGATCATCAAAGCGCGCAGCGGCCCAGCCAAAGGCTTCGAGCCGTTCTGTGCGATAGCCAATCATGCTGTCGGCGGTATTGGTGATTTTATAGAGCAGCAGCGCAGGTAGGCCGCCGATCAAGAACCAAAATGCAGGTGCAATAATCCCATCGGATAGGTTCTCTGCTGCGCTTTCAATGGCGCTGCGTGCAATTGCAGGATCGTCCATGTCAGCCGTGTCGCGCCCCACGATCATTGCGACTGCGTTGCGCCCATCTTGTGTGGAGGCGCGTACACCCTTTGCGACAGCTGCCACATGTTCCACAAGGGATTTTTGTGCGATTAAGATCGCAGCAAGGATGATTTCGACGAGAAAGCCGAGTCTTGCGAGTACGAGCCCAAGTGCGATGGCACATGCGGCAAGCGCGAGCATGACACATGTTCCCTTGATTTGCCTGCGCGAACCTGCGTTGAACTTTTTGTCTGCCCATCCGATAAGGTTGCCCATCAAAACGGCGGGATGTGGTGCGCGCGACCATAGCCATTTGGGTTCACCCAATGCTGCGTCAAGAAGAAGCGCGCAGAAAAGAATGGCTGTGGTGCTCATGAGGTGCTCGAAAGTGCTGCGCTCAGGCGCGACCATTGATTGGGCGCGGGAAGGCCAAGGCGTAGCCAGCGTGTTGAGTAAGGAAAGACACGTGACCAAATGTGCGCGCGGGCGAGTTTGTTCTGCCACGCCTGCGCGTCACCAACATCATAAAGTCGGAAAAGCGTCGTGCCACCAGCAACCGTAGCACCTTGTTGTGCCATCAATGCATCTAGACGGGTGGTGTCAGCACCAAGACGGACGCGGGTTTGTTGGGCCCACGCATCGTCTTGCAAAGCATTTGCGCCGATGCGTAGGGCAGGGCCGCTGACGGCCCAAGGCCCGATGAAGTTGTTCAGTTTTGCGAGTAACACGGGATCGCCTATTGCAAAGCCGAGACGCAGGCCAGCTAGGCCCCAGAACTTGCCGAAACTTTTCAAAACGATCACACCTTTGCGGTCAGCCAGATGAATAAGGCTGGCATCAGGGGAAATGTCGCAAAAACTTTCGTCGATGATTGTGAGGGGCGCGCTTGCCTCGTCAGATTTCCATACGCGACCGTCTGGATTGTTGGGGTGCACCAAGACGCGCGCGTCTGGACTGGTTTCGGAAACTGTCCAGCCCTGTGCAATAAACGCGGCGGCGTGTTCGTTATACGTCGGTGCGGGAATATCGACGGTTCCGATGTTACCCAAGGCTGGAATGCGCGCGATGAGCGCGGATGCACCTGGCGCGGGCAAGATCGCAGAACCGTTTGGAACGCCCCAAAAAGTGCGCGCTGCGCTCGTCAATGTTTCAAAGGCAGAAGTATCTGGAAGCGCTGTCCAGTCGTGCGATGTGAATTCACCAATAGAATATGGCACCGGATTGATTCCTGTTGAAAGGTCAATCCAATCGTTGCGTGTGCCGCCAAATTTGGCTGCTGCACCGTCTAGGCCCCCACCGTGATCGCGGCCAGTATCGCGCGCAGGATCGTTCATTCAGCGTCTGGAAGTGGGGGGTGGCGTGTGATGAAATGTCCTTTGACAGCAACTGGCCATTCGCGAAAAGGAACGCGTCCGGTATCAGACGCCGCATGTTGTTGTGCATATTCCACGATGCCCGCGGCAGACGTATCGCTCGCGTCGAATTTTCCGAGCGTATAGGCCAGTTTTCCCTTGGCTTGAATGGCGATGTTGCAGCTGTGCGAACAGCCCATCAGACATGATACTCGACGGGTCTTGATGTCAGTTCCCTCAGCGGCTTTTTCGACAGCCGCAGCCAGAACTTCACCATCGGTGAGCGCGTCTTTTTCAGCGCTCCAATCGTCGCACTTACATGTATCGCAGACTGTAATCCATGTGGTCATGTCGCTTTGGCCCTTGTGTTAGATCCCTCAAGGTTTGGTTCAAGCGGAAACACGCCCACGCTGCAAGCAATTCTAAGCGAATTTGAGAATAATTTAAGATGCTCATGCGACTGTAAACTCAATGTAAATGCTTGCAGCACACACCAGAGGAAACAGAACGCATAAAAAGCAGTGGTTCTACATGGAAATTTTGATCGTTGAAAGTCAGCCAGAGCTGGGAAGCTTATGGAAAGCGTGTCTGGAACGACGCGGCATGAAGGTCACGTTAGTGAATAGTCAGACGCGTGCTTTTACAGCGCTTAGTGCGCAGCCTTTTGAAATGATTATCCTCGATCTGATCTTAGCGGAAGGTCAGGCCCTGGCGATCGCAGATTACGCCAGCTATCGTCGCCCCGATGCACGCATTATCTTTGTCACAAACACCTCTTTCTTTTCAGACGGATCGATCTTTCAACTTAGCTCAAATGCATGTGACTTTGTGCAAAGTGCCACACCACCTGAGGATCTCGCCTCTATGGTGCAGCACTACGCGAATGAAAGTTAACCGCGTCCGTGAGGTTCCATGAAATCTAGCACTGGGTTGGTCGGAATGATCCTGTTCGGATTTATCGTCTCGTGACTATAATGATAATGGCGCACGATATGGTTCATGTTCACCGTCTCCGCGACACCCGCAATTTGAAATAACTCACGCGTGTAGGCCCAGATATTGGGGAAATCCACAATGCGCTTGCGGTTACATTTGAAGTGCAGGTGATAAACGGGATCAAAGCGCACAAGGGTTGTGAACAACCGCCAGTCCGCTTCGGTCAGGGTATCGCCCAGCAGGTAGCGATTGCCACTTAGGATCGTTTCGATCCACTCCAAGCTATCGAACAGGGGGCCAACTGCGGCGTCGTATGCGTCTTGCGTCGTCGCAAAGCCGGATTTGTAGACACCGTTGTTCAACGTGTCATAGATGCGCGCGTTCACCTCTTCGATGCCATCGCGCAATTCCTCTGGCCAGTAATCCAAGGTGTTGCCTGTGAGCGCGTCGAAGGCAGAATTCATCATACGAATGATCTCGGAAGATTCGTTAGACACAATCGTTTTGCGCTGTTTGTCCCATAGGATCGGCACGGTCACGCGGCCTGAAATGTCAGGATCGGCCTTCAAGTAGATATCACGTGCAAAGGGCAAACCGTACAGCGTGTCCCCCGTTGCGCCATGTGCGTCTGTCTCAAAGGTCCAGCCATCACTTAGCATGTCTGGATGAACAACAGAGACAGAGATGTGATCGTTCAAACCCTTTAAAGCGCGGAAAATAAGTGCGCGATGCGCCCAAGGGCAGGCATGACTGACATAAAGATGATAACGTCCGAGTTCGGCAGGAAATCCCGCCTCGCCAGAGGGTCCCGCGCTGCCATCTGCTGTGATCCAATTTCGAAAACCCGCGGTCGAGCGCACGAACGCTCCGCCAGAAGATTTTGTGTCGTACCACTGATCACGCCAAACACCATCGACAAGTAAGCCCATTTTGATCATCCTTTTGTGCAATGTTCATTCATGACCTAGCGCCCTAGGATGGATGTTTATACCCCGAGGATAGCGCAGACAGCGTGCGAAACTGCACAGGAGACGCATATGGCCTTAGCACAAACAGATCGTTTAACCTTGCGCAGTCTTGCCCAAAGCGATGTCGCAGCCTTTCGCGCCTATCGCAGTGATCCAGACGTGGCAAAGTTTCAAGGTTGGGATGCCATGGACAAAGCAGGGGCGCTGAAATTCTTGGGGCATATGTCTGAGGTCGAGTTTTTGAAGCAAGGCAAGTGGACCCAGCTTAGGATTGCCACTCGCAGCGATGACACCTTGATCGGCGATATTGGTATGCATATCGCAAAAGATGAAAGCGAAGCGGAGCTTGGCATAACGCTAGCCACACGTGCACAGGGGTATGGGCTGGGATTTGAGGCGGTTGAAATGATCTGCGCATGGCTGTTCGCCCAAACACCTATCACACGTATCGTCGCCATCACACATGCCCAGAACAAACGTGCTTTGGCGTTGTTGGCCAGGTCGCCGTTCCAACACACGCACGACACCAATGATGTGATCGACGGCATCCCCACGCCAGAGCGTTGGTTTGAGCGACGTCGCACTTGAGCATTCAAGGGGCGTGAATCCGTTTGAACCTATTTGGTGGCGCGCATATACGCGGTGCTAACAACGCCCGAAGGGGCCGGATAGGTGTGGCGCAGAAGCTGACCCAAATAGGGGGCGAACGCGTCAGTGGTTTTGGGTAAGCGCCTCGCTTGCCGGCTCTCCTTTGCGGTCTTGCCCAAATGTAGGAGACCGCAGAATGAAACCCATTTTGACATTTTTCGTCGTTTTGCTTTGGACCAATGCGGCCTTTGCACATCCGGGCCATTTGGCTGAGGTCGCAGGCCATGGCCATTGGTTGGGTGCGGCAGCCATAGGCGCTGCGATTGCGCTGGGCGCTTGGGCGGCTTTGAAGGGTAAGAAAAAAGAAAAGAGCGAGGCCGAAGATGAGGCCCAACTCGACGATGAAGATTTGCAGGAGGCATGATCCAATGACCAAGATCGGTGTAATGATTTGCGGCCACGGCTCGCGTAGCCAATCCGCAGTTGATGAGTTTTCGACGTTGGCGGAAAAACTGCCGCCATTTTTGCCCAGCGATTGGGAAATGGAATACGGCTATCTTGAGTTCGCGAATCCTGTGATCCGCGACGGCTTAGACAAGCTGCGCGAAGCAGGTTGCGACAAGATTTTGGCAGTGCCGGGCATGTTGTTTGCGGCGATGCATTCCAAGAATGACATCCCGACTGTGTTGAATACATATGCGGCCAAGCACGGCATAGAAGTGTCCTATGGACGTGAATTGGGTGTTGACCCCAAGATGGTGGCGGCTGCTGGTGGACGTATCAAAGACGCGGTCGAGCGTGCGAATGCAGAGCACGGCGACGTCGCTTTGCAAGACACCTGTCTTGTTGTGATTGGGCGCGGTGCATCTGACCCTGATGCAAACGGCAACGTCGCAAAGATCGCGCGTATGCTGCAAGAAGGCATGGGCTTTGGCTGGCTTGAGGTTGGTTACTCTGGCGTGACGTTCCCCTTGGTAGAGCCTTGCCTGCAACACGCATCCAAGCTGGGCTATAAGCGGATCATCGTCTTTCCGTATTTCCTGTTCAGCGGCATTTTGATCGATCGTATTTATGGCTTTACCGATCAGGTGGCGGCCGAGCATCCAGACATTACTTTCATCAAAGCGGGTTACCTCGGAGATCACCCCAAGGTGCTAGAAACGTTTGCAGAACGTGTGAGTGAACAGCTTGGCGCGGTGCCTCCGCCCAATTGCGGGATTTGCGCATTTCGCGAACAAGTTCTCGCGCTTGAGGACGGCACGCACCACCATATCAAAGCCGAAGATCGCCAGCATCCTGCATTCAGTTCGGTCCCACCGCCCACATGCGTGATGTGCAAATATCGCACACAGGTCTTGGGTTTCGAATCCGAAGTGGGCGCGATCCAAGAAAGCCATCATCACCACGTTGAAGGCCAAGGTGCGTCAGCGCCCGGGTCCAATGTGGCAGATTGTAAGCTGTGTGATACGTTCTGCACCGGTATGTGTCGTTTGGCGATGCAGGACAAGCATCACCACGATCACCACCACGGCCATGATCATGACCACGATCACCACCATGCAGAATACCCACATGCCAAGCACCCGCACGGCCCAGAAAGCGCACGGAAACGCTGATGAGACCCTATGAACGCGTCCCATCTGCGATCTATGCGCAAAGCTTTGCGACCGTGCGTGCGGAGGCGAACTTAGAGCGGTTTGATAGCGGGATGCAAAGCCTTGCTGTGCGCCTTATTCATGCCTGCGGTATGGTCGAGGTCGCAGATCGCATTGCCTATTCACAGGGTGCATATCTTGCGGGGCATCGTGCGTTGCAGGCCGGTGCGCCTGTTTTATGTGATTGCGAGATGGTCGGGGCTGGTATCATTCGGCGATATTTGCCGAGTGATAATCAGGTGATTGTGACGTTGAATGACCCCAGTGTTCCTGAGCGTGCGGCTTCTATTGGCAATACGCGATCTGCTGCGGCGGTGGAACTGTGGGAGCCCCATTTGGAGGGCGCAGTTGTTGCGATTGGCAATGCGCCGACGGCCTTGTTTCATTTGCTTGAGATGATTGACGCAGGTGCGCCAAAGCCTGCTGTGATCCTAGGATTTCCTGTGGGTTTTGTTGGAGCGGCTGAAAGCAAGGCCGAGCTTGCGGATCGTCCGCGCGGGTGTGCGTTTGTTGCTTTGCGTGGTCGACGTGGGGGATCTGCGATTGCTTCTGCAGCGGTGAATGCTTTGGCGGCTGGATTGCCGGAAGAGCAATGAGCTATTTTTCTAGAAAAATCGGGTGCCTCCGGCGGGGATATTTAGAAAAGGAGAATGTGTATGTCTGATCCTTGGCTTCATATTGTTGGAATTGGCGAAGACGGGATGGAGGGGCTTGTCCCTGCGACCCGCGCCGTTGTTGAGGCAGCCGAAATTATTATTGGTGGGGATCGTCATCATCGGTTGAGTGGTTCTGTGAGCGCTACGCGCGTTGCTTGGCCCTCGCCGTTTGATGCGTTGATTGATGTTTTGGAAAGCCATCGCGGTAAACGCGTTGTTGTTTTAGCGACGGGGGATCCTTTGTGGTTTTCCGTTGGTGCGCGCATTGGGCGAGCGATTGATCCAAGTAAAATTACCTATCATCCGCAGTTGAGTGCGTTTCAATTAGCGGGAGCGCGCATGGGTTGGTCAATGCCTGACGTGGAAACGTTGACGGTGCATGGGCGTCCTGTGGAACAGATGATCGCCTATATTCAGCCCGACATTCGTTTGCTGATTTTGACGACGGGTGCTGAGACACCTGCGCAGATTGCTGCGTTCTTGAGCGCACGTGGGTTTGGGCAAAGTAAGATGACGGTCTTGGCTGCAATGGGTGGTCAGGACGAGCAACGGTTTGACGGGATTGCTGCAGATTGGGATCATGTGGTGCCTGCGTTTAACACAATGGCTGTTGAATGCATTGCGGCCCCTGATGCCGCACTTTTGCCGCGTGTTCCGGGACTATCGGATGAGTTGTTCCAAAGCGATGGAACGATGACCAAGCAAGAGGTGCGCGCTGCGACGTTGGCGAAGTTGATGCCGATGCGTGGCGCACTTTTGTGGGACATTGGGACGGGCTGTGGATCAGTTGCTGTCGAATGGATGCGCGCTGCGCGTTATGCACGTGCGATTGGGATTGAGCCACGCGCTGACAGACGTGCGATGGCAGCCGCGAATGCGCTGGCTTTGGGCGCGCCGAAGTTGGAATTGATCGACGGTAAAGTACCCGAGGCTTTAGCTGGTTTGGACGCACCGGACGCTGTGTTTATTGGTGGTGGATTGTCTGATGCGACGTTTGACGCAGCTTGGGGTGCTTTGCGACCTCTGGGACGTTTGGTAGCCAATGCCGTGACGTTGGAAAGTGAAGCGGTCTTGATCCGTTTGCACAAGGTACACGGTGGGCAGTTGGTGAAACTACAAGTGAACCGCGCCGAACCTGTTGGGTCCATGACGGGCTGGCGACCCTTCATGCCCGTCACACAATGGAGCTTGATCAAGCGATGACTGGCAAATTGTATGGTATCGGGCTTGGTCCCGGTGATCCCGAATTAATGACGCTGCGGGCGCACCGTTTGATCGCGGGCGCTAGGGTTGTTGCTTACCCCGCACTTGCGGGGGCGGCGAGTTTCGCGCGATCTATCGCAGCAGATGTGATTCCCAGAGATGCACGTGAGATTGTGATGGACGTGCCCATGAGCGTCGAACGCGCGCCCGCCCAAGCGGCCTATGACAAGGGTGCTGCAGAAATTGCTAACGCGCTAAACGCGGGTGATGATGTGATTTGTTTGTGCGAGGGCGATCCGTTTTTCTATGGCTCTTTCATGTATTTGTTTGCGCGCTTGTCTGAGCGGTTTGAAGTGGAAGTCGTGCCCGGTGTGACCTCGATCACGACCTGTGCTGCAAGCGCTGGCATGCCTTTGGCGGCGCGTAACGAACGATTAACTGTGTTGCCCGGTCCTTTACCCGAAGATGAATTGCGTGCGCGTATTGAAGGTGCAGAAAGCGTCGCGATCATGAAGGTTGGTCGACATCTTGCGAAAATCAAAGGTGTGATTGATGACTTGGATCTAACGGATCGCGCCGTTTACGTGGAACGGGCGAGCTTGCCTGAGGAACTTGTACTGCCTTTGGCAGATGCGCCTGAAAAAGCCCCCTATTTTTCGATGATTTTGCTCACGAAAGGAGCCGATCCATGGCTGTGAGACCGACTTTTGTGAAACCTGTTGTATTGACGCTTTCGCGCTCTGGTGAAGCAACCGCGCACCGTGTGGCAAAGGCGATTGATGCGCAGGTGCATGGACGCGAAGGCCGTGTTGATGGGGCGGATGTGTTCTTCGCGAACGCTTTGGATCATGCACGTGAATTGTTCGCAGCGGGGATCCCTGTGATTGGCGTGTGCGCGAGCGGAATTCTTATTCGCGGTGTCGCGTCTTTGTTGGCAGATAAACGCAACGAACCGCCCGTGATATCGGTCAGTGATGATGGCGGCGTAGTTGTACCGCTGCTTGGTGGGCATCGCGGTGCGAACCGTTTGGCGCGTCAGATTTCAGAAGCACTAGGTGGCGTTGCTGCGGTGACGACGGCTGGCGATGTTGCAATGGGTGTTGCATTGGATGAACCGCCCGTTGGGTACGCGTTGGCAAATCCTGAGGACGCCAAAGGCGCGATGGCTGCGATGTTGGGTGGTGCAGGCATGCGCGTAACGGGCTCGAATATTTTCGACGTTGAAAGCACAGGTGACGGAGTTGAATTGATTATAACCGAAGCACCTGTCGCAGGGTCCGAGGCTGCGCTGATCTATCATCCGCAGCGCTTTGTATTGGGCCTTGGATGTGCACGCAATGCGGATCCTGCTGAAATGTGGGACTTGGTGCAGAGCGTTTTGGCGGATGCTGGGATTGCTGAAGGTGCGGTTGCTGCTGTTGCCTCGATTGACTTGAAAGGTGACGAGCCTGCGATGATCGAAACGGCGAAGCGCCTTGGTGTGCCTTTGCGTTTGTTCACGGCGGCTGAGCTTGAAGCAGAAGTCGCGCGTTTGCAGAATCCGTCTGACGTGGTCTTTGCTGAGGTCGGGTGTCACGGGGTAAGTGAAGGCGCTGCTTTGGCAATTGTTGGCGCATCTGGGTCTTTGCGTATTGCGAAACAAAAGACCGCGAATGTGACTGTGGCTTTGGGTGAAGCGGTTGAGCCGTTGATCGAGTTTGCGGGCCGTTCGCGTGGACGTTTGTCGATCGTGGGCATTGGACCGGGGCAAGCAAGCTGGCGCACGCCTGAGGTGTCGCGCCTCGTTGCGGATGCTGAAGAATTGGTCGGATATGGGCTGTATATTGATCTGCTGGGGCCTTTGGCGATTGGCAAAGAGCAGTCTGACTTCCCGCTTGGGGGCGAAGAAGCGCGGTGTCGTTATGCGCTCGAGCAAGCCGCACTCGGCAAGAACGTCGCTTTGGTCTGTTCCGGTGATGCGGGCATCTATGCGATGGGTGCGTTGGTGTTTGAATTGATGGATCGCGGCGAAAACGAAATGGGCGTCAGCGATGCTGCGCACCGTGTCGAGGTCGTGTGTTCGCCCGGTGTGTCTGCGTTGCAAGGTGCGGCTGCACGGGCTGGTGCGCCCTTGGGACATGATTTCTGTGCTATTTCGCTAAGCGATTTACTAACGCCCCGTGATGATATTTTGCGCCGCTTGAAAGCTGCGGCTGAGGGTGATTTTGTGATTGCCTTCTATAACCCCGTTTCAAAAACCCGTCGTACTTTGCTAGCCGAAGCACGTGACATTCTGTTGAAGCATCGCCCTGCGGATACGCCTGTGATGTTGGCGTCGTCCCTTGGACGACCAGAAGAACACGTGCGCTATCGTCGTCTGGATGAATTACAGGTTGATGAGGTCGACATGCTGACGGTGGTTTTGATCGGGTCAAGCAATTCGAAACTCGCGCAGCTTGGCGAAGGGCCACGCATGTACACGCCGCGTGGCTACGCGCGCAAAATTGACGGCGATTTGTCTGAGCAAGCGTCGTGATTGGATATTTGGAAAAGGTGAAGCGATGACCGTTTATTTTATTGGAGCGGGGCCGGGAGATCCTGAATTGCTGACGCTAAAAGCACAGCGTTTGATTGCGGCATGTCCTGTATGTATGTACGCAGGATCTTTGGTTCCGGAAGAGGTAGTTGCGGGTGCACCTGAGGGCGCACGCGTGATGGATACCGCCCCTATGACGCTGGATGATACGCACGGCGAAATTCTGGCAGCGCATGGACGTGGCGAAGACGTCGCCCGTGTGCATTCGGGTGATCCGTCTTTGTACGGCGCGATTGCAGAGCAGATCAGGCGCTTGCGCGCGGATAATATCGACTATCAGATTATTCCAGGTGTGCCTGCATATGCGGCTGCTGCGGCGGCCTTGGGTCAAGAATTGACAGTGCCAGAAATTGCGCAATCAATTATTTTGACACGTGTTTCGATGAAGAGCACATCGATGCCGCCCAAAGAAACTTTAGAGAATTTCGCTGCAACCGGCGCAACTTTGGCGATTCATTTGGGTGTTAGAAATTTGCGCGAGATAGTGCGTGTATTGGGGCCGCACTACGGCGACGATTGTCCTGTGGTCGTCGCGTATCGTGTGGGTTGGCCAGATCAGATGTTCATTCGTGGCACGCTTAAAGACATCCACAAAAAGGTGCGCGCTGAGAAGATTACGCGCACGGCATTGACGCTTGTTGGGCCCGTCTTGGGCAACATCCGCGATTTCAAAGACAGCGCGCTTTATGATCCCGCAATGCCGCATGTTTTGCGACCTGTGGATGGGGCAATCTTGGATGAACCGATTGACTAGTGTTTCTTGAACAAAGGGATCACTTATAAGTGACCCCTTTGTTCAAGGGTTTTCCAAAATTACTGTAGATCGCTGAAGGCCGCTTGCAAACGCTCGACCGCTTCGATGATCCGCGAGCGCGGTGTCGCGAAGTTGAACCGTAGGAAGCTTTCGCCACCCGTGCCAAACGTTGGACCATGGTTGGCCGCGATACGCGCGTCTTGTTCGACGCGACGGGTAAAGTCTTCGTGGCTCATGCCAGTATCTTCAAAATCTACCCAAGCGAGATAGGTTGATTGCATGTTCATCGATTTTAAGCCAGGAATCGCGTTGATACCTGCATCAAAAATCTTGCGGTTTCCATCAAGGTACTGCACCAAATCATCCACCCAAACAGCGCCTTCAGGGCTGTAGGCGGCCTCGGCCATGAACAGGCCGAAAGAGTTCGGTGACAAGCCCATCGCCATCATCCGTGCGCCAAAACGTGCACGCAAATCGGAGTCTGCGATGATCACGTTGCCAGAATGGCCGCCCGCGATGTTGAAGGTTTTCGTGGTGGCCGTCATCATCACAAGGCGATCTTCGATGCCTGTGATGTTGGCCATTGGAATGTGTGAGTTGCCGTCGAAAACCAGATCGTGATGAATTTCGTCGGAAACCAAAATCAGCTCATGACGTTTGGCAAATGCCGCGACGGCCTGCAATTCGGCCTTGGTCCAAACGCGACCTGACGGATTGTGCGGCGAACAGAAGACGAGCATCGTTTCAGTACCCGCCATTTGTGCGTCGTATGCATCAAAATCCAGCTCGTAACGGCCATTCGTGTTGACCATTTCACATTCAACCACAGTGCGATCTGCAGCGGTGATAACCTTGGCAAAGGCGTGGTACACCGGCGTGAACAGGACAACGCCATCACCCGGTTTCGTGAAGGCATCGACACACATCGACGTCCCATTCACCAAACCATGCGTCGTGAAAATGCCTGCTGGATCAACATCCCAGCCGTGACGCGTTTTCATCCACCAGCAGATCGCATCGCGGTAGGGTTTGTCGTCGCCGTAGTAACCATAGACGCCGTGTTCGTGCATCTTGGCGACTGCATCGGACACACATTGGGGTGGGCGGAAATCCATATCCGCAACCCACATGGAAATTCCATCACTGGCGGGAACGCCGTAGATCGCCTCCATCATGTCCCATTTTACGGAATGGGTGCCAAAACGGTCGATGATCTCGTCGAAACTCATGGGGAATTCTCCTGTTGGGTTACGCGCAAGCTATCGAATTGGCGCAAATCTGCAAGGGCTTCACCGTGGTGAGTTGCAGCGCGGGCGTGGCTGGCTTAAATGCATCTTATGAAACGCAAGATTTTGATCCATCCCGACCCGCGCCTGAAGAAAGTTTGCGCTGCTTTGCCCGATATTTCGGACGAAATCCGCAAGCTGGCTGATGATATGCTCGAAACCATGTATGCGGCCCCGGGCATTGGTCTGGCCGCGCCGCAAATTGGTGTGCTGGATCGGATGATCGTGCTCGATTGCGTCAAAGAAGATGGTGCCAAGCCAGAGCCTGTTGTCATGGTTAATCCACGCGTGATCGGCGCGTCGGATGATCTTAGCACATATGACGAAGGCTGCCTGTCGATCCCCGACGTTTACGCGGATGTGACACGTCCGTCTGAGGTTCGTGTCGAATGGCTTGATCTGGATGGGAACCTGCAAGAACGCGATATGGATGGCCTTTGGGCGACCTGCGTGCAGCACGAAATTGACCATCTAGAGGGCAAGATGTTCATCGACTATCTCAAGCCTTTGAAACGTCAGATGATCACACGCAAGATGCAAAAGCTAAAGCGCGAGATGGCCCGCGAATGAGCATTCTACCGATTGTCATGTGGCCTGATCCCCGTCTGAAACGTGTGTGCGATGAGGTTGGTGTGATTGACGGTGCGGTTGCACAATTGGTCAGTGATATGTTCGAAACGATGTATGCGGCCCCCGGTCGTGGTTTAGCTGCGCCGCAGGTTGGCGTAATGCAGCGCTTGTTTGTGATGGATGCGACATGGAAAGAGGGTGTTAAAAGCCCGCTCGTGTGCATCAACCCAGAGATCAAACGGCTTGGGGATGAGTTAAGCACGAATGAAGAGGCCTGCCTGTCGATCGAGGGTGTGGCGGCTGATGTGACTCGACCCAATCAAGTTGAACTTACGTATACGGATTTGAACGGCGCGCGCGCAGCGATGTTGCTTCAAGGGTTCGAGGCGATTTGCGCGCAGCATGAGGTGGACCATTTGAGCGGACGCGTGATCTTTGATCACCTCGATGACACCGCTCGCGCAGTGTTGGAAATCGAATATAAGGCAGCAGTGGTTTGAGCGTTCGTAAATGCATTCCGTGGCCTGACAGGCGTTTACGCAGTGCGGCCAAACCTGTCAGCGAAATCACAGATGACGTGCGTGCTGTTTGGACCGATTTGATCGACACGATGGAGGCCATGCCCGGCGTTGGCATGGGGGCAAACCAGATTGGTGTGATGCAGCGCCTTGCTGTCGTTGATGCCTCCAAAGAGCGCGGTAAAGTCACCCGCATGGCAAACCCTGAAATTCTACATGCCTCGGTCGAGTTGCGTGAACATGACGAGGCAAGCCCGAATTTACCGGGTGTCTCGGCGATCATCAAACGCCCACGCGCTGTGACTGTGCAGTTCATGAATGAGCACGGTGAAATCGAACAACAAGATTTCATCGGGCTTTGGGCGACCTCTGTACAGCACCAAATCGACCATTTGAACGGCACGTTATATTTCGACCACCTCAGCCGCGTTAAACGTGAGATGCTGATCAAGAAGGCGCGCAAAGTATGAGAGTGATCTTAATGGGCACGCCAGATTTTTCGGTTCCTGTGCTGGATGCTTTGATCGGTGCGGGTCATGAAATCGCAGCGGTCTATTGCCAGCCCCCACGCCCCGCGGGGCGTGGTAAGAAAGAGCGTCCAACGCCCGTCCATGCGCGCACTTTGGAATTGGGTTTGAGTGTGCGTCACCCTGTGTCTTTGAAGGGTGCGGATGAGCAGGCTGAATTTGCTGCATTGAACGCGGATATCGCGGTGGTCGT
Organism: Planktotalea sp.; assembly: GCF_018607965.1. GTDB lineage: Bacteria > Pseudomonadota > Alphaproteobacteria > Rhodobacterales > Rhodobacteraceae > Planktotalea. The sequence goes on from NZ_JABBAM010000045.1 coordinate 31,036, forward strand.
GGCTTATGGTCTGATCCTTCCGCAGGTCATCTTGGACGCGCCCATGAAGGGCTGTTTAAACATTCACGCCTCGCTCCTGCCACGCTGGCGCGGGGCTGCACCGATCCACCGCGCGATTATGTCGGGCGATGCGCAGACGGGTATATGTATCATGCAGATGGAGGCGGGTTTGGATACTGGGCCTGTATTGCTGCGAACTACGACAGAGATTGGGGCTGAGGAAACGACGGGCGCACTGCATGATCGTCTTAGCGCATTGGGTGCTAGAATGATTTGCGATGCTTTGGATCGTTTGGATGATTTGACGGCTGAAATTCAGTCAGAGGACGGCGTGACCTATGCAACTAAGATCGACAAGGCCGAAGCGCAGGTCGATTGGACCATGGAAGCTGTGGAAATAGATCGCCAAATCAGAGGGCTTTCGCCGTTTCCTGGGGCGTGGACCATGCTCGGCGGTGCGCGTGTGAAGCTACTCGCGAGCCGCCTTGTTGACGGTAAGGGTGATGCAGGCATTGCGCTTGATGATACGTTGGAAATCGCGTGTGGCACAGGTTCAGTACAGATCATTCGCGCGCAGAAGGCTGGTAAAGGCGCGCAGGATGAGCAAGAGTTTTTGCGGGGCACACCTGTTCCCAAAGGTACCCGTTTCGGGGAGGGATAACGCAATGTTTTTAGCACTTTTCGGCACGGTCGTGATTGCAGGGATTGTTGGATATATCTCTGAGAAAAGCGAGTTCACACACAACGGTTATTTGCCTTCGATCATCATCTGCGTAGGTGGCGCGTTCTTGTTCTACTTCATTACGATCATGTTCCGTGTTGGATTTGGATCGCCGGGTGTGGATGCAATCGTTGCCTCAATCGGTGCGTTGATTATTGTTCCGACGGACTGGCGTAAGTAGCCTGATTAGTTTTTCGGGGGTTCGTGCTTGTAGATCGGTAGGCTCCACCTGAACGCGATTGAGCCGCCGCGCAAGATTAGCGTCACAGCAATTGCAGCACTTAACACGCCCATAGATTGCAGGCCCATCGCGGATGCCAAAACGCCGGATGCGGCCCCTGCAAATGCGGCGCTCACGTATAATTCGCCTTGCTTGAGCACCAAAGGCACCTCGTTGCACACGATATCGCGCATTAAACCACCCATGCAGCCCGTCACGATCCCCATAAGGATCGAAATGACGGGTGGCTGGTTCAGCGAGAGTGCGGCGCCAATCCCTGCCGCGACCGCGACACCAAGTGCCAACGCGTCGAGCCAGATCAAAAGGCGATAGCGGCTTTCGACCAGATGCGCTGTGAAGAATACGAACAGTGCTGCGAGGGTGGTAATAGCTAGGTAGGCGGGTTGTTCGATCCAGAAGATCGGGTTTCGATCCAAAAGCACATCGCGCACGGTGCCGCCGCCGATACCGGTCAGCGCAGCAAGGAATGCAAACCCCACCAAATCAAGCTGCGCGCGCGAGGCGACCAGTGCACCTGTGAGGGCGAAGACCAAGACGGATGTGTAATCAAGCAGGACGAGGAAACTCATAATGTGTCCTTGATCCACGAAATGGCGTTGGAATAGGGGGTGGGTAGATCATGATCTGAGTTCGAGAGGTCAAGCCAAGTGAACTTGAACAAATGCCCGCCGCCATCTTTGCAAAAGTGCTGCCATGCCTCGCGAACGGGAATGGATACGCGGCAGAGGGAAAAGTGCCAGACAGCGTCCGTTTGGATCGCATCACTTGGACCTAAGTAAATCGCGGACCGTGTTTCTACACCGGATCTTTCGAATAATTCACGTGCGGCCCCTGCTTCAAAGCGTTCGCCGTCTTGGAAGCTGCCTTTGATCAACTGCAAACCCGCTTTGGGGTGTTCAAAGATTGGAATGCGCAGTGGCGCGCCGTCGGGATGGAGCGCGACAGGGCAGACCACATGGCGGGTCATTTCTTGAACGGGGCCATGCCTGCGCGCGCGAGTTCATCCGCGCGCTCGTTCTCTGGATGACCTGCGTGGCCTTTGACCCATTCCCACTTCACTTGATGGCGGGCTTGAGCGACATCAATGCGTTGCCATAACTCGACGTTCTTAACTGGCTTTTTGGCAGAGGTTTTCCAGCCGTTTTTCTTCCATCCGTGGATCCAGCCGGTCACGCCATTCTTCACGTATGTGCTGTCTGTCACGATGGTTAACTCGGCGGGACGCTCTAACGCCTCAAGCGCGGAAATCGCCGCCATAAGTTCCATTTGATTATTCGTCGTCAGCTCTGTACCGCCACTAAGTTCGCGCTGTTTGACAACCTCTGTACCGTCCATCGCGCGCATCAAGACGCCCCAACCGCCCGGTCCAGGATTTCCGCTGCACGCGCCGTCTGTGTAGGCAATGAGTTTAGGCATCTTCGTTTTTCCTGCTTTGCAACACGACCCATTCGGCCATCACACCGTCCAATCCAAGGTCACTGCCATGGTTGCGGTGGATCACCGTGTGCCCGTTTTCAATCAGCATCGCTTCAAGCTCTTCCTCGGTGAAATAGCAATAGTGCCGCCCGATCCTGTCACGCTTTTCGCCTGACCCGGTCTTCATACCTATGTGAAAGATGCCGCCTGCTTTCAAAGCGCGGGTGATTTGGGTGAGGTGAGCAGGAACTGCATCGCGCTGTGCGTGCAGCAGGCTAAAGTTGGCGAAGATGCCGTCGTAGTGTTCGATCCGATGCAAATCATCAAACGTTTCTTGGCGCGCGATGACGCCCTGAACCTGATTTGCAATTTTGACCATCTCGCTGGAGGCATCTGTTGCCTCAACCGCGAAACCGTGTTGTGCCATCCGATCCGCCGTGTGGCCCGGGCCGCAGCCAAGATCTAGGATTAACCCTCTTTTTGGGAGCGCATTCATGAAGCACGTCAGATCAGGGTCGTTTACAACACCATCTGTTAGCTCAGCATATTCTTGTGCCTTCACATCATAGACTCTTAGCGTGTTTTCATCGCTCATCCCAAAACAACTCCTATGACGAGGCATGTGACGACGATGCCTGTTAAAATCATGCGCAACGGCATCCACCATGGCGGGGTCAGGCCCCACTTGGAGAACATGTAATCAAGGGCGAGCAGACCAAGGAAACCTGCGATCAGGTAAATGCCTGCGCTTGTTGGTCCCCCGCCCGTCATGAAGAAAGCCCAGAGTGCGGGAAGAACGGAGAGCGCGTAACCTGTCGCGGCTTGTGCGCCCTCGGCTTTGGTCGCAAATCCCCAGAGGACACCTGACATGAATGACAGGATGACCGCGCCGTAGAACAATTGGATATAGGGGCCAACAAAGCGTGGCCCGATTGTTTGTGCGGCTGACAAAGCCAGGTCGGGCATGCCCGTGGTTATCGCGCCCCAGATAAAGGGGAGTGTGCCTGCTAAACCAAGAACAAGGGGTGCGCGTGGGATCATGACGCTTGGCGCAACACGCGTGGGACCTTGAATTCGACGTTCTCTTTCGCGGTCTCGACAACCTCAACTGTGACGTCGTAACGGGCTTTGAAGGCGTCGATGACTTCGGTGATCAACACGTCGGGCGCAGATGCCCCCGCCGTTATCCCAATGTTTTCGATACCCTCCAGCGCGCGCCAATCTATGTCTGTTGCGCGTTGCACCAGTTGCGCGTAGTCGCAGCCAGCTTTTGCACCCACTTCGACCAAACGACGAGAGTTGGATGAGTTCGGCGCGCCTACCACCAGCATGGTGTTGGTTTTTGTGGCCATCGCTTTGACTGACTCTTGGCGGTTGGTTGTCGCGTAGCAGATGTCTTCTTTATGTGGGCCTTGGATTGCGGGAAAGCGTTCTTGGAGGGCGGCGACCACATCGGCGGTATCGTCTACAGACAGTGTGGTTTGTGTCACGAAGGCTAGCTTTTCTGGATCGCGCACATCAAGGCCAGCCACATCAACGGCTTCTTCTACAAGCAATACTTCGCCCTCGGGCAATTGCCCCATAGTGCCGACCGTTTCGGGGTGACCTTCATGACCGATCATCACCAATTGCAAGCCGTTCGCGTGGTGGCGTTCTGCTTCGATGTGAACCTTGCTAACCAAGGGGCAGGTTGCATCCACATAGACCATCTCGCGCTTGGCTGCAGAGGCGGGTACGGATTTGGGAACGCCGTGTGCGGAGAATATAACGGGGCGATCATCGGGGCATTCGTCAAGCTCTTCGACAAACACTGCACCTTTGTCGCGCAAGGCATCAACAACGAATTTGTTGTGTACAATCTCGTGGCGTACAAAAACGGGTGCACCCCATTTTTCCAACGCTAATTCAACGATCTTAATCGCACGGTCGACGCCTGCGCAAAAGCCGCGCGGGGCGGCAAGATAAAGGGTAAGGGGGGGATTGGACATTTTTGGCTCCGTCGGGTTCGAGCGTATCTGATTCAAACCTAGCGTGACGTGTGCTTGGGGTCCAGAGGAACGGTGATCGAATGGACGTGAAAAGACCGGACGCTTGGCCCGGTCTTTTCAATTTTAGGGCGCTGCAACTGCCGCAGGTTCGCGCTCAGGCATTGGTTCACGCGTAGGGCGACCAAGAACGTCTTTGAGTTCGTCCAATTCAATGAAATTATCGGCTTGGCGGCGAAGCTCGTCAGAAATCATAGGTGGCTGGCTGCGAATGGTAGACACCACAGAAACACGAACGCCTTGACGTTGTAGGCTTTCAACAAGGGGACGGAAATCACCATCACCTGAAAAAAGTACAATGTGATCAACACGTGGTGCAAGTTCCATGGCATCGACAGTAAGCTCTATGTCCATGTTACCTTTCACCTTACGGCGACCTTGGCTGTCGGTGTATTCTTTGGCCTGCTTGGTCACCATCGTGAAGCCGTTGTAGTTTAACCAATCCACCAAAGGTCTAATAGGTGAATATTCGTCGTTCTCTAGAAGTGCGGTATAATAAAACGCGCGCAACATCTTTCCACGGCGCATAAATTCCTGCCGTAAAAGTTTATAGTCGATGTCAAACCCAAGCGACTTAGCAGCCGCGTACAAATTCGATCCATCGATGAACAGCGCAAGCCGTTCGTCTTTGTAAAACATCAAATGTCCTTTCAAATGGATCCGTCGCACCGTGAGTGTGTGAGTGGTAAAAATATTGCGACTTTTCCGATTCCCACGATAAGAGAGAAACGACATCTTAATCAAGTGTCGAGAACATGAAATGAAGGTGTTGGATGGGAAATGCGGGGACTTTGAAATTTGTTGCGCTGGGTGCCAATCTTTCGACTACCGATGACACGTTGGAAAAAACGCTCTCGCAGGCGATTGAGCGCGTGGCCCGATCAGGTTTTGCGATTCGCGCGGTAAGTCGATTCTTTCAAACACCGTGTTTCCCGCTGGATGCGGGGCCTGACTATGTGAACGCGGTGATTGCGATCCGAAGTTCGCATTCAGCGAAGGACACTTTAATTCAATTGCACAACATCGAAGCGGTGTTTGGACGTGAACGCCTTCAAAGGTGGGGGCAACGCACGCTTGATCTAGATCTCATTGGAATGGACGACATCGTTCTGCCCAATCTAACAATATTCAACAAATGGTACGGTTTGAACCCTGAAATGCAGGCAAAAGCAGCGCCAACTGAACTGGTTTTGCCGCATCCTCGTATTCAGGATCGGGCTTTCGTCCTGGTTCCATTAGCAGATGTAGCGCCTGATTGGGTGCATCCTGTGATAAATAAGTCGGTGCGCCAGATGCTGTTGGAACTGCCCATGTCCGAGATTACTCAGGTTACCCCTATTTGAGTTGCGCCGTGCTTTGAATATCTGCTTGTCAAGCATAGGTTAGGGGACTAAAAGGCAGTCTTCCACGCCACCGCACCAAATCGGAGAACTCCATGGCTCGCGTTACAGTAGAAGATTGCGTCGACAAGGTTCCAAACCGTTTTGATTTGGTTATGCTCGCAGCACACCGCGCGCGCGAAATCGCTGCCGGTGGCGCAATCACAGTTGATCGCGATAACGACAAGAACCCCGTTGTGTCCCTGCGCGAAATCGCAGACGAGACACAATTGGCCGATGATCTACGTGAGCGCCTGATCGAGTCCAACCAGACCCAGATTGAAGTCGACGAGCCTGAAGAAGATGCAATGGCACTTCTTATGGGCGCAGAAGCTGACAAGCCTGCGGACGATGATATGTCCGAAGAAAAGTTGCTTCGTGCATTGATGGAAGCGCAAGGGCAGGGCTAACCCCCTCGCCTTGACGGCACGTTGGGCCCGAAATGGATGATGTCACAAACGATCTGATGTCCCCCGATGCGCTGCTTGCAACAGTTGGCAGATACAACCCGAAGACCAATGAGACGCTGATTCGCGCTGCATTCGCTTATGGCGAGCGTATGCATGATGGTCAGTTTCGCCATTCGGGCGAGCCGTATTTTACGCATCCTATTGCCGTTGCTGGTATCTTGGCTGAACAATTGCTGGATGATGCGACCCTGATCACGGCCCTTTTGCACGACACAATTGAAGATACCAAATCGACCTACACTGAAGTTGCTGAGCTTTTCGGGGACGACATCGCAAAGTTAGTAGACGGTGTTACAAAGCTGACCAATCTTCAGCTTAGCTCCAGTGAAACCAAACAAGCCGAGAACTTTCGCAAGTTGTTTATGGCAATGGCTAAAGATATGCGTGTCATTCTGGTCAAATTGGCAGATCGATTGCATAACATGCGTACGATCAAGGCCATGCGCCCTGATAAGCAGATCCAGAAGGCGCGCGAGACGATGGATATCTACGCACCGCTTGCAGGCCGTATGGGTATGCAATGGATGCGTGAAGAACTTGAGGATCTTGCGTTTCGCGTTTTGAACCCCGACGGGCGCGCATCTATCATTCGACGTTTCATTCGTCTGCAAAAAGAAACCGGCGATGTAATCGAGAAAATCACGGGTGACATGCGGGCTGAACTGGCTGAGCATAATATCCAAGCGCAGATCATTGGACGCGCAAAAAAGCCCTATTCGATCTGGCGTAAGATGGAAGAGAAAGAGCAAGGCTTTTCGCGGCTTTCCGACATCTTTGGTTTTCGTGTGATCACCAATTCGGAAGAAGATTGTTATCGCGCGCTGGGCGTTATCCACCGACGTTGGTTCGCGGTTCCAGATCGCTTTAAGGACTACATCAGTCAGCCAAAAACGAACGGATACCGCTCGATCCATACAACCGTGTCAGGGCGCGATGGCAAACGTGTGGAAGTCCAAATTCGCACGCAACAAATGCATGATGTGGCCGAAGCGGGTGTTGCTGCGCATTGGTCTTATCGCGACGGTATGCGATCGAAAAATCCATTTGCTGTTGATCCGGTGAAGTGGGTCGCTAGCCTGAACGAGCAATTTGGCGCAGAAGATGATCACGTAGATTTTCTTGAGGCTGTTCGCCTTGAGATGTATTCGGATCAAGTGTTCTGCTTCACCCCAAAAGGTGAGGTTGTGAAACTGCCGCGCGGTGCAACGCCGCTGGACTTTGCGTATGCGATCCACACGCGGATTGGCAGTGCCTGTGTTGGCGCAAAAGTTGACGGTCTACGCGTGCCACTTTGGACGCGTTTGAAGAATGGTCAATCTGTCGAAATCGTAACCGCAGAAGCGCAACAACCACAATTCACGTGGCTTGATATTGCGGCAACAGGAAAAGCCAAAAGCGCAATTCGGCGTGCTTTGCGCGAACAGGATCGGGAAAAATTCATCAAGCTGGGCGCAGAACTTGCACGATCTGCTTTTGAAAATGTGGGGCGAAAAGCGACCGACAAAGCCCTTGAAACTGCAGCAAAGACATTGCGTTTGGATGGTGGCAATTCGGTTTTAGCAAATCTTGGCTCGAGCGTTTTGACCGCGTCCGAAGTCGTGCGTGCTGTTTATCCTGAGCTTGTTAAAAATTCTGATACAAGCATTGATGTGGGCCGCGCTGTTGTGGGAATGGGGCAGGGCCAAGCCCATGAACGGGCTTTGTGTTGCGAGCCGCTACCGGGTGAGCGTATTGTAGGGATCACGCAGCGGGGGCGTGGCGTGATTGTTCATGCAATTGACTGCCAAGCACTCAGCAAGTTTGAAGACTCACCGCAGCGTTGGATTGATTTGCGGTGGCAAACCGGTATCCATCCGCCCATCCACTCAGCACGGCTTTACGTCACGATAGGCAACGATGCGGGTGTTTTAGGTCGCATCTGCACATTGATTGGTGAGCAAGGAGCGAATATCTCTGACTTATCCTTCACCGATCGTAAGCCCGATTTTTATCGGCTACTTTTAAGTGTGGAGCTACGTGATGCAGAGCACTTACATTCGATTATTTCTGTTTTGACAGCCGAAGATGATGTGGCCGAGGTTGCGCGATATCAAAACCCGAAGGATGCTGATGAAAGCGTCTCTGAAATAGGACCTGAACTTGGTATTTAAGCGCCGGGATAAACGAAGTTGGCTACGTGCAACGTGGGAAGCCATCTACCCCAAGGGTGGATGGACACGCGCGTTTCACTACGTCAAACATCGTGTGCGCCGTCTGCCAGATTCCCCTGAACGCATCGCGCGGGGTATTTTCGTCGGCGTTTTCACCTCGTTCACGCCGTTCTTCGGATTGCATTTTGTTGTGGCGTTGCTGCTAGGGCGCTTGATGAATGGTAATCTATTTGCCTCCGTCCTTGCGACCTTCTTTGGCAATCCTTTGACATTTGTTCCAATTGGCTATGCGTCTTTAAAGACGGGTTATTTTCTAATGGGCATTAATGAAGACACGACGCACATACGTCATGGTTTTGGCGAAATGTTTGTTGGCGCAAGCCGTGATCTATGGGTCAACCTTAAGGCACTATTTACAGGCCAAGACGCAGACTGGCGCGGGCTCATCGAGTTTTATGACGACGTCTTCTATCCCTATATGATCGGTGCGCTGATCCCAGGTGTGATCACGGGTCTCGTTTGTTATTACCTGTCTGTGCCTGTCATCCGAGCCTATCAAAAGCGCCGTAACAAAGGCGTGTTGAAAGCGCGTTTGGCACGTTTGAAACAGAAGGCGGTCGAAAAAACGGCCAAGAAAGAGCCCAAACAGGGCTAGTTAGGGCTGGCCTTCATGGCACAGGGGGCTAATCTGTTAGTACATCATTCTCGGAGCAATACGGATGTCTGAAAAGCTTCCATTACGCTTAGGCGTAAACATCGACCACGTGGCGACCTTGCGAAATGCACGCGGTGGCGCATTGCCCGATCCCGTCCGTGCAGCTTTGGTGGCACAAGAGGCAGGTGCAGATGGCATCACAGCGCATTTGCGCGAAGATCGACGTCACATTCGCGACGCTGACATTGATGCGCTGATGGATGCGTTGAAAATCCCGCTGAATTTTGAGATGGCTGCGACGGATGAAATGCAGGCGATTGCGCTGCGTCACAAACCGCACGCGGTGTGCTTGGTTCCCGAAAAGCGCGAAGAGCGCACGACGGAGGGCGGTTTGAACGTTGCCCAAGACGAAAACAAGCTGGCCCATTTCATCGCGCCGCTGCGCGAAGCGGGGTCGCGGGTGTCGATCTTTATCGCTGCTGACAAAGGTCAGATCGAGTCCGCCCATCGCATTGGTGCACAAGTGATTGAACTCCACACAGGCGCGTATTGCGATGCGCATGCCGAGGGTGATTTTGCAACACGCGATGCCGAATTGGCCGCGATGACGGAAATGGCAGCTTACGCGCATGATCTGGGTCTTGAGGTTCACGCGGGCCACGGACTGACATATGATGATGTTATTCCCGTTGCGTCACTCCCGCAGGTGCAAGAGGTCAACATCGGTCATTTCATCATCGGTGAAGCGGTATTTCGTGGCCTTGGCCCTGCGATCCAAGAGATGCGCCGCATCTTGGACGGGGTGCGCGCGTGACAGGCTTTGAGCTAGGCGCGCTTTTGCTTGCGTGGGGGCTTGGTGGCGGATCACCGGGCCCTGCCACACTAACGATCAGTGCAACCGCAATGGCGCGTGGTCGTGTGGCGGGTGTTGTTTCAGGGTTTGGTATTCTGTCGGGCTCTGCGTTTTGGGGGCTGGCATCAACGCTGGGTATGGGCGCGATCATGATGACCAACGTGTGGATATTTACCACGATGAAATACGTCGGTGCGTTGTATCTTGGCTACCTTGCCTTCAAATCGTTTCGATCCGCGATGCAGTCAGGCACGACGACGGAGCAGAACGCGCTAAAAGGGGGCTTGGGTAAAGTGTATGCCAAGAGCCTTGCTATTCACCTGACGAACCCGAAAGCAGTGCTTGGCTGGGGTGCGATCTTTGCGATTGCCTTGCCTGCAAGCGCGCCGCCTTCGGCTGTGTTTGTCTTGTACGGGCAATTACTCTGCGTATCCGCCCTCGTTTTCATTGGATACGGTTTCTTGTTCTCCAGCCCTTGGATCGTCGAACGCTATCGCCGCGCGCGCCGTGGCTTTGAGATCGGATTTGGGATCCTGTTCGGTGCCGCGAGCTTTAAAATTCTGACAGCACCCGCGCTAAACCAATGATCTTAGGCATTGGAACAGATCTCGCGAATATTGAGCGCATCGCAGGCACGCTTGAACGCTTTGGTGATCGTTTCAAAAATCGCGTGTTCACCGAGGTTGAACAAGCCAAATCTGAGCGCCGAAAAGATGTTGCTGGTACTTATGCTAAACGCTGGGCAGCGAAAGAAGCCTGTTCAAAGGCGCTAGGAACGGGTCTTGCCATGGGCATTGCTTGGAAGGATATGTCCGTGAGCAATCTGCGCAGTGGCCAACCTGTGATGCACGTAACGGGATGGGCGCAAAAGCGGCTGCAATCCATGACGCCAGCAGGCCATGTTGCGACCATTCATGTGACGTTGACCGATGATCACCCTTGGGCACAGGCCTTTGTCGTGATCGAAGCGCAGCCAATTTCAAACGCACCTGCTTAACCTCTACGTTTATCCGCGCGGTTGACATAAGGCAAAACCGCCCTCATGTAGCGGCTAACCACCACTGGAGAAATGCACATGGCCGAGGAAACTAAAACCGGCAATCCAATCATTGAGACGATCAAAACCATCGTCTACGCATTGTTGATTGCAGGCGTGTTTCGCACGTTGTTTTTTCAGCCGTTCTGGATTCCGTCAGGCTCCATGAAAGACACGCTGTTGATCGGTGATTTTCTCTTTGTGAACAAAATGGCGTATGGGTATTCTTATTCGTCCTGCCCATCTGTTGTGATCCCACGTTTTGGCGTCAATTTGGACGCTAGCAAGTTTTGTGGATTTGTGGATGGTAACAACACGCGCCTGTTTGGTGGCGAGCCAGAGCGGGGTGATGTTGTTGTCTTCCGTCATCCAGTGTCAGGCCGTGACTTTGTAAAACGCTTGATCGGTATGCCTGGTGACAAAGTACAGGTTAAGAATGGCGTTGTGTTCTTGAATGGCGAAGCGGCGCCACAAGAAACCAATGGTGTTTTCGAAGAATTCGCCGCAGCCCAAGGGCCCCATCGTTTGCGCCCCCGTTGTGCCAATGGTCCTGTGGGCGAGGGCGGCACCTGCAACAAAGAGCGCTTTACAGAGACGTTGCCAAATGGTGTGAAGCATGATGTGCTGAATATCGGCAATCAATCATCCGATAACACTCCGGTCTATTCCGTTCCTGAGGGGCACTATTTCTTCATGGGCGACAACCGCGATAATTCTTCTGACAGCCGCGTTCCAAATGCGGCGGGTGGTGTAGGGTTCGTTCCCTACGAGAACCTGATTGGTCGCGCTGATCGTGTGATGTTCTCGTCTGGGGGCCGTTCGATGTTGTTCTTCTGGACGTGGCGCTCTGATCGCTTCTTCAAGGCGGTCAATTGAGTCGATGAAACTTTCGGCTGATCTTGTCGCGCTGCAAAAGCGCATTGGCTACCGCTTTGAACAGGGCGAATTGCTGACAGAAGCCGTGACACATTCTTCGATGTCCTCCGCGTCGCGTTCCGACAACCAACGCCTTGAATTTCTGGGGGACCGTGTCCTTGGATTGGTCATGGCAGAGGCGCTTTTGGGTGCAGATGTAAAAGCATCCGAGGGTCAGCTTGCGCCGCGCTACAACGCGCTTGTGCGTAAAGAAGCCTGCGCCGACGTGGCCCGCGAGATTGAGCTGGGCGATGTCCTGCGCTTGGGACGTTCCGAAATGAAAAGTGGCGGACGTCGCAAGCTAGCGTTGCTGGGCGATGCCATGGAAGCGCTGATTGCTGCGGTTTATATCGACGGTGGATTTGATGCGGCCCAAGCGCTGGTTCTGCGCCTATGGGGCGAACGCATCAACGCAGTCGAAGAAGACGCGCGCGACCCAAAAACGAGCCTACAAGAATGGGCGCAATCGCGTGGCCTGACACCCCCGCGCTACGTTGAAATTGCACGTTCCGGCCCAGATCATGCACCCCTATTTACGATCGAGGCCCGCCTCGACAATGGCGAGACAGAGACCGCGCAAGCCGGTTCCAAGCGTCTTGCAGAACAAGCAGTGGCCCAAGTGCTGCTGACAAGGATTACAGCAGATGACTGATACGCCAGAAAACCCGACAGAAACGTCAGACACAATGAGCAACACGCAAAAGCGTGCAGGCTTTGTCGCGCTGATCGGTGAGCCCAACGCAGGTAAATCGACGCTGACCAACCGTATGGTCGGTGCCAAGGTTTCGATTGTGACGCACAAGGTTCAAACGACACGCGCGCGTATTCGCGGTGTTGCGATTGAAGGTGACGCGCAGCTGGTGTTCGTCGACACGCCCGGCCTGTTCACACCGCGCCGTCGTTTGGACCGCGCGATGGTTGCTGCTGCTTGGGGCGGTGCTACGGATGCGGATGTTGTTGTTCTGATGATCGAAGCCAATCGCGGTGTGTCCGAAGGCGTTAAGACTATTCTCGAGGGCCTCGAAGGCATCGGCAAAGGTCGAAAGATTGCGCTTGCGATTAACAAGATTGATCGTGTGCAGGCCGAAGTCCTTTTGGCGCTATCCGAGCAAATGAACGAAGCCTATCCGTTCGTGGCGACCTTTATGATTTCTGCCGAGCGTGGCCACGGTGTGGATGCATTAAAAGAATGGCTCGCGGGCGAAGTACCAGCGGGTCCATGGCTTTACCCAGAAGACCAGATCGCGGACCTGCCATTGCGCATGATCGCGGCGGAAATGACCCGTGAGAAACTGACCCTGCGCTTGCACCAAGAATTGCCTTACCAACTGACCGTCGAGACGGAAAACTGGGAAGAGCGCAAAGATGGATCCTGCAAGATTGACCAACTGGTCTACGTCATGCGCGATGGTCACAAGGGCATCGTTTTGGGCAACAAAGGCGAGACGATCAAAGCGGTTGGCAAAGCGTCGCGCGAAGAGCTCGAAGAATTCTTGGGTCGCCGTGTGCATCTGTTCTTGCAGGTTAAAGTGCGCGCGAACTGGCTAGAAGATAGCGAGCGCTACGAGAACATGGGCCTAAACTTTAAAGACGGGAACGCATGATTCGGCTTAGCGCACGCTTTTGGGTCGATGCCTACCTTGCGCGTTTGCGGGTCAATGATATTGCTGCGTTTGTTGTTGCGCACGGCGACGATACGGCAGGCGCGGTTCTGGTGAAATCCGCGACGCTGGATGGCAAGGCCAAGCTATATCAGCGTAGCTATGACTTGCTGGAGGACACCCGCAAATGGGACGTCCTTAGCGAGGGCGAGGAGCGCGATGTCGATGCTTCCATCGCCAAACAACGCCAATTTGATAGCGACGTTTGGGTGATCGAGGTTGAGGATCGGGCAGGGCGCACATTGCTGGATCAACAGGGGTTGGAATAGATGGAATGGCGCGACGAGGGAATTCTGCTCTCTGTGCGCCGCCACGGTGAAACCAGCGCGATCGTTGATGTTTTCACCGTAGAGCATGGGCGCCATTTTGGCATCGTGCGCGGTGGTGTGTCGCGCAAGATTGCACCCATTCTGCAACCTGGTGCGCAGCTAGACGTCAGCTGGCGCGCGCGGCTTGAGGACCATTTGGGAACATACACTGTTGAACCCCTGCGCAGTCGCGCGGCGGCGGCTTTGGCGGATCGCATGTCACTGGCAGGGTTGAACGCTGTGACAGCGCTTCTGAGCTTTGCATTGCCTGAACGTGAGCCAGATGCCAAGCTTTATAAACAATGCGAACAACTGCTTGATTTGATGGGTCAGCACGAGGTTTGGCCGTTGGCCTATCTCCGCTTCGAAATCGCGCTGCTGGAAGCCTGCGGGATGGGTCTGGATCTGTCCGCTTGTGCAGTGACGGGGACGAACCGAGACCTGCGTTATATCTCTCCGCGCACGGGCCGTGCGGTCAGTGAACACGGCGCAGGGGAATGGGCGGATAAATTGCTGCCTTTGCCACCGATCCTAAAAGGGGATGGCACGGGCGCGGATGCAGAGATTGCGCAAGCCTTTCAAACCACGGGCTATTTCCTAAGTGAAAAGCTCGCGCGTAATTTGGGTAATCGCGCTTTGCCAGAGGCACGAGGGCGCTACGTCGATCTTTTCAATCGCCAGATCACTCAGCCTTGAAGGTCATTGTACGGCCCGCATCATTGGCTAAAAGCAGCGTGGTTTTGGAAACTTCCGACAAGCTCATATCGCCAAGGGCTTCGAAGAAAGCAGCTTCGCTTTTCAGATCAGCGCAGGCCATCTTGGTCGATCCGATAGCGCTAGTTTTAAACCAAGGATAAGGCTGGGTCTGTTTCGTGAAAAAACGATTGCACGGGGCCTGACCTGATACTGCGCCGTCCTGACCAAATTCCATCGTTGCGCGTGCGGTGAAGGCCTCACCATCAATTCCCACCAAGGTCCAAACTTTACCCGCCGCGCCGTATTTCGCGACAGTTTCATCACCGATGCAGGCTGTAGCAAACATAAGCGAGAAAAGTGCAAGAATGCGTATCATTTAACGCTGGACCGTATCGCACGGATGTTTTCGCCATAGGGCGCTGGGTTGCTGACAGTACCACCCTTGAACACGGCGGATCCTGCGACAAGCACATCTGCACCTGCCTCAACACAGCCCTTGGCTGTTTCGCGCGTCACACCGCCATCAATTTCGATGTGGATCGGGCGATCGCCAATCATCGCGCGCAGTTCTGCGATTTTGGAATGCAGTGGAATGAATTTCTGACCACCGAAACCGGGGTTCACGGTCATCACACACACTAGATCGCATACGTCCAAAAGGTCTTTGACAGCGCTTGCTGGCGTACCTGGGTTCAAGGCAACGCCTGCCTTTGCACCTGCGCCGCGAATGGCTTGCAAGGTGCGGTGAATATGAGGGCCTGCTTCAACATGGGCCGTGATGAAATCCGCACCCGCCTGCGCAAAACCGTCGATGTTGGCGTCCACGGGCGAGATCATCAAATGCACGTCCATCACGGTTTTGATGTGGGGACGGATCGCAGCGCATGTGGTCGCGCCAAAGCTCAGGTTTGGCACGAAGTGACCATCCATGACATCAACGTGAATCCAATCGGCACCTTGGGCCTCAACTGCTTCGATTTCAGCGCCAAAGTTGGCGAAATCAGCGGACAGAATGGACGGGGCGATTTTGACGGAACGTTCAAAGGGCATGGGGTGGCTTTCTGGCTGGATTCTGCATTGCTCGCTTCATACCGCGCGGCGTTGCCCTGCGATAGGGGGTTTTCCAAACGCAGAGAAGGTGGTTAAATCGGCGCATTCCTTTTCAAAGACCAAAGAGATTTCCAATGCGCATTTTGTTGATTTTATGCCTGCTCATGTTTCCTTTCACGCTTGTCGCCCAAACGGAAAACCAGCCCGCGGGCACGATTGAGGTCGAAGATAGCGCAACGCAAGACGCGGAGATGGCCGTACGTATTCGCGATATTCTTGCTGAGCTTTGACGGCAACCACATCCGTATCCCTAACGCGACGGTCTTCAAAAGTCGTATCGTGAACTTTTCGCGCAACGACGAACGGTGTTTCATGTTTTCGCTAGGGCTTGCACCAGACACGGACTTTGTCGACGCCCAACGCATTGCTCTGGAAAAGTTACAAGAGTTGCCCTTCGCATTGAAAATCCCCGCGCCTGCGGTCTGGATTGACGAAATCGGGGACAGTACGGTTTCAATCACATGCACGGGGTGGATCGAACAGCACAAATCATCCTTGGCTGCTGCGCGAGGTGAATCGATTCGATTGGTAAAGCTCGCCCTTGAAAAAGCATGCGTACAGATGCCAGAACCAACCTATCGCATTCTCTCGCCTACCTTAGCGAGCCCCGCAGTACCAGCAGCACAGCAACGTTCTGATCACAGCGACGGCCTTGCACGCGAGGCGGATATTTTTGAGGAAAGCCAAGTGACTATGGACGTGCAGGCCGTTACGGATGCAGCGCTCAAGCAGATTGTCGACGCGGAACGCAAAGTCACAGAAGCCGATGATCTTTTGCGCCGAGAAGCCCCCGAAGAATAACGCAAATATTTTTCAAATATAGGCTTGATTGCCGCGTATCACCCGCGTAAATAACGCCTCACTGATGGGGTGTAGCCAAGCGGTAAGGCAATGCTTTTTGGTAGCATGTACCGTAGGTTCGAATCCTACCACCCCAGCCAGTACCTTCCTCTGATATAACCGATACGAGTGTGACGCGAGATAGTGCCGACTTATCCGTGGGTTACGCCGCTGGGTTTGTAATGCAGACTAGAACGTGGCTCTGAATGGGGCGCAGATATGCCATCAGTCTGAGACAGGCTTTTCGGCGATACGAGGTTGAGCCAAAACGATGCCGAGCGACTCCCGACGGACTTGACTTCTCGCAATTGACACGTCGGAAAATCACGTTCTGATCTCGAATATTAAAGCAAGTTTAGAAGCTGAATTATTGTTCAAAATCAACGGTCTGGCCTAATTTTACGCTCAATTTGTGGCGTGTTTTCAATGGGTTAGAAACAAGAGTGTACCGTGGTTTCGAATCCTACCCGCCCAGCCAGTACCTTCCTCTGACATAGCCGATACGAGTGTGGCGCGAGATAGTGGCGACTTATCCGTGGGTTACGCCGTTGGGTTTGTAATGCAGACTGGAACGTGGCTCAGAACTAGGCGCAAATAGTCCATCAGTCTGAGGTGGCCATTTCCGCGATACGAGGTTGAAGTGGGAGTTTAAAGAGTCGCGATCAATGCGCGTTGTTCTGTCCAGTTTACTGGGATGGTGCATCTGCAAAGATCAGCTTGGTTTCCACACCGCGTTTACGGATTTGGAAAGGGGCTCTGAAGGTAAGTGGATCTTGGATCTGTTCGTCACTGTC
>NZ_JABBAM010000069.1:0-5187 GCF_018607965.1 Planktotalea sp.
GAACCCACCGATCCCGAAGGAAGCTGGGACAAGATTGCAACCGAGCTTGCTGGCAAAGACGGCTGGTATCGAACCGGCACCAATGGCCATAGCTTTCTCTACATGCCGCGCTCTAGCGATACCTTGGTCGTGACCTTCGACAACCTCGATATTGCTATGACGAAACACGAAGATCGCCGTCCTTGGGGCTATAGCTTCATCAAGGATCAAGGTTGGTCCATGCTGGGCGTGCTGGCAGGTGGCTGGACATGGTACTGCGAACAATGGGTCAGTGATCAGTTCGATCAACTCAAGAATGACGGTTTCTTCAAACTGTTCAAACGCGTGGTATTCTACGGCGCATCCATGGGTGGATATGCGGCCTGCGCGTTCTCCCCTGCTGCTCCGGGATGTGACGTCGTGGCCATTTCTCCACAAAGCACCGTGGACAAGTCTGTGGTGCCTTGGGAAAGCCGCTACAGGGTGGTGTGGGATCGAGACTTCAACGGCAAGTATGGTGACGCCTCGAAAGTGTCTAAAGCAGCGAATAGGGTCTTAATCTTGTATGATCCCTATGAACCTCTTGATGCCCAACATGCGGCCCGTTTCACAGGCAAAAACGTTCAACACTTGCGCGCGCCTTTACTCGGTCATCGTTTGGGCAGTTCGCTTAATCAGATGGGCATCCTGTCCCCGATCATTCTGGGTGCTTTAGATGGAACCCTGACAAGCGAAGACTACTACAAGCTGTTGCGCACCCGCAAAACATCCCCACGCTATCAGCGCGTGCTGTTCAACAAGGCCGTAGACACGGGCCACAAGGACCTTGCGCACTCTTTAGGGGAACATATCCTCAAGCAGAACCCGAACTGCGCTGTACGCCTAGGAATGCGTGCTCTTTGAAAACCTGAATTCGGTCACTGTGCTGTAAGTTTCGCCTAGTTTCAGAACCATTGATGGAAATTCGTCGTGGTTCACTGCATCCGGCCAAATCTGCGGTTCAACCGCCAGCGCGGCGCGATCCATATGGCGTGCATCATAGACCTGCAAACCCGTCTCTGTCGTCGCAATCTCAAGCGCAACACCGCTCTGCCCGCTACTAAGCCAGAACACTGGTCGTAGTTTTTCGCGTTCCAAGCTGAGGCAAAAATTATGATCCATCACTGCGCCTGCAACAGGTCGCGTCGCAGTGAAGTCAAAGGTCGTTCCTTGAACATCCGCCACCTCACCCGTTGGGATTTGGTCCCCATCCACGGGCAAATAGCGGGTCGCTGTTATCTTCATCTTGTGTGCATCAATATTTGCCTCACCAGACAGGTTCCAATACCCGTGCGACGCAAAGCTACAAAGCGTCTCTTTATCCGCCTGCGCGCTTATCTCAAGGCGCAAGGTGGTGCCGTCGACCTCATAGCGCGCGTGCACGTCTAAGGCACCGGGATACCCCATGTGCCCATCAGGCATGTGCAGACTTAACATAACATGCGTCGATCCACTTTCAACCAGCGTCCAAAGTTGTTCGCTAGCCCCATCAGGCCCACCGTGAAGGCTCGCCCCACTTGGTTCATTTGCAGTTAGCTTGGCAGGCAGTCCGTTGATAATCGCAGATCCATTGCCAAGCCGATTAGCAACCCGTCCAACAATAGCGCCAGCATAATTCAACGGCCCCCAGTAATCGGCTAGATCGTCACTGCCCAACAACGTCTGCGCGCCGTCGATACGGACGGATTGCAAGCTTGCACCATAGGTCAAAACTTTTACGCTTAGTCGGTCGGTTTTTAAGTCTACCGCGTGGACAGCGCGCCCATCTGGCATCTGCCCAAATAGGCTCACTTACCACCTGTAATTCGGCGATCGGCGAGGAAGATGACTAAGTCTTTAGCAAGCTCTTGGGCGTCAACTTCGGTTAATCCAGCGCCTTTGGCTTTCATAGTAAACCCACCCTGCCCTGATTTTATATCCACGGATATACCACCGGCCGCATAAGCCCCAGACTTAGATTCTACCTTAGACAAGGGCGCAGGTGTTACACCGCGTTTGAGCTTTGGAATAATCGCCCTGTACGCGCGTTTTGGCGTCGCTTGAATATCAACCTCTGCAATGATTTTTTCGCGCAACGACACGCAGGCCAGACCAAGTGAAACATCGCCTTGGCTCACTGACAAGCGTTCTGCGACTTCTTCTTGTGTTAAGTCCGACAGACTCTCGGCCAATAAACCAACCGACAGCAATTCCTCAAAACCGCTCAAGTCCTTGCGCATCGTATTCTCGTGGAAGCGCTCTTCCAAGTCGGCCAATGCAGCATCACCCTCGTCCGTTGACAAAATAGCCAACACAGGTAACCCCAATTGCTTGCATGCCTCAGCGCGTCTGCGGCCAGACTGGATCGCAAACATAGCGTCGGTGCGCAGTGGTGTTTCCGCGTCAGGCTGCCAATCTTCATCCACTGGACGCACGCGAATTGGTTGGATTTGACCACGTCTTTTGATGTTGGCTTTCAGTGCTTCAAATGCGTCATCAGCTTGCCAATCGCCGATTCGATCGCTTCCTGCCGCATCGGTCAATTGAAAGGGAGCAAGTGAGAGTGCAACCGTTCCGTTCAAAATACCAAGAACGAGCGACCCGTGGGTGTCCTCAATACGTTGCTTCAGTAGGTTCATAGCAGAGCCTGCCCACATACCACCCATCGCCGGCTTGGGCGCATCTGTGATTGCCTCTTCCTCAAGTGGGGGCAATCCAGCGTCAAGTTTACGTTTTTTAGCCATGTCTTAGCTCCAGCGCTCTTTGATAAATTCATCCGCAAATCCGCGGCCCGGGAGTTCAGGCCAAACCCGCTGAACTAATGCATCGTTCACGGCATTTGCATTCTTCATAAACGCACGGGCAGAGGTGCGCCGCGATTTGGGTGGCAGGTATTCATAGATGCTTTTGTACTCTTCAGACGCATTCGCGATCGCATCAGATCGATTGTACCACACTTGCAAAATTTCACGTGGGGCGCGTCGATAAAGATCTAAAATCTGATCCGTATCTTGATTGTTTTGTTCCTGCACAATCGTCGGAAGGACGACATGTTTGCCTTTCCCTATCTCGATATCCGCCTCGAACCCCATGATGAATTCAAGGTATTCACCAATATTGGACACGTATGTTGAAAGAGTTGCAAGATCGAACCCCTTCATAGTTTGCGGGATAATGACCGTGTCTGAGGCGATCAATCCGTTAAGCTGCATCAAAGTTAAAGATGGCTGTTGGTCGATTACAATGACATCAACAGTTTCGTCCAATGCTTGGGCATAGGCATCCATGTCAAACCTGCCGTCCTTGCGACGCAGATCTGCTGCCGTTGTTTTGGCACCGTATTCACCGTCCCAACAACCAATGGCTTCTTTCAAAATGCGGTAAACTGGAACCTGCGATTGGCGAGACAGGAAAAACAGACTGATATCGCCGTTCTGAATATTAGCACCGCCTGGGATAAGTTTGATGCCGGGCCAAGGCGTTTGTTGCCAGATCTTGTTTAATTCGTCAGCACTAGGCGTGTTCAACGTCTCTGAACCTGGATTATCAACCCCCATAAAATCCGCGAGGGTAGGGGTTTCTGGCTGAAACAAAGGAAGCGATTCATCTGCGAAATAGAGACTAACAGTTGCTTGCGGGTCGGCGTCGATCACACCAACACGCAGCCCGTAAAAGAGATTAACGTATTGGGCAAAATGGGCGGCTGACAGGCTTTTGCCCGTTCCACCTTTTTGTGCCCCAAAAGTTACGACTTTCACAGGTTTGCTCGGTTTGCGCCAATGTAGATGCTGTCGACGCGCGCCTTTGTTTGATCCGATTATTGACCTGATGAGCATAATTTCCGGTGGTGAAAAAGTACGTTCACGGCCAATTTTTTCACCAATCGGAAATTCCGCCTCCTCATTAGAGATACGGGCCAGATAGGTGACATCGACGGCAAGCAACTCAGCAACCTCAGTCATAGAAAACCGGCGCGCCACGCGGGTTCGCAATGTTAAATCACGTTGCAATTTAGTGTTCACACTGCCCATAACACGCGTCATGTTGCGAATGAACTGCTCGAAATTTCCATAAGCCATAAAATATATCCGCGGATATAGAAGTGAAAATGGGCCTGAGAGCTAACTCAAGCGGCTTGATTTAACGATAGGTTGGGTGAAGCGCTTGGTCGTTGCAACTTCTTTTGCGATATTTCCCATCTGCGCAAGTACTGCTTCAGCATTTTCAACATAGATTCAGATTTGTTGTATTGTTGAGAGCTTTCAAGGAGCTGCTCAAATTGAGTTTCTGTAGGCGGTTTTTGCCAAAACGGTTTCCATGTCGCCTGAACAGTTTGCTCAAATGCGCGATATCCCGAATCGGTGATCCCACGTTCGCGAAGACGTTCGCATTGAGCATGCAGATCAGAATGAGTGTGATCAACGCTCAGATAATTCCAGAGCTGTTTTTGCTTTAATATGAGTTTTTTAAAGCTAATTCTATTTGGCTTTCGCGTTAGTGTGATCGCTTTAGTGGCCTCAATCAATTCCAAGGATACTTCTCCATTGAAACTTGGGAAGGGAGCTGACTTTGCTAGATTAGACCATCTAGAAAAAACAGATACTAACTGTGCCTGTTCAGTGTCTTCCAAAAGAGATTTCCTAGATGAGTGGTTTTTCTGGATATGTTTTTTAGAGTTTACTCTGCGTTCAATTGGCTGAACGCTGCATTCACTTTCTTGAACGCTTTTTTACGCTTGCTTGGCTCCTAGCAGTGAACGCCATTTGTGCCAAAAGGTAACGCAATATTTCAAACGATAATTATATCCATTCGCCATTTTCTGGTTGATGGTTTCAACCAGCTCCACGTCGCGCAGTTCCGAGATGTAATCAGAGATCGAGGCCTTTTAGCGGCCAATGCGGTCGCTGAGTTGGCCAAGAGAAGGCCAACACTCACCAGTACGATTGGCCATGCGGCACAATTCGACAAGTAGACGAAATGCACCAGGAGTTAAGTCGATGTCCATGATCTCACAAGGTAAAGCAACAAAGCCTTTTCCAGGATCAAATTCATAGGGTTTCGCCATAAATATCCATTTCTCCGAAGCGTTAAGCTTGCGGTGATTCTGGCATTCTGCTATCAAGAGCGTAGGAAAAGCGTGATAGCGAATGCTATTCGTTTATGGGCTTTGAGGGGTTGCCGCCCCTTGGA
>NZ_JABBAM010000069.1:5287-8806 GCF_018607965.1 Planktotalea sp.
TGTGCAGAAGCAGAGTCGTTCACAAAAGCCAGATGCCCTGTGTCACAAATCTGCTTAGTCTGCGAATGTGCAATCGCTCCAATTTGGTGCGTTGCGGGTTTCCTGTGTGTCTGCCTCTGGGATCGTTTTCGACCCCTTATACGTTGTATTAAGTAAAGATATGCCGCGAAAGCCATGTTTATGGCAAGCGATACTGTGCTTTGAGGCTGCCCTAGAGCAAGATAATTAGCAATAAGCTTCGTCGAATTTATGTAATTATATGATTTTGTTGGATAATCTACTTCAGTAATTTTTGAGGGCCAAACGTTTAGTTTCATGAAAGTTGTTTGATTCTATCCATTTAGACGAATCACTCGGGACTCTCTGGTGCTTGCGCTTGTTGTGAGGGCGTGGTGGACTGCCCATAATTCCATGAAGTGAGCGCCATGAACAAGAAAACCACACAGCGATTCCCTGAGTTGGTCTTTGTTGGCATCGACGGAGTCTTGGTGCGTTTTGGAGCTGAGGTGACTGAGCAGATTAATCAGGCTGCTTTGACATTTCATCGACATGTTAGCGCAAGTGTTCCTGCGGGTGTGCTCGAAAGCGCGGCGTCTCTGACGGCTGTGTTCTTGCGCCTAGATATCGAAGGTAACATGGGGGCGGCCCTTCAATGGATTGAACAGCAAATTGCATCGCAAGATTGGTTCGTGTCGCAATCCAGTAACGGACGACACTGGATTATTCCATGTTGCTTTGATGGACCACAGCTTGGGGAAGCGGCTGCGCTTGCTGGGATTAGCGAGCAAAAAGCAATTGCACAAATAACGGCGGTGACGACGCATGTTCTGACATTAGGTTTTGCACCTGGTCAGCCTTATTTGGGCAGTTTAGAGCCGCATTGGGATATTCCTCGTATGGACGGAATTGCACCAAACGTGCCTGCGCAGGCCCTAGTTGTGGCTTTGCGTCAATTGATCATCTTCAACAATACGGCACCGACAGGATGGCGTCATATTGGTCAAACGGCGTTTAGGTGTTTTGACAAGGACCGCCCAGAGCCGTTTGCATTGCAAGCAGGTGACGCAGTTCGATTTGAGCAGGCTGGACGCGCGGAGATTGACGCGCTGTTAAAGGCGCCATTTGGTGGTGCGAAGTTTGAGGTCACATCATGATCTTGGCTATCCTTGTTGAAAAAATCGGACCTGCGGTCACGGTTCAAGATGCGGGTTGGGAAGGAACACTTGCCATGGGGCTATCGCGGGGCGGTGCTGCGGACACGCGCGCGTTGGCCGAGGCATGGGCGCTCATCGGGGAACGTGACACCGCTGTTTTGGAAATGGCCGGTATGGGCGGACGGTTTAAGGTTCTTGCACCTGCACGCATTGCTTTAACCGGCGCGCCGATGGGGGCGACGCTTGATAATGCACACTTGCTTTGGAACGGGGTGCATTGTGTGGAGGCTGGGCAAGTATTGGAGATTGAGACTGCCCGAACGGGTGCTTACGGATACCTTGCGATTGGTGGCGGGTTTGTAACGCCGCGCTTTTATGGCTCTGCCAGTACACATCGTGGAGCAGGATTGGGACATGTGGTTCAGGTCGGCGACACACTGGCGATTGGGACAGATACCAAGCCTGATCGCGTAGGGTTGGTTCTGCCGAGTGTGCGGCAAAATTCGACTCCGATCCGGGTTGTTGCGACTGCGCACACAAGATTGTTTTCGCATGATGTGCGCCGCGCGTTTGAGGAGACGACGTTTGAACGCAGTGCACGAGGTAACCGCCAAGGCGTTGCGTTGGAAACAGGCATGAGTTTTGCTTTGCCGGGTGGTCAATCGATTCCATCTGAAACGGTTATTCCGGGTGATATTCAGGTGCCGGGGCAGGGGGCACCGTTTGCCCTTTTGGCGGACAGTCAAACAACGGGCGGCTATCCACGGATCGCTGCGATCTTGCCTTGTGATTTACCGCGCGTTGCACAGGCAATAGCAGGGACGCAGTTGCGGTTTAAATTCGTGACCCGTGAAGACGGGATTGCCGCAGAATTGGCAGAGCGAAAAGTGCGGTCAGGATTGGGGGCACGTTGCGTGCCGATTTTACGCGACCCCATGCACATTCAAGACTTGTTGTCGTATCAATTGATCAGCGGCGCGATTTCGGGGAAAGAGATATGACACGGACGATAGATTTGAACGCAGACATGGGCGAAAGTTTTGGCGCGTGGAGCCTTGGCAATGATGCCGCTCTTTTGGACATAGTGACATCGGCTAATATCGCGTGCGGCTTTCATGCGGGCGATCCTGATGTGATGGCGACAACGATGAAGTTAGCGGTCGAAAAAGGTGTGGGCATTGGGGCACATCCTGGCTTTCCTGATTTGCGTGGTTTTGGGCGGTATCGGATGCACTTGCCACTCGATCAATTGGGCAACGCGGTACGCTACCAACTGGGTGCTGCGCAGGCGATGGCAAAAGTTGCAGGCGGGTGTGTGCGTCATCTGAAATTGCATGGTGCGCTGGCCAATATGTGTGCTGAGAACGCCGACATGGCGCAAGCCTGTTACATTGCGGCCTTAGAAGTAGATCCCGAGCTGATCATCATGGTGCTTGCGGGCACACAACAACAGAAGGTTGTCGAGGAATTAGGCACTGCCTTCGCGGCTGAAATCTTTGCGGATCGCGCGTATAATGATGATGCAACCTTGGTAGATCGCTCTCTGAAAGGAGCGGTCATTCATGATGCCGAGCTCGCAGCCGCGCGCATGGTCAAGATGGTGAGCGAGGGCGCTATCGTCGCTGAAAGCGGCAAGCGCATTGCGACGCGTATTGATACGATTTGTATGCATGGTGATACGCCCGAAGCGGTTGAAATTGCACGTGCGGTGCGTGTGGCACTAGGTGTGGCGGGGATTGCTGCAAAAGCATTTCCGTATGAGTAATGCGTTTTGGAGTGATTTG
Source organism: Planktotalea sp. (assembly GCF_018607965.1). Taxonomy (GTDB): domain Bacteria; phylum Pseudomonadota; class Alphaproteobacteria; order Rhodobacterales; family Rhodobacteraceae; genus Planktotalea. Next base: position 8,226 of record NZ_JABBAM010000069.1, read on the forward strand.
AGCGCCGCAGTGTTTGGTGAAACTGTTCCGAGTTACAGCGTGCAAGGGTCTGGGCATTTACCATCTTTTTATAAAGTGTCGGACTTCGTGGAAGCGTCGGTCGGTTTGGCAGGCGTTGCTTTGGCGCGGTTTTGTAATGGGGACGGGGATCAGGTTTTAGTTGATCGCCGGCTCGCGTCGCTTTGGTTTGATATGACTTTGCGACCTGATGGTTGGGACGCGTCGGGGCTTTGGGACGCGATTGCGGGGGACTACCAGTGCCGCGATGGATGGATTCGGTTGCACACAAATGCACCCCATCATCGCGATGCGGCTTTGCTGGTCTGAGGTACAAAAGCTGATCGCGTTGCGGTGGCTGAAGCCGTTTTAATGTGGAGTGGTGTTGAACTGGAAAGTGCAGTTGTTGCGGCGGGCGGATGTGCGGCGTGGATGCGTTTGCCGCAGGATTGGACAGAGCATCCGCAGGGCAGGGCGATTGCGGCAGAACCCTCGGTGCATTGGGAAGATCACGGTGCTTGCGCGTCCTTTGCTGCACCTGAGGGACCGTCGCTGGAAGGTTTGAAAGTGCTCGATCTCACGCG
>NZ_JABBAM010000122.1:0-30965 GCF_018607965.1 Planktotalea sp.
TTTGATGACGCGGGCGGCGGCGGCCCCTAAAACGATTGCCTTCGCTGAAGGCAGTGATTCCCGTATTGTCGAAGCCGCCGTTATAGCCTTGAACGCGGGATTGATCAAAAAAGCGCATCTTGTTGGGCCTCTCGCGGATGTCGAGGCCACGCTGGCTACGTTTGATCTGGACGATCCGTCTGGCGTCCAAGTGCACGACCCCAAAAATTCTAACATTTTCGAAACCCTCGCCGCGCGTTTTGTCGAGATGCGCGCACACAAAAACCTGTCTCTAGAATTAGCCCAAAAGGCCACGCTTGATCCTTTGATCTATGCTGCGTTGCTCGTTGAAACAGGCCGTGCGGATGGCTCTATTGGCGGTGCGATTGCGACCACGTCCGACACTGTTCGTGCAGCCTTGCAAGTACTTGGAAAAGCAAAAAACGCACCTTTGGTGTCTTCGTTTTTCTTGATGATCCTCCCCGAAAATCACCCCCTCAAACGCCCCGCGATGGTCTTTTCTGATTGCGGCATGGTGATAGACCCCAACGCGCAAGAACTTGCGGGCATCGCGGGTCAAGCCGCCGATAGTTTCGCAGCCCTCGTTGGCGATACACCCAAACTAGGCATGCTGTCTTTTTCAACCCACGGCTCTGCAAAGCATGAACGTGTGACCAAGGTGCAAGAAGCAACAGAAGTCCTCAAAGCAGCACGCCCCGATTTGATTGTGGATGGCGAATTGCAGCTTGATGCGGCACTTGTGCCTACTGTTGCAGCGTCCAAAGCCCCAAGTGGTGCCCTGAAAGGTGCCGCAAACGTGCTGATTTTCCCTAACCTCGATGCGGGCAATATCGGCTACAAACTTGCACAACGGTTCGGCGGCGCGGTTGCGATTGGCCCCGTTCTGCAAGGGCTGGCAAAACCGGCGAATGATCTTTCGCGTGGATGCAGCGCTGGCGACGTGCTTGCGATGATCGCAGTTACCGCCCTTCAAGCAGAGACCGCATGACAGAGCTGCTTGGCCTAACCTTCTCAGAAATCGTAATCCTTGCGGTGATCTGTTTTGGTGCTGGCATTGTACGTGGCTTTTCCGGATTTGCACTTTCCGCCCTCGTAATGGCCAGCGCAGCCTTAATTCTTCCGCCCGTGCAATTGATCCCAATCTGTTGGTGGCTCGAAGTTGCAGCAAGCGTCCTAATGGCAAAAGGCGGATGGCAAGAGGCGGATAGACGCATCGTCTGGAGCCTTGTGATCATGTCTGCGATCGGCACTCCAATCGGTCTCGCACTCACAACAAACATTGATGTTGAAACCTCGAAATTGGTCGCGCTTTGCGTGATCATCGCGCTTTCCATACTTCTACTTGCCCGTATCCGTATTCCTGGGCTTGAAACACGCGCAGGTCCCTATGTCGCCGGATTTGCCGCAGGAATAGTGACAGGCCTTGCTAGCGTAGGTGGCATGATGATCGCAATCTATGTCCTCGCAAGCGACACGCCAGCCCGTAAGATTCGCGCAGCTCTCGCCCTTTTCTTATTTCTTGGATCAGCCACTTCGCTTTTCTGGCAATTTTTCTTCGACGTTATGAACCTACAAGCCATCTGGCGCGGTCTCGTCTTTTCCATTCCAGCAAGTATCGGCGTTTTCGCAGGTATCAAACTTTTCACACCGCGTTTCGAACAGTATTACCGCCCGTTTTGCTTGACCCTCCTATGTGGGCTGTCAGCGTTCGGTCTATTGCGGTTAACCTTGTCATGACGCCACAGTTCAACCACACTAAAATCCGCACGCCTAACAAGGAAGGTATCTGACATGCCCAAAGATCAACCCACCCTGGACCTGTCACCCCACGTTTCTGACGAGGTGCGCAAAACCACTTGTTACATGTGCGCGTGCCGCTGCGGCATCAACGTCCACATGAAAGAGGGCAAGGTTGCCTATATTGAGGGCAACAAAGACCACCCTGTGAACAAAGGTGTGCTCTGCGCCAAGGGTTCTGCGGGCATCATGCAGGTCAACGCGCCATCACGTCTGAAAGCCCCCTTAAAACGTGTCGGTCCCCGTGGTTCTGGCGAGTTTGAAGAGATTTCATGGGAAGAGGCGCTGACAATTGCGACCGATTGGCTGGCTCCGATCCGCGCAGAAAACCCTGAGAAACTGGCGTTCTTCACGGGGCGCGATCAGTCGCAATCTTTCACCAGCTTTTGGGCGCAACATTTTGGCACGCCAAACTACGCAGCACACGGTGGGTTCTGTTCTGTGAACATGGCCGCTGCTGGCATCTACACGATGGGCGGCGCGTTCTGGGAATTTGGTCAACCTGATTGGGATCACACAAAGCTGTTCATGCTTTTCGGCGTTGCGGAAGATCACGACAGCAACCCAATCAAAATGGGTATCGGCAAGATCAAAGCCCGTGGCGCGCGCGTGATTGGTGTGAACCCAATCCGTACGGGTTATAATGCTGTTGCGGACGATTGGGTCGGCATCACGCCCGGCACTGACGGTCTGTTCATCCTCGCCCTCGTGCATGAGTTGATGAAAGCCGGTAAGATCGACCTTGAGTACCTTGCGCAATACACCAACGCGCCTGTTTTGGTTGATTCTGAAACTGGTCTGTTGATGCGCGACGAGGCCGGCAAAGAGCTGGTGATTGATCGCAACACTGGTAAGTTGACACCGTTCGATCAAAAGGGCGTGCGCCCTGATCTGTCCGCGACGCACCGTCATGCAGGCATCACGCACAAACCCGTCTTCCATCTGATGGCAGAGCGTTACATGTCCGAGGAATACGCGCCTGAAGCAGTGGCCGAGCGTTGTGGCATTCCAGCAGAACGCATTCGCGGCATCGCCAATGAAATCGCACGTGTAGCGTTCGAGGAAAGCTTTGAGCTGGATCAAGAGTGGACCGATTTCCGCGGTGAAAAGCACGAGAAAATGACAGGCCGTCCTGTCAGTTTCCACTCCATGCGCGGTATTTCTGCGCACTCGAATGGCTTCCAAACCTGTCGGTCCCTGCATGTCTTGCAAATCCTGCTTGGCACTGTCGAAGTACCCGGTGGTTTCCGTTTCAAACCGCCTTATCCCAAGCCTGCAACGATCCACCCGAAGCCGCATTATGGCGTGACACCGGGCAAGCCGCTCGACGGTCCACACCTCGGTTTCGTGCATGGGCCTGATGACCTTGCGCTAAAACCAGACGGCACTGCCGCGCGCATCGACAAAGCGTTCACGTGGGACAACCCAATGTCTGCGCATGGCATGATGCATATGGTGATTTCCAACGCGCATGCAGGTGATCCCTACAAGATCGATACGCTGTTTATGTATATGGCGAACATGGCTTGGAACTCCTCGATGAACACGCGCGGCGTGATCGACATGCTGACGGATAAGAACGAGGAAACGGGCGAATACGTGATCCCACGGATTATCTATTCCGATGCGTATTCTTCTGAAATGGTCGCCTATGCGGACCTAATCTTGCCCGACACTACGTACCTTGAGCGTCACGACTGTATCTCGTTGCTGGATCGTCCAATCTGCGAAGCCGATGCTGCTGCTGACGCGATCCGCTGGCCTGTGATCGAGCCTGATCGCGATGTGCGCGGCTTCCAATCTGTGCTCTGCGAACTTGGCGCGCGTCTTGATCTGCCCGGCTTCATTAATGAGGACGGATCTCAGAAATACGCGGATTACGCCGACTACATCACCAACCACATCCGCAAGCCGGGAATTGGTCCCCTTGCAGGTTGGCGCATGGGAGAAAACAGCCTGCAAAACGGGCGCGGCGAAGCGAATGAAGCGCAGCTAGATGCCTATATTGAGAACGGTGGCTTCTTTGTCGAACACATTCCAGAGGGCGCAAACTATTACAAACCTTGGAACATGGCCTACCAAGAATGGGCCGTGGGTATGGGCATCATCGACAAGCCGGAACCCTATCTGTTCCAGCTATATGTTGAGCCAATGCGCAAGTTCCAGCGTGCAGCTGAGGGTCATGGCGATCGCCAGCCACCAGAGCATCTGCGCGAGCGTGTGAAAGCGACAATGGATCCGCTACCAATCTGGTACGAACCGTTTGAAGATAGCGCCGTTGATGTGGACGAATACCCTGTGCATGCGCTGACACAGCGTCCAATGGCGATGTATCACTCGTGGGGCAGTCAGAACGCTTGGCTGCGCCAAATTCATGGCCACAATCCACTCTATCTTCCGACGAACCTGATGGAAAAGCATGGGTTGAAGGACGAGGATTGGGCGACAGTTTCATCCACACACGGCTCTATCACAGTTCCCGTCATGGAAATGGCTGCGCTGAATGCGAACACGGTCTGGACATGGAACGCCATCGGCAAACGCAAAGGCGCGTGGGCGTTGGAAGAGGATGCACCAGAGGTCACAAAAGGCTTCCTGCTCAATCACTTAATCCACGAATTGATGCCACCTAAAGGCGATGGTCTACGCTGGTCGAACTCTGATCCAATCACGGGCCAAGCCGCATGGTTCGATCTGCGTGTGAAGATTGAAAAAGCAGCTAACCCACCGTCTGAAAGCCAACCGGCAATGCCGCCAATTAAATCACCTGTTCCGGCAGGTCCTAAAGAATTGAAGTGGAAGCTTGGCCAATGACCACCCTCCCCACCAGCACCCAGAAAAAGCTCGGCCTCGTTATTGACCTTGATACATGCGTTGGCTGTCACGCCTGCGTGGTGTCTTGCAAAGGCTGGAACACCGAAAACTACGGCGCTCCGCTGTCGGATCAAAAGCCATATGGCGGCGATCCATCAGGTACGTTCCTCAACCGTGTCCACAGCTACGAAGTGCAGCCCGACGAGGGCGCAGCACAGCTGATCCACTTCCCGAAATCCTGCCTACACTGCGAAGACGCGCCTTGCGTCACGGTTTGCCCGACTGGCGCGAGCTATAAGCGCGTTGAGGACGGCATCGTTCTGGTAAACGAACAAGATTGCATCGGTTGCGGCCTGTGCGCTTGGGCGTGCCCTTACGGCGCGCGTGAAATGGATGCGGCAGAAAAGGTGATGAAGAAATGCACGCTTTGTGTGGATCGTATCTATAACGAAAACCTGCCTGAAGAAGATCGCCAACCTGCTTGCGTGCGCACGTGTCCGTCAGGCGCACGTCACTTTGGGGATTTGGGTGATGAAAACTCTGACGTCAGCATCCTCGTCGCCGAACGTGGTGGGTTTGATCTGATGCCCGAAATGGGCACCAAGCCTGTGAACCAATATCTGCCACCACGTCCCAAGGACACGATGGAAGAGTTCGACATCCTCGCGCCCTACCTTGAACCCGTTGCAAAAGACGCAGGCGGCTTCTTAGGTTGGCTCGACAAAGCGCTCGACAAACTGCCCGGTAACTCAGCCGGAGGAGCGAACTAATGCATCCAGCACCGTCGATTATTCTCTTCACCACGCTCTCTGGTTTTGGCTTTGGTCTTTTAACGTTCCTAGGTCTTGGAATGCCAAACTACACTGGCTTCATCGCGTTCGTTTTCTTTGCAATCGCTTACGTGCTTGCGGTTGGCGGTCTTTTATTTTCGACCTTCCACCTTGGTCATCCTGAACGCGCACTCAAAGCGTTCAGCCAGTGGCGTTCTAGCTGGCTGTCCCGCGAAGGCATCTGCGCTGTTGGTGCTTTGATCGTCATGGCGATCTACGGAGTTGGGCGCGTCTTCTTTGCACAGCACTGGGGTATCATCGGAGGCATTGGCGCAATCTTGTCACTGCTCACGGTATACACGACATCTATGATCTACGCGCAACTCAAGACCGTACCGCGTTGGAACATGCCGCTGACAAGTCCGCTGTTCATGGCCTTGGCCATCACGGGCGGTGCTTTGCTGGCCGCGCAAGTAAAGATAGCAATCTTTATGCTGATTTTCTCTGCGATCATTCAAGTTGCTTATTGGGTTATGGGCGATGGCCGTTTGGCTGCCTCTGGAACCAATATGGAAACAGCAACGGGCCTTGGTCACATCGGCAAGGTAAAAGCATTTGAGCCACCGCACACAGGCACCAACTACCTGATGCGCGAATTTATCCATGTGGTGGGTCGCAAGCACGCCATGAAACTACGCACAATAGCGCTGGTTCTGGGCTTTGTTTTACCCGTGATCTTCTTGTTACTGCCCTTCGGCCACATCTTCGCGCTCTTTGCGGTGCTGTGTCATATTGCAGGTATCTTCACCTCGAGATGGTTATTCTTTGCACAAGCTGAACACGTTGTGGGCCTATACTACGGCAAGCGCTAAACACATCTGACCTTAGACAAAAAAGGCCCCCGTCGATCACTCGGCGGGGGCTTTTTCTATTCTCAACACGGCTTGAAGACTACTTGCGCCAGCTTCCAAACCATTTCTTCACACTGTCGCTCGTGTTGGCCACACTATCGCCAGCGTCCTGCAAAACAGGATCAATCCGTGCCTCACGAAACCGACGCCAGCGCACCCAGATTGCCCAAGCGAAGGCCGCAAACAAGATCAAGATCGCAATGTTCAACCACGGAATAATCCGCACATCAGGACTATCCACCGCTCGCACACTCACGGCATTCGGGAAGATCGACAAGAACTCGTTGCGCCAGCCATAGTGCTTGATCACAACCCACTGCGGAGTCGCAGCGATGGACTTTAGATCAGACGCCTCAGCCTGCAAATTCGTCGTGTCGAACTTGAAATAGGGTGGCCACCCCCAACCCGTATCCTCGTTGCGATAGACCATGACGTTGTCGTTGCTCAAACGCGTTTGCAGAAAGAACACATCACGATTCACAGCCGTCGTTGCATTGCCCGTGTCCGCAGAGGCCCAAAAGATCGAATTCTCGCCGAAATCGATCCGCTTTTCATAGGTGTCCGTGACACGCGCAATGTCGTGTTGCGGCAGCGTGTAATGAAAGAAGGACGCGATAAAGACCCAGAAACTGATCCAGAACGCCCACTTGATATAGCCCATAGATCAGGCTCCTCTACATAAAGTTTGTCGCATAAATAATAAATGAAATCAGGCCGATCGGGATCACATAAACCCCCAAGATCAGCTTGCGACGCAAGGACCCGTCATAGTCCGTCAGACCCTCTTGAACAAATTCTTCACGGTCTCCCGTCTTGATCTCTTCGTCCCACTCGGCCTCTAGCTTGTCACGCCGCACGGATCGCGAATAAAGCGACAGACACACATAAACCACCGACAACGCCAGAAATCCAAAAACCAGCAACCGCAGCAATGCTAACATCTTACTTCCCCCTCACCGCGCCCCATGGGCCAACGGCTGCAATCTTTTTCTCACTAACGCCCCATGGACCGTCACGTTTTGGCGCAGGCGGTTCCATATCAGGTTCGTGCCCGAACAAGGCCTCGCGCGCACCAGCTTTGTCCACTTGATACTCGCGATCCAGAAAATCCGCCACATAGGATTTTTTCGTGTCGTGCCAGCCCGCGTAGAGTTTGTAGAACAGCTCTTTATGGCAGATGAACAACTGTCGCACATCTTTGGGTGACAGCTGGGACAGCAGCATATTAACCAAGTCGCGATCCCCGTGATCAGCACTGCGCAACGTGTAGAAATACGCGGGATGGTCCGATGTGATACGCGGCCACTTGCCGCCCTCTTCCGCCCAGCGCAATAAATCCGCGAGACCATGAAATTCCTCAGGCAAGTCCTGCGCATGACGCCGTGCCAACGCGCGAATATCGCGCCGCGTGGCCCCAGCCAGATCAATCCCACTTTCCTGCGCAGTATCAATCACAATGAAATCCATCTTTTGGCGCAGGATCGCCGCCGCATCTATGCCGCGTGCCTTCACAATGGGTTCGGCCAGATCGTTGTATTCAAGGAACTTCGCGATCTGATTGCGGTCTTTCATGTCGAACGTATATTTGATCGGCAGCTTGCCCAGCACCTCTTTGGACCCTGACGAGATCAGAGCTGGATGATCCATCCCTTGGAACACATACAGCCCACCAAAATGCGCCGTCCAGAAATTGTGCTGCTCGAATTCCATCAAATCAAGGCGCACAGGATTGCGTGTCACATCGCCCGTGCGTTTGGCCGAACTGATCATATCCGCGATCAAAACATCATCGAACCACGCATCGTCTTCACGCATGAAACGATCCACATTATCCGCAAGCGCTTGGGCTTCGGCGACTGTGCCGCTCGTCGTATCGGCCTCAATCTTGACCCGTCGAATATCAAACAGCTTTGCAGGGCCATCCACCGCATAAACCGAATTCACCAGCTCGCCCGCCACCGCATCGCGCGCGGTCAGCGCAAACAACTGCGACTCGTTCTTTAGGATAAACTCCTTAAGAATTTCCCGCGAGGTCGAGAATTTCGCATTGAGCAACGGCGCTTTTTTTTGATCGGTGGTGAGCAAGATAAACTGCCGATTCACACCTGCGTGGTTGAGGTAGAGCGGATCATCCAGTTCATCCCCAATCTCGGGCGAGTAACCAGAGATATCGATGTGAAAATTGGTGAGCTTGGTTTGATGGTTCGTCAGATGCTTGAGCGCACGATTATAGCGTTCAATCAACGACGCGCTTTGCACGTGGATAAGATTGCCAAACATGAGACCGCGTTGGATGAGGTGGATCATTGGGGGCGCTCCAAGTTTAGCTCATCAAATACTGGATCACCCTCGGAGTGAACCTTGAGGATTTTCAAAGAACCCTCTTTTGGCGAGACGTGAAAATCAAATGCAGAAGGCACCTGAGAAACCTTGCAAAATGTTTCCACAATGTTTGTAGCTGCGCGGTAAGCAAGTTTGTTACCCCTTACCGGAACATTGCATTCCACAATCCGCGGTGCACCGACAGCTGCGAGCTTTTGCTTCAAACGCTCATCTTTCAACCAAAAATACGCAACTTCGCCTCCCCAAAACTTAATCAAAGGGCGCACCCCAGAATCATCCAGCGGCAACGGCTTTGAAACCATAAAGAAGCGATGAGACCTAACTTTTCTTTGTTGCTCATTGCTTAGTGGGCTTGCCTCACAAATAGCCTCAATGTTCTTGTCACTTAGCTGAAACTCTTTGGATAGATTTTCCAGCCGTTGTCTCAGACTGGCTTTCGACGACGAAACAAGGACGCCATTTTCCATCGCCTGAGCTTCATGTTCGGTCAAGCGACAGTAATGCCAACCTCTAATAACTTCTGAATCTAGACAACTCATTAGATTATTTTCAATAAAGCGATGAAATCCGTCCGCAAATTTATTCTCTCGTAAGATGGCTTCCAGACTATCCGAGTCTTGCGGATTATCCAGTTCAACCTCGCGTTGATAGTAAGCGTCAATTAGCGATTTCACGCCAGATAGCTGCTCTCGAACACTCTTTGGATAAGTACGAGCATCCCAAGTATCTATTAGTTGATTTATCACAGCACCAAACACCTGTTCCGCTCACCAGCAAGACTACGTCTCGCAGCGCCTTCCCTAGGCTTCGCCTGTTCGCGGTCAAAACGCTCTCCCAGAGCGTTTCTAAGATGCCCGCTCATCCCCATGGGGAAGGCGCTATTTAGCAGAACATCTGTTTGAAAATACATCATTCCTTAACTCGTCTCCGCATACACAAACGCACCACCCAAACCACAGGCGTCACCAGAAAGAGCCAACCAAGAATGTCCCGCATCCGCTTCATCCCACTCCCCCCGCTACTTTCGATTTCTGTTTGAAAATCTTGATCCAAATCCCAAGAACGGGCGCGGCAAAGGCGCAAGAAAACAGCAGCGCTATGAAGCCAAGTTCGAACAGATCAGCCGTCGGAGTTCCGCGAAAATCGTCGCGGTACAGGATCAAGAACCCTGCGATGACGATAAGGCCAACCCCGATATTGAACAACGTGATCCAGCCCGCATAGTTTGGGTGGAAGATCTCTTCGTCTGCTATTGTCGTCCCCTTAGCGGACAAAGCGGACACGAAAAATGCACCTAGAACGCTAATTATCAGGAAAGCGAAGAAAGACCCCATGAGGATGATCACCCTTTGCTCTCCAAATACCGCTTCTTCGCCACTTCGGTCCGCTCATAATCCCGCACCATCCCGTCTATCGCGACTTCATCGGACTTGTCGGCATAGCGGAACTCACTATCGGCGTAGCGGTTGATCTCTTGCACCACCATCTCCACCGTGATCGGCTTGCGTAGCTCGGAAATCATGCCCTTCTTGGCGTCGTAGTCTTTGAACAGAAACAACTCAGGCTCTTCCATCCATTCATCGGGCAATTCAAAGTCCATCGCGCGCACTTTCACGGCGTCCGTGATGTTCTTGATTGCGCGGCCCGTGAAGCGTTCATCGGCTTCCTGAATACCCTTCAAATAGGTGCCCAGCTTCGCAATTGTGTCCAACTCACCCACTTGCGATTGCACGGCATCAAAGACCACAGCCAGCCCTTCTTCATGCGGCCGCCCATGGCTTTCAAACGACGCCGCAACCGCCTTTTGGATCGCTTGCGCCTCGAACACATCATGCGTGCCGAGCGGAATATCGTGGTTCTTGCCCATGAGCAGATAAAGGATGTCGATATAATCGTCGCGCGTTTGCGGCCCATCCACGAGAAAGCGAGCACCGGCCCGCTGGCGCAGCGCATCGTCGACGTTTTCGGGGTAGTTAGAGAACATCCCAAACGTGCAATTCCCGCGCACAACCGTGTTCGCGCCTGCAAAGCTTTCCATTAGAACAGCCGTAATTTCGAGCTGCCCCGCGCTGGATTGGCGATCCCCGCGCTTGCCTGCAAGCTGGTCGATATCATCAATCGTGCCAAAGCCAATCACAGATGGGTCGATGATATTATTGATAAACGCCTTAGCATTCTGGCCAGACTTACCCTGATAGCTATCGATATTGTCGGTGCTTAGGTTCTGATATCGGAACGGATACCCCGCCGTTTCGCAATATCCAGAAATCAGCCCTGCCATCATCTGGATCAGCGTCGTCTTACCCGTCCCCGGCGCACCGTCGCCCATGAACGTAAAAATGAACCCGCCAAGGTCGGCGAACGGGTTCAAACGGCGCTCAAAATCATAGGCCATCAACATTTTCGCCAGCTTCATCGACTGATATTTCGCAATATGATTGCCGACAACTTCGTTCGGTTTCTTGAACGTCATGGTTAGCTTTGACGACTTGCCCTTGGAGGCTGGCGTAAACCCGTTCACTTCAAAGTCATCCGCCTCGACCTTCCATGTGGCCGATGTAAACGCCTCCAAACGCCCAACACTGCCGGCACGCGCGGCGACCTTGTCCATCAACGCCTCCGCATAGGCACTAACGGTCGCAATCAACTTGGAATCGTCGGCTGCGTGATCTGCAATATCCTGATCCAGTTCCCAAAGGGCACCGTGCATGGCCAGTGGCGCATTGTCGGTCAAAACTTCCTCAATATCACCCAAGGTCACCGATACTTCGCTGGCATGTGAGGACAACAAGAAAGACGACGCGGAAGCAAACACATACAATGAAATCAGCGCCTCTGCGTTCAACATCTCGGAGAACTCCGCAACCTTCCCAGCCGCAACACCCCCTTCAAGGTTCGCGCGTTTCAAATCGCTCAACCCAACCTGCTCTGCATAATTCTCGGCAACAGCCATCGAAATCGCCAAAGCGCGACGAAGCGCGTTCATTACTGTCGCCTGCAACGGCGAAACTAACGCCTCGCCCCCATCCACCCCTTCGATGCGCGCTAACAATTGCACACCCTCAGCGCGCGCAGTCGAACGTGTCACCAAACCCGGTGTGGTCGATCGAAACCGCCGCCGCGTTCCAATTCCAGCGGACTTCTCAGCAACTGCACCTTCACGCGCCTTAGCAACACGCGGCGTATGATCGAACCCCTGCAAAAGTGCCAAAGCCGCCGCGTAATGCTTTTCAATATCCGCTTCACGCAATTCCATCTGATCCGCTGTCACACTCATCGCAAAACTCCCAAATTCATCTTTTTAAAATATCCCCGCCGGAGGTACTCAACGATAGCTCAAAACACGCCCGCTGGAACTCACGACAAACTTGCGCACAGAACCGAAACCTGGTGGGTTCTTCTCTTCCAACACCTGATAGGGTCGCTGTGGCAGAATGATGCTGCGTTCCATCCGCGTCGCACCTGTGTCGGCCCCACGTCCCGCAAATGGATCAAGCGCAAAGACCTCACGATCCACAGTCCCGAACCAGCCAGCGCGTTCCTTTTCTACGCGCTCGCTCTCTAATTCTTCCCGTGTCCACGCCAGTGCCCAATCTTCCCCCTCAGGCGCACGCGCTTCTTCTAGCACCTCGCGCAGAGGTCCCGTTTGGCGCGTGTAGCCGTGCGAATACATTGGTCCCAAATGAAAACGGCGCAGGCCTTTGGGATGCAAATCATCGAAAGCCTCATCAAAACCCTTGGCAATCGTAAGCAACTTCAGTCCCGCCAAAGCCTGCCCCGTCAGATGCGCCTGCACTTCAGGCCAACGATATTGATCCCGCGGCAAAGAGGCACGACCACTGTCTTCAAGCTCCATCAGATATACAACAGGTAGGTTCACTTGACTGTCATAGACCGCCCAATGAATAAGAAACTTACGCCGACCATCAGGTAGGTTTTCAACCCAAACACACTCAGGATCATTCTGCGCCCAAAACAGATCACCTCGTGCAAGTTCTTCGTAATAAAGCCGTTGTGACAAAGCGAATTGCAGCTTGGTCGGCAATTCCTGATCGCCCACAATGCGGCGCACCATCTGTTCTTTATATTGCTCAACACTAGGCATATTCGCCAGATGCTTCTCCGTCTGTGCTGCATCATTCGCCATAGTCAGCAATTCACTATGCACCGGAAACCCGCTTTCGCGCGTATCCATAGAGAGCGAGCCAAAAAACTGCCCCGTATCGCGCCCGACCAGAAGATACTTCATCGAAAGTGCGCGGAACGTAAACGACAAGCGCGTTACGTAGCGCGTAATGATTTCAACATCGGCTTTGGACAGCCGCCCTTCTGCCTGCATTACGCCTGCCACGCGCATTAAGTGCTGCGTGATCTTGGCAAACTTGCGGAAATAGCGTCGCGATGCAAACGCATCATTAAGGCCTGCGTGATCTTGTCCAACCGTCATGCTTTCAAACGTCTCCAGAGTACATGAATTCCTCCGCAAACCAGTAAAGCAATACTAAGCCCAGCAAGCGTTGGAAAAATCGCGTACGTTACGACGAAAACAAAATCGCCAATGTTAGAGAGCCAAACAAAGCTCGACGTTTGAACAAGTGCTGCGAGCCAAGGCAATCCAACCGATGCAGCAAGCAAAAGCCCGCCCACCTTAAGAAGGCGTCCCGCCAAAGCAGTTACCCACCATACGCATTGCTATCATGCTTCTCGACAATCTGCGCAAACCTCCGCGCGAAACGCTCATCGGCTTTCGCTTTCGCCTCCAACACATCACGCGCAAAGACCATGTGATCCTCATGTGCTTCCATCATGTCGGCCATGCGCTGGTTCGTCGCCGTGCCAATTGCGGCCATTGCGGATTGTGCTTCTTGGTCAGTCTCGACACCAATTTCATTGATCCGGTGCGCAACGTCTTGCTGCTGTGCGGTCTTCAAGGACTTGGTCAAAGCGTCATAGAGAACGACGCGCTGCTTCGTGTCTGTTTGCAGCTTGTTGATCAAAACCATCTGCGTCGCCGCTTGGTTCTGCAAGCTATCGATCCAAGTTTTACCCTTTTCGATATAACGCTCCAGCGTCTGGGATTTGGCCAGCTTGACCTGTTCGCCTTGCACCAACTCGTTGTACTTAGCGTTCATATCCGCCAGCTCTGTTTCCAGCTTGGTGCGTGCGGCTGCGTCTTGCTCGACCGCGATCTTACCCTCGAGCGCGATGATCTTCGGGTCCATCGCCATGATGTCCGATTTCACGCCCTCCAACTCACCGACCGTAAATTCCCGTTCATCAAGCGTTTCGGCCAGATTAACCTCAACCTTGGTCTTTTGATCATTCAGAACCTTCAACTGCCCTTCAAGCAGCTTGGTGATCACGTCGGATTTTGAAATCAGGTCCTGCAATTTGTCATCAATCGACGCCGTGCGCACCCGTTCTTGGCGCATCGCATCAGATTTCGCACCAGCGAAAATCCCGACAAAGCTTTCCCAGCCTGTCTTGTTGCGCATCTCGTCAAAATCTTTTGAGAAGGCCGCCGTGACATCATCCAGCCCCATAATCAGCTCTGCAATATTGGCGTTCATCACGTCCGTATGGGCGTGCACATCCTCCAAAGACGCATTCTCAATATCAATCATCGCATCATCGCCAACTTTCATCTTTTGACGTGCGGTTTCTATACGACCAGTGAGTTCTGAAATCTTGGACTGTGCCTCGGCAACCTGCAGTTTCGACTCGGCGACTTGAATTTCGAAATTTGACATAAAAAACTCTCCGTTCTTACAATACGTAAACGTCAATATAGGCAATGTTAATGCGATTTATATCCACGTTGTCTTAAGATTTGTCCCAACTGTCGCAAATGTCATGGCGGATGGGAAGGCAGATGGCTAAGAATGCAGCAAATATGCATGAAATGGAGCACGCGATGAGCTGGTCACCCGAAAAAACCGAAGTCAAAAGCTGGAATGAATGGGACACATTGCGTCACGTGATCGTGGGCCGCGCCGATGATTGCCACATCCCACCCGAAGAGCCCGCGCTCGACGCGAAAGTGCCCGAAGACAGCGATATGCGTGGCCAGTGGGGGCGTCGCCCACAAGAAACGATTGATCGCGCGAACGAGCTTTTGGACAACTTTGCAGGTATGCTGGAAAAGCGCGGCCTACGTGTGGATCGCCCGACCTGCATCGATCATTCGCTGCCCGCAACAACGCCTGATTTCCATACGGAAAGCCAGTTCGGCTGCATGCCCCCCCGTGACGTTCTGCTAACCGTTGGTCGTGAGATGTTGGAGGCGACGATGTCGTACCGCTGCCGTTGGTTCGAATACCTGAACTACCGCCCCTTGATGCAGCAATACTTCAACGAGGACCCCAAATTTCGCCACGAAAGCGCACCAAAGCCGCGTTTAACGGATGCGGATTATCATCCTGACTATCTCTCTGAGAAAATAGGCGATGCAAAGCGCCTTGAATGGGCCGCTGCCAAGTTTTTTGTTACGACAGAAGAAGAGCCACTTTTTGATGCCGCAGACGTTCTGCGTTTCGGCAAAGACCTTGTCGTTCAGCATGGTTTTACAACCAACGAAAAGGGCATCGAATGGCTGCGCCGCCACTTCCCCGATCACCGTGTTCACACGGTCAACTTTCCAGGTGACCCCTATCCAATCCACATCGACGCAACTTTCACGCCCCTACGACCGGGTCTGATTTTGAATAACCCACAGCGTCGCTTGCCCGCGGATCAGCGTAATATGTTTGAAAAGAACGGCTGGGAAATCGTTGACGCCGCACAGCCTGCACACAACGCACCGCCCCCACTTTGCTATTCCTCGACATGGTTGTCGATGAACGTGCTGGTGCTGGATCCCAAAACTGTCTGTGTTGAGAAATCCGAAGTCTACCAAGCAGAGCAAATGGACAAGCTGGGCATGGAAGTTATCGAAGTCGAGTTACGCGATGCATACGCATTCGGTGGCGGCTTGCATTGCTGCACGGCAGATGTTTACCGCGACGGCGACTGCGAAGACTACTTTCCGAATATGTAAGAATGACCTCGTAAGGTGCGTGGTTTCACGCACCTTACCTTCTAAAATCAGCCTACAACGTTGAACTCAGGTCCGTACGGATACTTCGTGATATTCTCGTTGCCCTCTTCATTGATTATCAAAATATCATGCTCGCGATACCCACCCGCACCAGCTTGGCCGTCCGCAATCGTCAACATCGGCTCCATCGAGATAACCATCCCCGGCTCAAGCACCGTGTCGGTGTCTTCGCGCAATTCCAGTCCAGCTTCTCGGCCGTAGTAGTGCGACAACACACCAAAGCTGTGACCGTAGCCAAACGTGCGATACTGCAATAGCTGACGTTCGGCGAAGAATTCATTGATCTCGTTCGTCACATCCGAGCAACTTGCACCAGGCTGCAGTAAAGATATCCCAAGCGAATGCGCGCCCACGTTGGCCTCCCAAATCTTCAGAGAAGCATCATCAACCTCACCAACAAACATCGTGCGTTCCAGCGCAGTATAGTAACCTGAAATCATAGGGAACGTATTCAACGACAAGATATCGCCACGCTCTAATTTGCGGGACGTCACAGGATTATGCGCGCCGTCTGTGTTGATGCCAGACTGGAACCACACCCACGTGTCACGGTATTCAGCATCAGGGAAACGCTTGGCAATTTCAGCCTCCATCGCGTCACGACCTGCCATTGCCACATCTATCTCACGTACGCCTTCGCGAACCGCATCCTTGATGGCAAAACCACCCACATCAGCAACCGCAGCCCCCGCGCGGATCAGCGTCAGTTCAGTCGATGACTTATGCATGCGTTGCAGCATCGTCGTTTCATACAGATCAACCGAACGCGATGGTGCGAGGAATGTATCGAGCTTGGCCTTTTGCAACAGACTTAGATGGTCGCTTTCAAAGCCAATAGATCGGCCCGTGCCAGCAACCGATTCAATCGCGCGCCAGTAGTTATCGCGCTGCCAATCCGTGTATGTAATATTGTCGCCATAGCAGCGTCGCCACGGTTGACCCGCATCAATGCCCGCTGAAATCGTAACCGACGTTTCGGGCGTGACCACCAGCGCATAGGGGCGACCAAACGCGCAGTAGGTGAATCCTGAATAGTAGGAAATGTTGTGCATAGAGCTGAAGACAGCGGCATCCACGCCCATGTCAGACATGATTTTACGCAGCTTGTTTAAGCGCGCTTCATACTCGGCATCGCTAAATTGTAAGGGGGCTTTTTCGCCGTTATGAAAACGGTAGTAATTTGGTCGTGCAGTCATGGTGTGACCTCCAGTTTGACGTATCAAAGAGAGGTCCCGGCGTTCAGGACGAGTTTCGCTAAGAGCGCATCTGTAAAGCAAACAGACTGGGGCGACGCCATCGCTTGCGCCCTGTTCGGTGTTTGACACGGTCAAACATTCGGGTCGGGTCTACTTGCGCCAAAGACCGTTCTAAACCCGACATCCCATGCGTCCCACTGGACAAGACCCCATCCACATGCTTTTCCTCAATCAAACATCGCCTTTGGAGAACATCATGCTCGATACACCCACAAACCTCGCGTCTTTGCTAACAGATCCCAGCCTTTTGGCGACCAAAGCCTATATCGGTGGTCAATGGGTTGATGGTGACAATGGCGCAACCTTTGATGTTCTAAACCCCGCACGCGGTGACGTGATCGCGCAGGTCGCTGATCTAAGCCGTGCACAGGTTGCCGGAGCGATTACACAGGCAGAAGTCGCGCAAAAGGAATGGGCCAAAAAGACCGCCAAAGAGCGTTCCAATCTTATGCGCAAATGGTTCGATTTGACGATCGCAAATCAGGACGATTTGGCAACTATCCTAACGGCAGAACAGGGCAAGCCATTGGCAGAGGCCAAAGGTGAAATCGGCTACGGCGCGTCGTTCATCGAATTCTTCGCAGAAGAAGCCAAGCGCATCTACGGTGAAACGATCCCAGGTCACCAGCCCGACAAACGTATCACGGTGATCAAGCAACCCATCGGTGTTGCAGCCTCGATCACTCCTTGGAATTTCCCAAACGCAATGATCGCGCGCAAGGCCGCCCCTGCGTTGGCTGCTGGCTGCGCCATGGTCGCGCGTCCTGCGGAAGACACACCCTTGTCTGCCTTAGCCATGGGTGTTCTTGCAGAACGCGCGGGCATTCCAGCGGGTGTTTTGAATATCCTACCGTCCACGCTTTCCAGCGAGATCGGCAAAGAGTTTTGCGAAAACCCAATCGTCCGTAAGTTAACGTTTACAGGATCAACCGAGGTTGGCCGCATTCTTATGCGCCAAGCGGCGGATCAAGTGATGAAGTGCTCTATGGAGCTGGGCGGCAATGCGCCTTTCATCGTTTTTGATGACGCTGATCTGGACGCAGCTGTTGAGGGTGCAATCATGTGCAAGTTCCGCAATGCGGGCCAAACCTGTGTCTGCGCAAACCGCATTTATGTGCAATCCGGCGTCTACGACGCGTTTGCTGAGAAACTGGCCGCCAAGGTTGGTGCAATGAAAATTGGCGATGGTCTGGCTGGCGCCGTTGATTTTGGCCCATTGATCAATCCAAAGGCCGCCGAAAAAGTGAACGCGCATATCGCTGACGCGAAAGCCAAAGGCGCAAAGGTTATTCTAGGTGACAACGGTGCCGAACTGTCGGGCAACTTCATCACGCCGACGATTGTAACCGGTGCGACGAAAGACATGGCGTTCTCCACCGAGGAAACCTTTGGCCCCCTCGCACCATTGTTCAAGTTTGAGGACGAAGACGAAGTTATCGCACTTGCAAATGATACGATTTTTGGCTTGGCATCCTACTTTTACGCCAAGGACTTAAGCCGCGTTTACAAAGTGGCAGAAGCTTTGGAATATGGCATCGTTGGCGTGAATACAGGTATTATCTCAACCGAAGTGGCGCCGTTTGGTGGCGTTAAGCAATCGGGCGTTGGCCGCGAAGGCAGCCACCACGGCATCGAAGACTATCTGGAAATGAAATACATCTGCATGTCGGTTTAAATCACCATTTTTGATTTACTTTACGAAAGGCCGACACATAGTGCGTCGGCTTTTCCTCAATCCTTAGAAGGATCTTAATTGATGGGCGCGGCCGTGAATTTTGTTCTTTTTGGGCAAATGATAGGGGTATCTGTTTATTGATACCAAAGCATCGCGATAGATATTATGGATAGCCATGACTTTTGATCAAATCAAAACATTTCTATGGGTTGCTCGTCTTGGCGGTTTTCGGAAAGCTGCGGAGCGTTTGCATCTTTCACAACCAGCTGTCTCAACGCGTATTTCCAACCTCGAAGACGAACTTCGCGTACCGTTGTTTGAACGCGGACCGGGGGATGTCGTGCTTACAAAGCATGGGACACTCCTTTTGTCCTACGCTGAGCAAATGTTGTTCGTTGAAGAAGAGATCAAGCAACGCGTGGCAAACCCATCTGAAACCGAAGGGCTGTTTCGGGTTGGAGCGTCGGAAACCATCGCGCAGGCGTGGTTACCCGAATTTCTAAAGGCCGTCAGCAAGCAGTATCCGAGGGTGAACGTCGATCTAACGGTGGATATTTCGCTGAACTTGCGCGCAGCTTTGTTAGAACGGCGCTTGGATCTGGTTTTCTTAATGGGGCCTGTCTCTGAATTTTCTGTAGAAAATGTCGAACTTCCCGCTTTTGATCTGCATTGGTACCGCTCAACCCAAAATGAAGAGACCAATTTAGGCGCTATTCCAGTCATTTCCTACTCCAGCCAAACGCGACCATATCGTGAATTGATGTCGGAATTATCGCGAAGGATCGGACCGCGTTTGAGGGTTTATGCATCGGCCTCTTTGTCGGCCAGCTTAAAGATGATTGCAGCGGGAATCGCGGTTGGACCATACCCACGCGCGCTGGCAGATGATTTTTTGAAATCCGGACAAATCGTAGAGTTCAACCCAGGCTTCCGCCCTAAGCCATTGGCATTTACAGCATCATATCTATCAGAGCCTCGCAGCTTTCTTGTTGAAAACAGTGCAGAAATTGCGCGTGAGGTCGCATTGGGATGGGATGCTTCACATCCCAGATGACTTTCAAAAAATCTATCACACCTGATACAAAATGATAATTTGCATGAATTGAAGTAACGGTGGAGTGTATCTCATACATTACACAGGTACATCGTATGACTGTTCAAACCACCTCCTATACTGATCTTCTAAGCGCATCTGCACATCAGGTTCGGGCAGCCATTCGAAGTGGTTCATACACAGGCCATACCTCCGGTCTTGCGGCCGGAAAGCTTCAATGCAATCTCGCAATTATCCCCAAACGCTACGCCTTGGACTTTTTGCGGTTTTGCCAGCGTAATCCAAAACCTTGTCCCGTTGTTGGGATCAGTGACACCGGTAATCCTTTCTTGCCAACACTTGGACACGACATTGACATCCGGAGCGACGTTTCGAGTTATCGCGTCTTCAAAGACGGTGCATTGACTGAAGAGGTCGCCGATATAACCGCTTTGTGGAGCGATGATTTGGTCACCGTGGCTTTGGGATGCTCGTTTACTTTCGAGAACGCCTTGCTGAGCAACGGTATTCCCGTTCGCCATATTGAAACAGGTCGCAATGTGCCGATGTTCCGAACCAACATTGATCTCATGCCCTCTGGCCCGTTTGTCGGAAAAATGGTTGTGACCATGCGCCCGATTCCTGCGCAACAAGTGGAACAAGCCCGTGAGATCAGCGCCCGTTATCCTCAAGCACACGGCGCACCTATTGCCGTCGGTGATCCGGCGAACTTGGGAATTTCTGACCTATCAAAACCTGATTGGGGAGACTCCGTCGAAGTCAAAGACGGTGAAGTGCCCGTCTATTGGGCCTGCGGCGTTACTCCGCAAAACGTCCTGCTGGACGCGAAACTACCGCTCTGCATCACCCATTCCCCCGGCTACATGCTTATCGCTGATGTGGCTGAGTACGCAGAGACGACAATCCTACCACCCAAAAATTAAACGAACAACATGGAGAGAAGACGTGAAAAAAATAACAACAGCAATTGCGGCACTTGCGCTTAGCACTAGCGCGGCGCTTGCCGATGATCCGGTCGTATTGAGTGCAGTCGGCACATGGTCAAGCCTGACAAACTACCAAAAGCACGAAGAGCCATTCTTCAACACACGCCTGCGCGAAGCATCCGACGGCAACATCGTTGGCAAGATTCAATCCCAATCAGGCCTTGGCCTAAAGGGTTTCGAAATCATGCGTTTGGTCAAAAATGGCGTCTTCGATTTCGCCTTTGGTCTTCCGGGTTATGTCGCTGCCGAAAACGCTATCTTTGAAGGCGCGGATCTGTCGACCCTAACCCAAGACATCGACACACAGCGCAAGGTTTCAGACGCCTATTATCCAACATTGGAAAAGTCATTCGCGGATATCTACAACGCGAAATTGCTGATGTTGTACCCTTTCCCAAGCCAAACATTGTGGTGCAATGGTGAAGTGAACGGCATCGAAGACCTTGCCGGTAAGAAGATCCGCGTCTATTCTACGACTTTGGGTGATTTCGTTGAAGGCGTTGGCGGCACATCCGTAACAGTGTCATTCTCGGAAGTCATTCCAGCGCTCGAAAAGGGTGTTGTTGATTGTGCGATCACCGGCACAATGTCCGCCTACACTGCCAAATGGAACCAAGTCGCAACGCACGCATATACTTTGCGCGTTGGTTGGGGCCTCGCGTTTGGTGCCATGAACCTGGACAAGTGGAACAGCCTCTCCGAAGGTCAGCAAGCATTGCTTAAAACTGAGATCGCAACTTTGACCGACGCAATGTGGGCCGAGACAGCGACAGAAGATGACGTTGCAATTTCGTGCATCACCGGTGGCGAATGTGCAATCGGCGAAGCGGGCTCCATGACATTGGTTGAACCATCCGAAGCAGATCTTAAAGCACGTGACACCATCGCGACAGACGTTGTTCTGGCACGTTGGGCAGAGCGTTGCGGTGCAGAATGTGCCGCAAACTGGAACGAAACTGTTGGTCCAATCTTGGGTCTGACAGCTGCTGCTAAGTAAGCGCAAAACTTATCGAGCGGCGGGCCGACGTCCGCCGCTCACCTCATGTCCCTCCCTTGCTTGCACAGGAAACACCCGATGTTAGAGCATCTGCTAACCAAAACCCGCACACTTAGCCTTTGGCTAACATGGCTAGGCGGATCGTTAATTGTGATGTCTGCTTTTCTCGTCACGGCAGAAGTTTTCCTGCGCAAAGTTTTCAATTATTCAATCGGTGGCGCGGACGAAATTTCCGGATACGCCTTTGGTGTCGCGACAGCGCTCGCCCTATCTTACGCCCTCTTTGAGCGCGCCCACATTCGGGTCGACGCCATGCTAGGGGCAATTCCCAAAGCATTGCACGGGGCCATAAACCTTTTCGGGATGATCATGCTGATCGGCTTTGCCGCCGTGGTTGTCTACAATGTTTGGTCCATGGTCGCTGACACCCTCGACAATGGATCGCGCTCTATTACGCCGATGCGCGTGCCTCTCGCGCTTCCCCAAATTCCTTGGCTCATCGGATGGATGTTCTTCGTCTTTTCCGGCGTCCTGCTTAGCCTGGTCGCGCTCAAGCGCATGATGGCTGGCGATATCGACGGCACCCAAGATCTGATTGGTGTCAAATCTCTAGACGAGCAAATCGAAGACGAGACGGTATAATCTGATGCTATTGAAAACACTCTTTATCCTGCTGGCCCTTATTGGTCTGGCCGTCCCGATTGCCGCGTCTCTTGGTTGGTTGGGTCTGATCTTGCAATTCACCGACAGCCCGATGCCACTGCATCGCGCTATTTCTGACATGGCGTGGCAGACCTCTACAGACTTCCTTCTGGTCGCAATTCCTATGTTTGTGATGATGGGCGAAATCCTTTTGCGCGCTGGTATTACCGAGCGGATGTATGACGGCATCGTCAAATGGGTCGGCTGGTTGCCGGGTGGTTTGATGCACTCCAACATCGGTTCCTCTGCACTGTTCGCTGCAACATCTGGTTCTTCTGTTGCAACGGCTGCGACAATCGGAACAGTCGCCGTGCCGCAAATCAAGAAGCGTGGTTACAACGAAAGCCTGTTCCTTGGGACGGTCGCTGCTGGCGGAACCTTGGGCATCCTAATCCCGCCTTCGATTAACCTGATCCTTTACGGTCTGCTCACAAACACCTCCGTTCCTGAACTATATCTTGCAGGCTTCATTCCGGGCCTTCTTTTAGCACTGTTGTTCATGGCTACAATTGTTATTGCTTGCATGATCAAACCTGAATGGGGCGGTGAAAAGCTGCGTCATACATGGGGCGAACGGATGCGCGCTTTGCCGTCGCTAATCCCACCAATGGGTATCTTTGTCGTCGTTGTCGGATCAATCTATGCGGGCCTTGCGACGCCGACCGAAGCCGCAGCTTTGGGTGTTGTTGCGTCTATGTTGCTAGCGCTGTTCAACGGTAAAATGTCGATCACTATGATGCGTCAGGCGATTGAGGGCACGATGCGGACAACGGCTATGATCATGCTGATCATTATCGCTGCTGTGTTCTTGAACTTTGTCCTTTCGATCATCGGCCTCACCCAAGCGCTCACTGATTTTATGACGGGGCTTGGCTGGACGCCAATGCAAACAATGCTGATGATCGTGGCGGTGTTAATCCTAATTGGGTGCTTCATGGAAACGCTGTCAATGTTGCTAACGATGGCACCGTTGATCACGCCGATCGTGGTTGCGCTAGGCTTCGACCCTGTTTGGTTTGGTATTTTGTTGATGGTTTTATTGGAAACCGCGCTGATAACACCGCCGATTGGCATAAACCTCTACGTGGTGCAGGGAATCCGAAAGTCAGGCCCAATGATCGACGTCATAAAAGGGGCGCTGCCATTTGTCGCCACGATGTTTGTGATGCTCGGTTTGTTACTAGCCTTCCCAAATCTCGCGCTTTGGTTGCCATCCTTGTTCTACTAAGCCCGAAACCTATCAAATTTTAACACTACAACACCTGCTGGCACGCCAGCAAATGAAGGAGCTATGCCATGTGGCAATTTTGGGTCGACCGTGGGGGCACATTTACCGACATCGTAGCAAAGACACCCAAGGGTGAATTGCGCACGCACAAGCTGCTCTCTGAAAATCCTGAGGTCTACGTTGACGCCGCCGTGCATGGCATCCGTGACTTACTTGATCTTGATCCAAACGATCCAATCCCGCAGGGGCAGATCGGGGCCGTCAAAATGGGAACGACCGTAGCGACCAATGCGCTGCTTGAACGCAAGGGCGAACGTACGCTGCTTTTGATCACCAAAGGGATGCGCGATCTACTGCGGATCGGTTTTCAAAATCGACCAAGATTGTTTGATCTTAACATTCAACTGCCCGAACTGTTGTATGAAGACGTGATCGCGGTTGAAGAGCGGATCGCGGCGGACGGCGAGATCATTACATCCCTGGATGCGCAAGAAACTGAGGCGGCTCTGAAAAAGGCGTTTGATCAAGGCTATCGCTCTGTTGCCGTGGCATTGATGCACAGCTACCGGTTTTCTGACCATGAGAAGCAGATCGGCGATATGGCCCGCCATGTTGGTTTTGAGCAGGTTTCGCTAAGCCATGAAGCTAGTCCTTTGATCAAGCTGGTGTCGCGCGGTGATACCGCGGTGGTTGACGCCTATCTTTCCCCGATCTTGCGCCGCTACGTCAGTCAAGTTGCCGACGCATTGGGGGCAGACAAAGGCGGCTGCGGGCGTCTGATGTTCATGCGCTCAAACGGTGGCCTGACTGATGCGTCCCTGTTTGAAGGGCGCGATGCGATCCTGTCCGGACCAGCGGGTGGCGTTGTCGGTATGGTTAGCACGGCAACTGAGCATGGTTTTGATAAACTCATTGGCTTTGACATGGGCGGCACATCAACCGACGTGTGTCACTATGCAGGCGAATTTGAACGCAGCTTTGAAACCGAAGTCGCAGGCGTGCGGATGCGCGCACCCATGATGTCCATTCACACTGTCGCAGCTGGTGGTGGATCAATCCTGTCGTTCCGCGACGGACGAATGCAGGTCGGTCCGGAAAGCGCAGGCGCCAATCCGGGTCCAGCGGCCTATCGACGTGGCGGTCCTTTAACTGTCACCGACTGCAACGTCCTGCTTGGCAAGCTGCAACCAGATCTATTCCCTCCCGTATTTGGGCCAAACGCAGATCAACCACTCGATGTTGACGCGGTCCGTGAGAAATTTGCAGCGATGGCAATAGAAATCGGGAATGGCCTGTCAGTAGAAGAGATTGCACAAGGGTTTTTGCGCATCGCAGTAGAAAACATGGCCAATGCGATCAAGAAGATAAGCGTCCAGCGCGGTTATGACGTGACCAAATACACGATGAACTGTTTTGGTGGCGCAGGCGGGCAACATGCTTGTCTGGTTGCGGATGCTTTGGGTATGGAAAGCGTCTTTCTCCATCCATTCGCAGGCGTTTTATCCGCCTTTGGGATGGGCTTGGCAGATGTGCGAGCAATGCGGGAAAATCAATTTGGTAAAGGCATCGAACAAATTTCGGCTGCCAGCTCTGTTTTGGATAGCTTGACGAAAGATGCTAAGATCGAAGTGAGCGGTCAGGGCATCCCTGAAAGCAATATTACGACCGTAAAGATGGCACACATTCGCCCTTCTGGCGCGCAACAAACTCTCGAAGTTCCGTTTGGAACACAAGAAGAAATGACAAAGGCGTTCGAAACAGCCCATTCAACAAGGTTTGGCTTTATTCCTGAAGGTGCTGATCTCGTCATCGAAATTCTGTCAGCCGAGGCGATTGGGGAAACTGGCGAAACCGTCACGCTCAGCCAAGAAATCAAGGTCACAAAACCCGCGCAAACTACTCGAATGTGGTCAGATGGAACGCAGCACCAAACACCAGTCGTTGACCGTTCTCAAATGCGACAAGGTGATATCGTACAGGGCCCCGCAATCTTGACCGAACCCACAGGCACCAATATTTTGGAACTAGGTTGGCAAGCCGAATGTATCGAGGGTGGATGTCTTGTCCTGAAACGGATCATACCGCTTGCACGCCAAGAGGCCATTGGCACCAAGGTCGATCCAGTGATGTTGGAGGTCTTCAACAACCTCTTCATGTCTATCGCGGATCAGATGGGTGCAACCCTCGCCAACACAGCATATTCTGTGAACATTAAAGAGCGCTATGATTTTTCCTGTGCGATCTTTGATGCAAACGGCGATCTTGTGGCCAACGCCCCGCATGTTCCTGTCCATTTGGGATCAATGTCAGAAAGCGTGCGCGTGATACTGGCACAAAACAAAGGCAAAATTCGCTCCGGTGACGTGTTCATGATGAATAACCCGTTTAACGGTGGAACCCATCTACCCGATGTCACTGTTATCACACCTGTATTCGATCAAGCGGGCGAACGAATTTTGTATACGGTTGCGAGCCGCGGGCATCACGCTGACATTGGCGGAAAGACCCCCGGTTCAGCCCCGCCAGACAGCCGCACAGTTGACGAAGAAGGCGTTCTCATCGACAATTTCTTGTTGGTGAAACAAGGGCAGTTGCGCAATACAGAGACGCGCGCACTTTTGGCATCGGGTACTTACCCATGCCGCAACATTGATCAGAATATGGCTGATTTATCGGCCCAAATTGCTGCGAATACGACCGGTCTAAAGGAGCTTGAAAAGATCACCACCCAATTTGGTGTGGAAACAGTTCACGCCTATATGACCCATGTCCAAGCAAATGCAGAAGAAAGCGTGCGCCGCGTTCTTGATGTCCTTCACGATTGTGATTTCACCTACCCCCTCGACAGTGGGGACCAAATCCAAGTGGCAATCAGAGCCCATAAATCAGAGCGTAGCGCGACGATCGACTTCACAGGAACATCCGCGCAAAATGAATGGAACTATAATGCCCCATTGGCAATCTGCCGTGCGGTTGTCCTATATGTTTTCCGCACCTTGGTCGGGAATGACATCCCCATGAATGAAGGCTGCTTAAAGCCGCTCACCCTGATTGTGCCGAACGGGAGCATGATAAATCCCAATGCGCCTGCCGCTGTAATTTCTGGCAATACAGAAGTCAGCCAAGCAATTGCTGATACACTCTACGGCGCGCTTGGAGTGATCGCGGGAAGCCAAGGGACCATGAACAATTTTGTCTACGGCAATGCTACTTATCAAAACTACGAAACCATTTGCGGCGGCACCGGTGCGGGCGATGGGTTCAATGGTACAAGTGCGGTGCACAGCCACATGACAAACACGCGCATGACAGATCCAGAAGTTCTGGAAACCCGCTTTCCTGTTCGTCTTGATGAATTTTCAATACGAAAAGGGTCTGGCGGGAATGGTAAATTTATAGGGGGTGACGGGATTATTAGACGTCTGCGGTTCCTAGAACCAACGACGGTCACCGTCCTTTCTTCTCATCGAAAAGTTCCCCCGCACGGTGCAAATGGTGGAAGCACAGGTAAAGTTGGTAAAAATACCATCGAGCGGGCGAACGGGACAATTGAGCAACTGAAAGGCAACGATGAATCAAATATGATGCCTAATGATGTGTTTGTTCTGAAGTCACCCGGTGGTGGTGGTTTTGGTCACAAATAAAGTGCTGATTGGGCGGAGTAAGTGCTCGGGAATTGCACGCCCAAGGGGCATCCACTCACGTCCAATCAATCTCTATGCTCCGAAGCGGGTAAATGTTTCTGGCTTGGGTTACTGATAAACCCCCGTTGAAGATCAAAGTGCAGCTCGGAAAAACACTGGCTAAATTTGAAATGAATGGCGCGCGCAACATTGCCTGTGTTCATGAAATGTTGGGACCAAATACAGGCCAAACCCACTTCAGCGCGGGTGGTGAGTCATGTATCGCAGCTTTCGATTTAATGTTCCAGTCCGTCTTATCTTCAAAAAATGGACAGGTTGAAGAAGAATGACACGACGATTTTAGCAGCTCTTACCTCACAACTTTATATAGTTGGCATTCCTACGTCGTGGCGTAAACTGGGACATGAACAAGACGTCTTTTTGGGACAAAACATAAAACTCGTAGAGGCGAAGATCGATGAAAGAAGACCTGTTTCAATCTGCGATTCAAACGCTTGGGACCGAAGAAGCCCCCCGTGTCTGGTCACTGATTGTTACGGTCTTTGGTGATCTTGCCCAGAAGCAAGGCGATTTGATTTCAGGGCCTATGTTGACCTCTATACTTAGCCCCCTTGGTGTACGCCCAGAAGCAATGCGCGTCGCATTGCATCGCCTGCGAAATGAAGGCTGGATCGAAACAACCAAACGCGGACGCGAGGCGTTTCATAGCCTTAGCGCAACGGGTTTAGAACAAAGCGCTATCGCAAGCGAACGAATCTATGCGTCCGAACACTCTGCCTCTCCAAGCTGGCATGTGCTCTGCTATCCCCCAGCCCTGTCCAATGACGAACACTCCCGTGCTGCTGGATTGGTTGGCCACGGATACATTGCCTTGTCCGCAGGTGTTTATCTTGCAAACGGCTCAGCGCAAAGCGTGGCGAAAGATGCGCTTGTTCTGGAAGGAGCACTTGGCGATATTCCTGAGTGGCTAAGTGCAAGCTTGGTTTCAAACGGGCTTGGTTCTGCTTTGAAAGATTTATCGGCCGCATTGGATTTGTTGGCGCTAGATGAAAGCCACATACAGGCGTTGACGCCCTTTCAAATCGCAACATTGCGCACGCTCATCGTTCATCGTTGGCGTAAGTTGGCACTGAAACTGCCTGACGTTCCTGACGCACTTTTTGGACGATCGTTTGAAGGAACGGCCTGTCGCCCCCAAGTTCTGCGCATGTTGAATACGTTGAGGCGTCCTGAGCTATCCATGCTCGTCTAGGGCATTTTCAAGCGCAAGCAACGACGTCAGCCCAACACGATAGTTGGGATAGTGTAAGCTTACACCTAGCTCGTCTTTGATCCGATCATTTCGCACACGTTTGCTTTCCGCATAAAAACTGCGCGCCATTGGCGTCATGTCAGCAGTTTCGAAATCAACCTCTTCTGGCAATGGCAAGCCAAGCAATTCCGCCGCATAGGCAATCACGTCTTGGGGCGGGGCTGGATCATCGTCACACATGTTATAGATCGCGCCTGCCTTGGGCTGGGCAATAGACGCTGCCAGAATTTGTGCGATGTCCTCGACATGAATCCGACTAAACACTTGTCCCGTTTTGATGATGCGTCGCGCTGTACCTGCACGTACTTTGGCGAACGGCCCACGACCAGGTCCATAGATGCCCGCAAGACGGAATATATGGAGAGGAAGGTTCGCAATACTTTGCCAATCCGCTTCCGCATCAACCCGCATCTGTCCACGTTTGGTTGAGGGTTTGAGAGGACTGCCTTCATCAACCCATCCCCCTGCGGCATCCCCGTAGACACCTGTCGTTGAGAGATATCCAACCCATTCAAGGTTAGGCGCATGTGCAGCTATTTCGTCGCGCAATGCGTTCAAAACAGGATCACCATCCGCGTTCGGAGCAGCGGACAAAAGCAAATGGGTGGCGTTTTGAAGTTCTTCCCGCAAGTCTGTTCCCGGCCATACTTTAGCTGTGAAACCCGTTGAACCCAATCCCACTAATTTGTCCTGCGAACGCGTTGTACCTGTGACAGAGAACCCCTGCTCCAGCAAAAGTGGAGTGAGCGCGCGTGCTGAGAAGCCGTGGCCAAAAGAGAGCATATGTTTCATATAGAATATGTGTGCCAAGCAACGCGGGCTTGCAAGGGCATGGATGAACGGTTTGTATGAAACCTATGACTGATAAACCCGATCTCGAGAATGCATATGCACTGAATGGCCCTGACGGAACCAAATCGCTTTATGCGGATTGGGCCCAGACTTACGATGATAACTTTGCGCAAAGCATGGCCTATCGGTTGCCACAAGACGTGGCCAAGGCCTATTTCGACCTTGGGATTAACGGCCCCGTTTTGGATCTTGGTGCCGGCACCGGGCTTGTCGGGACCAGCCTTGCCGAATTGGATGTCGGGCCGATGGATGGTGTCGATCTTTCCCCTGAAATGATGGCACAGGCCGCCGCCAAGAAAATCTACAACAGATTATTTGAGGGCGATCTGACCAAGATATTGGACGTTTCGGATGCGCACTATCAAGGTGCTGTCAGTGCAGGTACTTTCACCAATGGACACGTGGGACCAGACGCATTGGAGGAAGTCTTACGCGTAATAAAGCCCGGTGGTTGGGCCATACTATCCGTTAATTCCCATCACTGGGATACGATGGGTTTCGAGGCTGTCCTGACGCGTCTCAGCGCAATGATCGCTGAAACGCGCAAGGTTGAAATCGCGATTTACGGCCATGACGCCGAAGGCGAACATGCACAGGATCGCGCTTGGCTTTTGCAGCTTAAGCGCGCTTAGTTCGCGTAAGTGCTGCCCTCATCGTCGAGGATCGCTTTCAATTCTGCGAGGTGACGCGCGTCTTGTTCGGGATATCCTTCAAGTTCCTGCGCCGTCTTTTCTGCGATGTCATCTGGCAGCACGCGCAAAGGCTGGCCTGTTTGCAGCGCTCGAATATAGGTCTCGCAAGAACGTTCGAAATAGAACAGGCGGTTGAACGTATCAGCAACTGTGTCGCCAATGATCATCACACCGTGGTTGCCCATGACCATGACCTTTTTCTTGGGATCATCGAAGAGTTTGGCGCAACGTTCACCCTCTTCCTCAAACGCCAAACCACCGTAGTTTTCATCAACCACGACCCGATTGAAAAACGTTGCGGAGTTTTGATCAATCGCGGGGAGTCTACTATCAGCAAGCGAAGCCAGAACTGTGGCAAAGATCGAATGCACATGCATAGCACACCGCGCATGCGAGCAATGGCGGTGCATGCCGCCATGCAATCCCCAAGCCGTCGGATCAGGCGCATCAGGGCCTTTCAACGTTTCGGGATCATTGGCATCAACGATGATCAAGTCGGATGCTTTAATACGGCTAAAATGCACTTGATTAGGGTTCATCAAAAAGCGCGTACCGTCGTCATTGATCGACAGCGAGAAATGGTTCGCGACCGCCTCGTGCATGTTCAAACGTGCAGTCCAACGGAAGGCAGCGGCAAGATCAACCCGGTCTTGCCAGTGATCCATATTCGCTCTGGTTACATCGTTCATGGTGCGTCTCTTTCTTCTTAGGTCAGGGTACGGGATGGAACCCATGCATAGCCGTTTTGGCAAAGGATACAGGCCTCTCGCAGACCATGTGGTTTGTTCGTCGGTTCTTGCAAAATATGCCCGCCTGCGGCCTCGGCTTTGCTGGCT
>NZ_JABBAM010000122.1:31065-35914 GCF_018607965.1 Planktotalea sp.
ACGACATCGCGCACAAGGATATTCAGGCCCAATCCTTTTAGGGATGCCCCGAACTCTGCTGGCCCGACTGTTTCGAAATCCATGTCACCTGCTCCTAACTTGCGCTAAATGAGATGCTTGAACATCAACCAAAGCCGTGTCAACCTTGCACATGAGCGAAACACCTATCAAAACATGGGCGCAAGCAGCCCCCAAATTGGTCGCCGTCGCAGCAGGACGCGCTGCCGCTGACCTTGTGATCAAGGGCGGCACTTGGGTAAACGTCCACACGCGCGAGTGCCTTGAAAACCACGATCTAGCTATTGCCGATGGGCGCTTTGCTTATTGCGGGCCTGACGCGTCACATTGCATTGGACCTGAGACAGACATCATCGAGGCCAATGGCCGGTACATGATCCCCGGTTTGTGCGACGGACACATGCACATCGAATCTGGCATGCTAACCCCCGCAGAATTTGCAGCTGCCGTTATTCCCCACGGTACGACATCCATGTTCACCGACCCCCACGAGATCGCCAATGTTTTGGGCCTTGAGGGCGTGCGCATGATGCATGACGAAGCCTTGATGCAGCCGATCAACATATTCACGCAGATGCCGTCTTGTGCACCGTCAGCACCGGGACTGGAAACGACAGGTTTCGAGATTTCAGCTGAGGATGTCGCAGAGGCCATGGCATGGCCCGGTATCATCGGTCTGGGCGAGATGATGAATTTTCCCGGTGTCGTGAACGGTGATCCGCAGATGTTGGCTGAGATCGCAGCAACCCAGAATGCCGGCAAGACAGTTGGCGGGCACTATGCGTCGCCCGACCTTGGTCCTGCGTTCCATGCATATGCGGCCGGTGGTCCTGCAGACGACCACGAAGGCACGTGCGAGGCTGACGCGATTGCGCGTGTGCGCCAAGGGATGCGCCATATGATGCGGCTTGGTTCTGCGTGGTATGATGTGGAGAGCCAGATCACGGCTGTTACTAAAAAGGGCCTCGATTCGCGTAGTTTTATTCTGTGTACCGATGATAGCCATTCTGGAACGATCGTGAACGAGGGCCATATGAACCGCGTTGTGCGTCATGCGATTGAATGCGGATGTGACCCCGTGATCGCACTGCAAATGGCGACGATTAATACAGCGACCCACTTTGGGTTGGAGCGCGAATTAGGGTCCATTGCACCAGGTCGACGCGCGGATGTTATCCTCACCTCTGATTTGAAAACCGTGCCGATTGAACACGTGATTGCACGCGGTCAAACCGTTGCACGTGACGGTGTTTGCGAAGTTAAGTGTCCGCATTACGATTGGCCGAGCCATGCGCGTGGGACCGTGAACATGGGTTTC
Organism: Planktotalea sp.; assembly: GCF_018607965.1. Taxonomy (GTDB): domain Bacteria; phylum Pseudomonadota; class Alphaproteobacteria; order Rhodobacterales; family Rhodobacteraceae; genus Planktotalea. Next base: position 32,402 of record NZ_JABBAM010000122.1, read on the forward strand.
GCCAAATCAGCACAGGACTTTGAAATCATCGCCCCTAAGGGCGCAAACACAGTGCGTGCCAACGTGATTGGTGTCGTCGAAAACCAAGCACCAACGAAAGCGCTAAAAGCTGATCTACCTGTTACGGACGGCTTGGTTGAAACGATCGGACAAGACGACATTTGCCAAATTGCTTTGGTCGAACGACATCGGGCTACAGGTGGCGTTGTTAACGGTTTCGTATCTGGCTTTGGGTATGAGGGACCGATGGCGATGGCCTCGACCGTGGCACATGACAGTCACCATATGATTGTCGTTGGAACGGACCGTGCGATGATGGCCGCCGCAGCAAACCGTTTGTCAGAGGTTGGGGGCGGCATCACCGTTTGGAAAAACGGCACCGAACTGGCACTTGTTGAACTGCCCATTGCAGGTCTTATGTCGGACCAACCTGCAGCCGACGTTGCGAAGAAGGCGGACACCATGGTGCAAGCAATGCTTGATTGCGGTTGCTCGCTGAACAACGCCTACATGCAGCATTCATTGCTGGCTTTGGTGGTCATCCCTGAAATCAGGATTTCCGACCGTGGCCTTGTGGATGTCACGAAATTTGAACTGACCCCGCTCTTTGAAAGCTAGGGGCGACTTGAGGATATTATGAACCAACGATCTATTGTTACACCTAAATTGATGCACCCCGAAGCCTACCGCGACCCCAAAAAAGCGGTTGCGCAGCTGATCGTGCTTTACGAGCAAGCCACGACCTTTCTGTGTGAAAAGTTCTCCAAAGCAATGACGGAAGGCCATCCGGGTTATCGCTACCGTGCATTCTATCCAGAAATCCGGGTCACGACGACCAGCTTTGCCAAGATTGATAGCCGACTTAGCTTTGGCCATATCTCTTCACCCGGCACCCATGCGACGACAATCACACAACCAAAGTTGTTCCAGAAGTACCTCGAACAGCAACTCACGCTTTTGATCGAAAACCACGATGTCGTGATTGGCATCGGTGTATCCGACACACCAATTCCGGTACACTTCGCGGTCGCCAATGATGCGCGTATTTCAGTGCCTCAAGATGGCGCTGGCGAATTCACGCTGCGCGATGTGTTCGATGTTCCTGACCTTAGCACCACCAACGATGACATTGTGAACGGAACATACAAGGTTCCCGAAGATGGCACAGAACCGCTAGCCCCGTTTACCGCCCAGCGCGTTGATTATTCACTGGCTCGCTTGTCGCACTACACGGCGACCGATCCTGCGCATTTCCAGAACCATGTGTTATTCACAAACTACCAGTTTTATGTGTCGGAATTCGAAGCCTACGCGCGCTTGCAGCTTGCTGATCCAAAGAGCGGTTACACAAGTTTTGTTAGCACGGGCAATGTCGAGATTACTGATGCAGATGGTGTGATTGAACCCGTTTTAAAAATGCCCCAAATGCCGACCTATCACTTGAAAAAAGACGACGGCAGCGGCATCACTTTGGTCAACATCGGTGTTGGCCCATCCAACGCGAAAACCGCGACGGATCATGTTGCCGTTCTACGCCCACATGCTTGGCTGATGGTGGGTCACTGCGCGGGTTTGCGCAATTCACAAAGCCTTGGTGATTTCGTTCTCGCCCACGCCTATCTGCGTGAAGACCGTGTGCTGGATGATGACTTGCCCGTTTGGGTTCCAATCCCACCACTTGCTGAAATTCAGATTGCCTTGGAAACCGCCGTTGCAGAAGTGACCAAACTTGAAGGATACGATCTGAAACGCATCATGCGCACGGGAACCGTCGCCTCTGTAGATAATCGAAACTGGGAATTGCGCGATCAAAGCGGACCTGTGCAGCGACTGTCCCAATCGCGCGCGGTCGCATTGGATATGGAAAGCGCGACAATTGCAGCAAATGGTTTTCGGTTTCGCGTTCCCTACGGCACACTTCTTTGTGTTTCTGACAAGCCCCTTCACGGTGAATTAAAACTGCCGGGAATGGCCTCTGACTTCTACAAATCACAGGTTGCACGCCACCTGATGATCGGAATTCGCGCGATGGAACGCCTTAGCGAAACACCCCTAGAACGCATCCATAGCCGCAAATTGCGCTCATTTCAGGAGACCGCATTCCTTTAAACTTGCGGAAACCAGCAAAAACACCTGTTTTTTCCACTTTTTTAGCCGTCTATCCGTTGTGCAAAGTGTCAAGATACAGTTAGATGCTTCCTTAGAGGCCCAAGATACGGGCAGTATAGGGAGACCATGAACATGGCAAAACCAATGACAAAGACTCAACTGGTCGCCGCACTGGCTGACGATATGGGTGGCGATAAAAAAGCTGCAGGCGCAGCACTTGATGCAGTATGTGCGCTGATCACACGCGAAGTATCCGGCGGCGGTGCTGTCACACTTCCAGGTGTTGGCAAAATCTATTGCCGTGAACGTCCTGAGCGTATGGTTCGCAACCCAGCAACGGGTGAGCAGATCAAGAAGGACGCGGACAAGGTTGTTAAGATGACAATCGCCAAGGCGCTTAAAGACAGCGTTAACGGCTAATTTTGCATTCGCAATGATTTTCGAGAAGGGTCGCTTTTAAGCGGCCCTTTTTATTTGGAGTGACCCCATGGATATTCGCGCATTGCTCATGGGATTGGCTTTTGCTTTCATGTGGTCAAGCGCATTCACATCCGCACGTATCATCGTCCAAGATGCGCCACCGTTTGCCTCACTTAGTTTACGGTTCTTTCTGTCTGGCTTGATCGGCATCGCGATTGCCAAAGCACTTGGGCAAAGCTGGAAACTAACCGGCGGACAATGGCGCGCAGTCTTCGTGTTCGGCCTATGCCAAAACGCGCTCTACCTCGGGCTAAATTTCTTCGCAATGCAAACGGTACAAGCCTCGCTCGCGTCCATCATCGCGTCCACAATGCCCTTGATCGTTGCGGGTATTGGTTGGGTTTTCTTGAAAGATCGTTTGCCCGTTCAAGGAGTTATCGGTCTGCTGTTAGGCATTGCAGGCGTGGTCTTGATCATGGGTGCGCGCTTTGATGGAAACGCTGACATTTGGGGTATGGCGCTATGTGTTATTGGCGCGCTTGCCCTGAGCATTGCGACACTCGCGATGCGCGGGGCCTCTTCGGGAGGCAACCTATTGATGATTGTTGGCCTGCAAATGCTGGTAGGATCCGCAATCTTAGGTGTCGTTTCCTCCTCTACCGAGACGCTTTATGTAAATCTGTCTTTGCGATGGGTTTTCGCCTTCGGCTATACCACCCTAATCCCAGGGCTTGTTGCGACCTTCATTTGGTTCAGCCTCGTGGAACGCATCGGTGCTGTGCGTGCATCTACCTTTCATTTCCTAAATCCCTTCTTCGGTGTCGCAATTGCAGCGCTTTTGCTCGATGAAGCGTTGGGACGCATGGACATCATCGGGGTGATCATCATCACTGCAGGGATTCTTCTTGTGCAGCTTTCGAAACAAAAACCCACGGGGAATTGAACGTGCCAGAGCACCCCAAGGGGTGACAGCAATAGGTGTCT
>NZ_JABBAM010000122.1:36014-48172 GCF_018607965.1 Planktotalea sp.
CTGGTGTGGCACATGCCGCGCGCAAGAACGCGTTTTGAATAGTTTAAAAGCAGCAAACGGCGCATATGAACAGAATATCACGTTCATCAACGTCGATTGGGACGTTTATGGCAAATCGCAAATGGCCGATCGCCTGAAAATCCCACGCCGCTCAACATTGGTTGTGCTTAAGGGTAAGGGCGAAGTCGGGCGTATCGTTGCCGACACGTCCGAGCGCAACATCAAGAAATTGATGGACGCGGCCTTGGCCGCCGCAACAGCTTAAGCCAAAAGCTCTTTCGCTGGTTTTAAATACCCTGTGAGCGTCCCGCGCCAATTGGTGAGTGGGGCGTTCATACGTTTCAGGGTTGCGGGGTGGTTCGCATCCAACACGCCCAAACGTACCAAAAGCGCTGCAATTGCACATTCCGCACCGCGCGTGGTGCCATCAGCAATTTTCAAGGCGATGCCCATCTGTTGTTCCGGCAAGATCGCAACATAGAACGCTTCGGCACCTGTCTTGATCGCCACTTTGCCACCCATCGCGCGCATCAATTCCGTGCAGGCACGAGTTTCGCCAGCGACCAATTCGGGATGTAGTGCCATCGCTTCGGTCAAGCGTGCAGCCGCGGTGCTGGTCCTGTCTGACCGCGTATGTGCGGACGCAAAGAAGCCCATCGCACGGGCCAAACCGTGGAGCGACGAAGAAAAGTTTGGCGCAGAACACCCGTCGATCACGTACCCGGGAGATGTAAGCTGCGTCAGTTCTTCAAACGCCTCAAGCCCAGCTTTTTGAACAGGATGAGAGGGATCAATATATTCAGGTCCAGCGCCAAGATGTTTGCCTAACGTCAGAAAACCTGCGTGCTTTCCCGAACAATTGTTGTGAATCTGACAAGGGCTGTTGTCTGTCTTGATCAAACCCTCCATTGCAGGCTTATCCGCAGGCATTTGCGGGCCACAGCGCAGGTCACCTTCGCCCATACCCAAATCGGCCAGCCACCGCGTAACAGGGTCAGTATGGATCGCAGCACCTTGGTGGGACGCACAGGCCAGCGCCAATTGCTGTGTCGTCAACCCTGCCGCGTCTGCAGCCCCCGATGTGATCAAAGGGATCGCTTGCAACATCTTGGACGACGAGCGCGGCAGCACGATTTCGTCGGGATTCCCCCATGCGTGAACGATCTCACCTGCGCCATCACAAATGACGGCATGGCCCAAATGTAGGCTTTCTAAAAACTCACCGCGCCAAATTTTGGCTAAAGGCACAGGTCCAGTCATTTTACTCTCCAAAATTTGAACGGCGAAAAAATGCCAAGCAGGCATTCACCTGTGGTGGATTTCAGGCTAATGTGCTTTTGTCGAGAAGAAAATACCGACCGCGGTAGTGGCCGAATACAGGTCAGCGCGTTACATTACATTGAGGCTTAGGACAGCTGGAGGCTGGACAGATGAATTCATGGATTACGCGCACAGGTTTGGCGGTGGCGATGGCCCTCGCGACAAGCGGCGCATTCGCACAAGCGCAAAGCACCAACCGCGTTGGCGCAAACACGGACTGGAGCGTTTTCGTTGAAAGCAATCCTAAAGAATGCTGGAGCGTTTCGTCCCCTAAAGAAACAGTAAACACACGCGGTGGTCGCGTTGTTGCCGCCAAGCGCGGCGATATTTTGTTGTTCGTCTTCAATCGCCCAGGTTCTGGCGTTTCAGGTCAGGTGACGTTCACAGGCGGATATCCGTTCGCAAGCGGATCTACCGTTAACATGAACGTCAATGGCGCAGAGTTTGAACTGTTCACTGACGGCGAATGGGCATGGCCTGCGACCCCTGCGGATGATGCAAAAATCATCACAGCAATGAAACGCGGTAGCGGTGCTGTTCTAACGGCACGCTCTGGACGTGGCACGCAGACAAAAGATTCGTTCTCGCTTCTTGGCTTTACAGCCTCTGTTGAAGAGTCCGAGAAGCGCTGCAAGTAAACAAAAACGGTTATTGTTTCAAAGACGCCGCGCCAAATTGGTGCGGCGTCTTTCATTTTTACCCGAATCCTGTGTATAGACGGCGCAACCCATGAAAAGGCGTAGAACCATGACGGCCACGGCTCCGATCACGCAAGACGTAATGACAATCCCCCGCAAAATGCCGGAAGGACCAATCAACCTTGTGGGACTGACCCGCGACGGTATGCGCGAAATCTTGATCGAAAATGGCACCACCGAAAAGCAGGCAAAGATGCGCGTCGGCCAAATCTGGCAGTGGATCTACCAGTGGGGCAAGCGCGACTTTGACGAAATGACCAACCTCTCCAAAGCGTTCCGTGCGGAACTAGCTGAGAAGTTTATGATCGAAGTGCCCGAGGTCGTGACCCGTCAGGTTTCCGAAGATGGCACACGCAAGTATTTGGTGAAGATCGCTGGCGGTCACGAGGTCGAAGTTGTCTACATCCCGGAAGAAGGTCGCGGCACCCTTTGCGTATCTTCGCAGGTTGGCTGCACCTTGACGTGTTCGTTCTGCCACACAGGCACTCAGAAATTGGTGCGCAACCTGACGGCGGGTGAGATCATTGGCCAAGTCATGCTCGCGCGCGACGATCTGGACGAGTGGCCCGAACCCGGTGCTCCTAAGGATGAAACCCGCCTGCTCAGCAACATCGTTCTGATGGGCATGGGCGAGCCGCTTTATAATTTCGAGAACGTGCGCGATGCGATGAAGATCGCGATGGATCCTGAAGGTATTCAGCTATCGCGCCGCCGCATTACGCTGTCTACGTCTGGCGTCGTACCAGAGATCGCACGTACCGCACAGGAAATCGGGTGTCAGCTGGCAATCAGTTTCCACGCAACGACGGATGAGGTGCGCGACAAGCTGGTTCCAATCAACAAACGCTGGAATATCAAAGTGCTCGTCGAAGCGCTTCGCGCCTACCCACGCGTCTCAAATTCCGAGCGCATCACGTTTGAATATGTGATGCTGGAAGGTATTAACGATAGTGAAGAAGACGCGCATCGTTTGGTGAAATTGATCGAAGGCATCCCCGCCAAGATCAACCTGATCCCCTTTAATGAGTGGCCCGGCGCACCCTATAAGCGGTCTTCTGGCAATCGCATCCACCGCTTTGCAGATATAATCTATAAAGCAGGCTATGCGTCGCCTATTCGCAAACCACGCGGCGAAGACATTATGGCCGCCTGTGGCCAGCTAAAGTCTGCGACAGAGCGGTCACGCAAGTCGCGTAAAGAAATTGCTGCGAAAGCGGGTCTTTCTTAACTTTCGCGTCTTTATCCAAACTTAACGTTTCGCAACTATTCTTTTGGATAGCCCGTATCTATTGCTGTCTATTGCTCTCGAATGCTCGGTCGCGAATATCTTTTCCTTATTGCATTCTTTTCCCAGCTCGCCAGCAATCTGCCATATTCAGGTCTCGAAACGGCCTCAACCATGAAAGACATTTGAATCTTATTCGCTGCTTCTAAATGCGTGCCAACACAAAGGAGAATAAAGTGACTTATCATCCTTGCGACCCCTTTACGATCTCACGCGTTCTGGAACTTATAAAACCAGAATTACTAAAAGCAGCGTCTGGAGAAGATCTAAATCAGCGCCTTGCACGTCTCGGCTTTGGATTTCGCGACACGGCTAAGGGGCGAATGCTGACGACATTGCCGCATGGTGTCGAAATCACACCAATGCCTGCTATGCTTTCACGCTTTTAAGCGCGCCTCCTAGCTCAAACGTTATATTTCGCGATAAACGTACTCACAGCACCATCAATAATGCTGTCTAGTTCTGCATTGTCGAATACAGCTTGGACCCCAAATGTTTTTTGGGAGAGATTTCCGCTTTGCAACGCTCGCCAAACTGATCGGCTGCAAGGTCAAAATCAATAGTCTGCAATTGGCCCGCTTCGCTTGCTCCTAGCAAGTATGCACCGCTTTTTCACGCTCTTCACTCAGCTCGCTTTAATGAAATGCAAGTCCAAGCTCTGGAAATTGCTCTGGTTGAGCAACACAACTAGAACGACGCGCTCTTGCCCTACTTCATACCGCATTCTATATTTAGAATCATTCTAAAGAGGATTGAACATGGGTTTCTTTTCATACAGCCGCCGCTTTGATGATTTGTCCGAGCAGGAAGTGCTTGCGCTTGCGATTTCATCCGAAGAAGACGACGCACGTATCTACCGTTCCTATGCAGAAACGTTGCGCAAAGACTTCCCCGCAAGCGCGCAAGTCTTTGATGGGATGGCGCTGGAAGAAGACGGGCATCGCAAACGTCTGATTGCACTCCATCAAGAACGCTTTGGCGATGTCATCCCCTTAATAAGACGCGAACACGTTGCTGGATTTTATGCGCGCAAACCTGTTTGGCTGATCAAAAACCTCTCCGTCGAACGCATCCGTGAAGAAGCAGAAAACATGGAACGCAGCGCCGAGCAGTTCTATCTGAATGCTCTCAAACGCACGACAGATGCCGCGACACGCAAATTGCTGGGCGATCTTGCAGCAGCGGAAGCAGGGCATCAAACAACCGCGCAAAAGCTTGAAGATGAACATTTGAACGAAGATGCGGAAGCGGACGAAAGTCGCGCAGCCAAGCGTCAGTTTTTACTTACTTGGGTTCAGCCCGGACTTGCAGGCCTTATGGATGGATCTGTCTCAACCCTTGCGCCAATTTTCGCCACCGCCTTCGCAACGCAAGACACGTGGACCACCTTCCTTGTTGGACTTGCTGCCTCGGTTGGCGCTGGTATTTCGATGGGCTTTACCGAAGCGGCCAGTGATGACGGTCAACTCTCGGGTCGTGGCTCACCCACCAAGCGTGGCTTTGCCTCTGGCATCATGACCACTGTTGGCGGCTTGGGGCATGCCTTGCCCTATCTCATCACCGACTTTTGGACAGCAACTGTCGTGGCGATCATTGTTGTCTTCGTAGAACTTTGGGCCATCGCGTGGATCCAGAACAAGTATATGGAAACGCCGTTCTTTCGCGCCGCGTTCCAAGTCGTTCTCGGCGGTGCCTTAGTCCTCGCGGCTGGGGTTTTGATCGGCAACAGCTAGCTTCGTTCTTGCCCAGTACCGCTGGGCAAGTTAACTCTACCCCATGCTGGATATCTTCCTTCAAACGCTACCGTTTTTCGCGGTCATCGCATTGGGCTACGGCGCAGGGCGTACGGGCTTTTTTACGCCTGAAGCAACGACCTACCTCACCAAGTTCGTGTTCTACTTTGCCCTATCCGCCATGCTATTCCGCTTTTCAGCGAACCTATCTTTGGCAGGGGTCTGGAACGGACGTCTGGTCGTCGCCTACCTCTGGGGCACCGCATTTATCTACGGCGTCGCCACAATCGTTGCGCTCTTGCGCGGGCAAGGGATGCGTCGAACTGCGATCGAGGCCCAATGCGCTGTGATTGGAAACACAGGTTTCTTGGGCGTGCCCATGCTGATCCTTCTTATGGGCGAAAATGCGATTGGCCCTGTCATGCTGGTGCTTGCGGTTGATCTCGTGATCTTTTCCAGCCTCATCGTCATCTTGATGTCGATTGCGAATGACGGACGTTTCGCACTGTCGATCTTCAAAACCATCGGTATTGGCTTACTCAAAAACCCCATGATTGTGTCCATCACCTTGGGTTTCGCATGGTCCGCAACCGGCATTCCTTTACCGACACCGATCAATTCGTTCGCAACACTTTTAGGTGCAGCCGCCACCCCTGGGGCGCTTTTCGCAATCGGCGCATCGCTGGCAAGTAAGTCCACCGAAAAGATCGAAGTCGCGCTTTGGCTTTCGTTCTGCAAACTAATCCTGCACCCGCTGTTCGTGGCAATCGCTGCGATCTGGGTTTTCCCATTGGATCCCTATTCGGCAGGCGTGATCATCGCCGCGTCTGCCTTGCCTGTCGCCGGAAACGTCTACATGTTGGCGCAACATTACGGCGTCGCGCCACAACGTGTTTCTGCCGCCATACTGGTTTCAACCGCGATCAGCATCATCACCGTTTCATTAGTCATTGGCTGGGTCAGCGCATTATGACACGAGCACATTCCCTAGGAGAACTACAAGAATGACACCCGTATCCGAGAACGCCTGTTTTGGCGGCACACAAGGCGTCTACACACACGCGTCAGACGTCTGCGGCGTCGATATGACCTTTGGTTTGTTCATGCCAGAAGAGGCAAACAATGGCCCTGTCCCGCTTTTGTGGTTCTTGTCTGGTCTGACCTGTACCCACGAAAACGCGATGGTAAAAGCAGGCGCGCAGAACTGGGCCGCCGAGCAAGGTATTGCGCTGGTCTTTCCCGACACCTCCCCACGCGGCGAAGGCGTTGCGAATGATGATGCCTACGATCTTGGCCAAGGCGCTGGTTTCTACGTGGACGCAACGCAATCTCCATGGTCCCCACATTTCAAAATGTGGAGCTATATCGCCAACGAACTTCCTACGTTGATTGAGGACCAGTTCGAAGTGGACATGGAACGCCAAGCCATCACGGGACATTCCATGGGCGGCCACGGCGCCCTGACTTTAGCGATGAACTTAGAGGGGCGCTTTCGCTCTGTTTCCGCGTTTGCACCGATTTGTCATCCGACCGCCTCTGATTGGGGTCGCAAGCAGCTTGGCGCGTATCTTGGCAGTGACGAGAGCACATGGGCCAAGCATGACGCGACGCTGCTAATGCAAAGCAAAGGGTTCGACGGACCCATGTTGATCGACACGGGCACCAAGGATCAGTTCCTTGATCTGCTGTGCCCTGAAAAGCTGGCAGAGGCTGCTGCCAAGCGCCGTCAGGAAATGAATTTCCGCATGCAGCCGGGCTATGATCACAGCTACTTCTTCATTTCGTCGTTCATGGAAGATCACATCACCTTCCACGCAGAAGCGCTATATGCATGAGCGTTTACATCGACGCAGATGCTTGCCCTGTTAAGGCAGAGGCCGAAAAGGTCGCAACCCGCCACGGCGTAACGATGTACATCGTGTCCAACGGCGGCTTGCGTCCCTCGTTCAATCCTTTGGTGGAAAACATCATCGTCGATGCTGGCCCTGATGTGGCCGACATGTGGATCGCGAATCGATGCGGCGTAGGCGATGTGGTTGTGACAGGCGACATCCCTTTGGCTGCGAAATGCGTTGAAACGGGCGCAGAAGTTTTGCAACACAACGGGGACCGTTTCACCGCAGCCAACATTGGGCAACGCTTGGCAATGCGTGATCTAATGGCAGATCTGCGTGAAGCAAATCCACTGGGCGCAGGGGGTGGGGGCAAACCGTTCTCCAAAGCTGACAAATCGCGTTTTCTGGATTCGCTGGAACGCGCCTTGCGCGCTGCAAAAGGAAAAACCGCATGACTGTGACTGGTGTGATTTTCGACATCGGCAATGTGCTGATTGAATGGCAACCAGAGCGCTACTATGACCGTGTCATCGGTGAAGCGCGTCGTCGCGCGATGTTTGACGTGGTCGATCTGCATGCCATGAATGACCGCGTAGATCGGGGCGAGAATTTCCGTGATGTGATATACACGACTGCGGAAGAATATCCAGAGTATCGCAGTGAAATCCGCCAGTGGCATGACAATTGGATAGAAATGGCCAGCCCCGCGATCCCGCAGTCTGTTCGTTTGATGCGGAAGCTGCAGGAAAAGGGTGTGCCCGTTTTTGCGTTAACAAACTTTGGTGTCGAGAGCTTTGAATACGCGCAAACTCAATACGATTTCCTGAACGAATTTGATCGCACTTATGTGTCGGGCATCATGCAAGTGATCAAACCTGATGCAGATATTTATGCTCAATTGGAAGCTGATTGCGGTCATGCGCCAAGCGGTTTGTTGTTCGCAGATGATCGGGTCGACAATATTGAGGCCGCCAAAGCACGCGGATGGCAGACGCATGTGTTTGACGGGCCAGAGGGCTGGGCAAAGCGGCTGATTGAGGCGGGTTTGTTAACAGAGTCGGAAGCAGCATGAGCATACAGATTGGATTTGAGGACGGCGAACGCGGGCTAGATTGGATCGCGCTGACCGAAGCGTTGAAGCAAGGCCACACCCTGCCCAAGGCAGAGATTGCGGATACGTTCCTGTATCGCGGAAAGGACACTTTGCTGAACCGCTCTGCGTGGATTAACGGGCTTGGTCTGGCCGTGAAATGCGCGACTGTGTTTCCAGACAATACAAACGCGGGCGTCCCTATGATAAATGGGGCAGTATCCCTGTTTGATGATGCCCATGGCACGTTGGAAGCAATCATTGATTTCCACTTGATCACCAAATGGAAGACGGCGGGGGATAGTTTGTTTGGGGCCATACGTCTAGCGCGTCCTGAAAGCCGTAAGATTTTGATCATCGGCTCGGGCACCGTTGCGCGGTCTTTGCATGATGCGTATAGCGCGGGGTTTCCAGACGCAGAGTTCACTGTCTGGAGCCGCACACGCGCAAACGCAGAGGCCTTTGCAAAGGATCGTATTGCACATGTTGCTGATGATCTGGAATCGGCTGTGCGCGCGGCTGATATTGTGACCTGTGCCACGATGAGCACCTCACCTGTTTTGCGCGGCGAATGGTTGCAAGCGGGTCAGCACGTTGATCTGATTGGTGCGTATCGTCCTGATATGCGTGAAACAGATGATGCAGCCCTGCAGAAGGCGCGTGTGTTTGTGGATAATTTTAGCACGACAATTGGGCATATCGGTGAAGTGCAAATCCCACTCGATAGCGGTGCGATTGTAAGGGATGATTTGATCGCGGACTACTATTCACAGAGCGGGTTTGAGCGACGCTCTGATGATGAGATTACCCTGTTCAAAAACGGTGGCGGCGCGCATTTGGATTTGATGGTGAGCCGTCATGTACTGGAATGCTACAAAGGCTAAGGCTGGGGGGGCCAGCCCCGCCGACACAGCTTTAATTGGGGGTCTCCCCAGACCCCCGAAGTTTATTTGGAAAGATGAAGAGCTTGGCAGCGAGAGGGCGTTCGAGTTTACGCTCTTTGATCGGCAGATGAATGATTGCGCTGAATGCGCCAACGCCGATGCCAACCCACCAAACGGCTGTGTAGCTGCCGTAAATGTCATACATTCTGCCACCGAGCCATACGCCCAAGAAGCTGCCGAGTTGGTGGCTGAAAAAGACGATTCCATAAAGCGTGCCCATGTAACGCAGCCCGTATATGTGGGCGACAAGGCCCGATGTGAGCGGGACCGTCGCAAGCCAAAGTGATCCCATTGCAACCGAGAAAATGATGACGCTTATCGGGGTGATGGGGTTCACGATGAACAAGATAGCGATGATCGTGCGGGCCGTATAAATGCCTGCAAGCAGGTACTTCTTGGAATAGCGATTGCCAAGCCAGCCCGCAAAAAGAGTGCCGCCAATATTCGCCACACCGATAAGAGCAATGGCAAGCGCGCCGAGGGCAGATGTGGTCGTGATGCCTGCTGCGTGCAACGCGCCGCCAGATAGGATCGGGCCACACATTTCAGTAACGAAGGCAGGGAAGTGGGCCGTGATGAAGGCCAGTTGGTAACCGCAACTAAAGAAGCCTAGGAAGATGAACGTGTATGTCGGGTCTTTGAATGCGCCATTTAGCACTTGGCCAAGGCTTTGTTCCAGCTCTGCTTTGCTTGCCATTTGTGGGGTGCGCATGAAGGGCAGCAACATGAGGACTGCAAGGATTGCAGCGGCAAAAACAATGAACACGTTTTGCCATGGCATAAAGCTAAGAAGCAATTCCGCAGTAGGCGCGCCAACGATCTGCCCTGCGCTGCCTGCTGCGGTTGCAATGGCGAGAGACATAGAACGATTTTTGTCAGAGCTTGCGCGCCCAACGACCGCAAGAATCACACCGAACCCCGTTCCAGCAATGCCAAAACCCACAAGAATTTCCAGCATCTGATGCGCTTCGGGTGTCACCGCAAACGAGGACAACACAAGACCAGCCGCATAGATCATCGCACCTGCAATGATGGCTTTGCGATCACTAATCTTTTCAGCCATCGCGCCGAAAATTGGCTGACCAATGCCCCAAGCAAGGTTTTGAATTGCGATGGCGAGTGAAAATTCAGACCGCATCCAGTTGAATTCAGCCGCAATCGGGATCTGGAACACGCCAAACGATGCACGGATCGCGAAGTTCACAAGGATGATGACACAGCCAACAATCAGAACGGGTGTAAAAATGCTGCTTTGAGATTTCATCATTTGGCTTTCGCGAAAGTGGCTTTGCGCGACGTTACGCCTTTTCAAAGGGTGGTCAATTGCTTGCCCTCTTTTCGCAGGCCCCATAGCGCGGTAGAGGAAGGCATGGACACACTTTCCGACATCTACGCTGCGCGCGTTGCCACTGGCGAATTGATCGCTGATCCGGTGCAAGAACTTGCGCTGGAACGACTGGAACGCATTCGTGCGGACTTGGCAGAGCCTGTGAAGAAGAGCTTCTTTCGCAAAGCCCCTCCCCCGCCAAAGGGTTTGTACCTTTGGGGCGGTGTCGGGCGCGGGAAATCTATGTTGATGGACCTGTTTGTCGACGCGTCGCCTGTTCCTGCACGGCGCGTGCATTTTCATGCGTTCATGCAAGAGATCCACGCAGGCATGCACAAAGCCCGCAAAGATGGCGTCGAGGATGCGTTGAAACCGGTAGCAAATACCGTGATCACCAACGTGAAGCTGCTGGCGTTTGACGAGATGCAAATCACTGACATCACTGATGCGATGATTGTGGGTCGCTTGTTTGGGATGTTGATGGGCGCTGGCGTTGTAATTGTGACAACCTCGAACCGCATTCCTGATGACCTCTATAAAAACGGGCTGAACAGGCAGTTATTCCTACCCTTCATAGCGCATTTAAAAGAACATATGGAGGTGGCTGAACTTGCCAGCCCAACAGACTATCGACAGGATCGTTTGACAGGATCTCCCGTATATTTCACCCCTATTGGCAGAGAATCCCGCGCGCAGATTGAAGAAATCTGGCAACGCCTGACCCAAGGCAAAGCCACACCACATGCGTTGACTGTAAAAGGGCGCACCGTGACACTGCCCGGTTTTCACAACGGCGTCGCCCGCGCAAAGTTCTTTGATCTGTGCGGCGCGCCGTTAGGACCTGCTGACTATCTGACAATTGCAGACGCAGCCCGTGTGTTGGTACTTGAGGATATTCCATGCCTAAGCCGCAACAATTTCAACGAGGCCAAGCGCTTTGTGACGTTGATTGACGCGCTATATGAAGCGCGCGTTCAATTGATTGCGTCTGCTGCAGCCTCGCCGGAAATGCTATACGTTGAGGGCGAAGGTACGTTTGAATTTGAACGCACCGCCAGTCGTTTGCGTGAAATGCAAAGTGCGGATTGGGGTAAGGACTAATCTGTTACCACATCTTTGGTTTTGCATACTCGACATATCCCTCATCGTAGGTTTTGCTGTCAAACATCGCATCGCGTTCCTTTAGAAAGTCGCCAGCGGATGGCAGCAATGCATCATTTGAATTGGCCTTCCAAAGTTCAGATCGCATCAACGCTTTGGCACATTGAAAATACATCTCTCCGATTGTCATCACGATCACACTGCGCGGCAGCTTGCCTTTTTTCGCAAAACGCGCGCGCAAAGCATCATCGACGGTGACACACCCGGTTCCGTTCACACGCACGACATTGGTGCTGGAGTTGGACATAAACATCAGGCTCATCCGGTCGTCGCTTACAATATTGCGCAATGTGTCGATGCGATTGTTGCCGAACCAATCGGGCAAAAGCAGCGTTTGCTCATCAAGGATTTCAACGACCGCACCATCATTGCCGCGTGGGCTTCCGTCTGTGCCATCAGGACCAACCGTCGATATAACAACAAAGCGCGAACCCTCGATCCATTTACGGTAGTGTGGGGTAACCTGTGTCACGACTTTCGTTATGGAGCGTTCAACTGGCACGCCATAGATCGCCTCTAGGTCTGCAAGGTTTTCAATCGGGGTCATTTGGATCTCCGAGTTTAAGGGTACCGTTTGATACCCTGTCGCCAAGCACAAGGCAAAAAAGAAGGAGCTTTGAAAGCTCCTTCAAGGTAGTGCCTGTACTACGTCCCGTTCCCCGTGCGCCGCTCGATAAGACGTTAGTCATCGGTGGGATCTTAGGTTTTAACTTTGAATTTCATGGCCCCAGCAGATCGATTGGCATGCTGGCAGGCACTTCAATC
>NZ_JABBAM010000078.1 GCF_018607965.1 Planktotalea sp.
CTAACGTTTCTACAGCTTCGGCGAACATATAGATAAATTTGCGGCTTTGACCGCTTAGAGGGAGAAACCTAATGGGAAAACGTGACGACCTGATCGTGCAATATGCAGATGATCTTAAGAATAAGTGCGGCATGACACCAGACATGGATCTGCTGCGTAAAGTCACAATCCGTTGTGGCCCTGCGATTTACAACGCGGACGCATCCACAGTTGCATGCAGCCAAAATGCTGAGTTAGAGACAGTAAAGAACAACTTTCTCATCAAGAAGCTTGGCCTTGCAGACGGTCCAGAGCTGATGGAAGCCATTGCCAAAGTCATTGAGATTTATCGCAAGTCAGAGCGTAACAAGTACCGTGCAGTTGTGTATTACATGCTGACTAAGCATTTCGGAAAAGAAGCTGTTTACAGCTAATTTGAAGCTGAACGAGTTTATTTGGGGCGCTCTCTGTAGCGCCCTTTTTCGTCTAGAAACTCAGCAGAAGAAAACTTTTCACCTAATTGTAGACACTTGGTATTTGCTTGGGTTCAATCGATGCCGTAGATTATTATGAGGTCAGGACGGCCAATTCTAGTTTTCGCACGTTGTGCCAGTGGGTGGCAAATTCATGGGGGTGCAGGGGATGCGCGTCGCTTGATACGCATCCCTCATTTTCTCAAAACGCAGTTAGAACCAAGCCAATTGCGGCACTTCCAAACGCAGCATAACCGCCGTCAATCAGCAGCAATGTGCGCGAACGTCTTGCAAAGCTGTAGCAAATCATTAGCCAAGGCGCGGCAAAGAACAGGCTGATGCCAAAGCCTGAAATCAGACCTTTGCCCATCGTGTCGATGTCACTAAGCGCGAAGACGTGGCGCATCATACCTGCGACCAAGACCATCGCTAAAAGCCCCATGATATACGGCATTGGATCGGCATTATTGGTTGGCTTTCCATCGTCACCGACCGCGACGCCGGAAACTTCCATCCATTTTTTTGATAACACACTGTACCAAACGGCGCCGACCATAAAGCCCGCCACTGCGGCGACTAAAACATTCAAAAACTCCATAAGACCCTTCCGTCATTAAAAGATGCTGGAATTATGCGAGGTGATGAAAAATTAAGCAATTCCCCCAAGTGCGCAAATATCTTGCCATTCTTGCTCGGTCACGGGCTGCACGGATAGGCGTGAACTTTTGACTAGCGCCATCTCTGCAAAGCGAGGATCGGTTTTGATCATTTCGAGTGTGACGTGGGTTTTGAACGGCTCGATTGCTTTGATATCAACGCATTCCCAGCGTTTGTCATCCGTAGAGCTATCAGAATGCGCTTCTGCGCAGATCTCGACGGTGCCAACCACAGCCTTTTCTTTTTGCGAATGATAAAAAAATCCGCGATCCCCAAGTTTCATATCGCGCATGAAGTTACGCGCCTGATAATTGCGCACACCGTCCCATTCTTCGCCAACATCGCCCTTGGCGACTTGATCGTCCCAACCCCAGACGGATGGTTCGGATTTGAACAGCCAGTAGCGCATTACCCGATCACCTTGTTCCACTGAATCAGTTCGCAAGAGGCGAAAAGGCCTGCTTTGGCGTAGGGGTCCTGCGCTGCCCACTCTTTGGCGGCGGCCATGTCAGCGACGTCCAAGATCGCCAATGATCCACACATCTTTCCGTCATCATTCAAGAAGGGGCCAGCGTGCACGACAACGCCGCTATCTTTCAAATGCGCAACATGTGCGTCGCGGTTATCAAGGCGTGTTTGTAGCGCGCCGTCTTTATCTTTTGCCATCAATGCAATCAGCATGTTTCCTCCTTTAGTGGACGCGCGAGAAGCGAATCCATTGCTTGTTGTAGTGTGAGTGTTCCGTCAATCATTGCCACGACGGCGGCTGTGATTGGCATGTCGATACCGAGAATTCCAGCGCGTTTTAACGTCGCTATCGCCGTTGCAGCGCCCTCGACTGTAATGCTTTGATCAAAGGGTTCGCTGCGCCCTAACGCAAGACCAAAACGAAAATTGCGGGATCCCTCAGACGCGCAGGTCAGAGCAAGATCGCCAAACCCTGAAAGCCCAGCAAGGGTTTCAGGATGCGCGCTGACCGCTTGTGCCATGCGCTGCATTTCCGCAAATCCACGGGTGATCAACGCCGCGCGCGCGCTTTCGCCAAGCCCCGCACCTATGGTCGCTCCACATGCAATTGCGATGATGTTTTTGAGCGCACCACCAAGTTCTGCACCGACGACATCTGTGCTGCGGTAAAGGCGCAAGTTGGCGGTTGTTAAATCACCCTGAAGCTTTGTACCCAGCGCGCGATCTTCGCAAGCGAGGGTTAAGGCGGTGGGCAAGCCAAGCGCGATATCATGGGCGAAACTGGGGCCAGTGAGGATCGCGTTGTTGGTGTTGGGAAAGGCGGACTTTAGAACCTGCGTTGGGCCAAGGCCTGTTTCAAGGTCGATCCCCTTACAACACGCAACGAGAGTTTTGTCAGAAAGACGGTCTTTATGTTCATCTGCAAAGCGCGCGAGTTGCTGCATGGGCACGGCCAGTAGCAAGGTCGAATGTGCCTTGATGACGTCCATATGGGATGTGATTTCCAGCGTTTCAGGAAAGCGTGCATTTGGCAGTCGTGCGGTGTTCATCCGTGCAGATTTCATGGTTTTGGCGTGATTAGGATCGCGTGCCCAAAGCGTGATTGATTGGCCTTCGCGCGCCAATGAAATTGCAAGAGCCGTCCCAAAAGCCCCTGCGCCGAGGACTGCAATACTCATGCCTTTGCTCCCTTTTTTCCGCTGCCCAGCATTGGCGCGCTGGCGCTATCCAACGGCCAACGGGGGCGTGCAGTTAGGTCCATTCCATCGCGTTGGCCAGCCTCGAACAGTTCCAGACCTGCGTAGGCAATCATAGCGGCGTTATCTGTGCACAAGGCAAGCGGCGGCGCTGTGAATTTAACACCTAATTCAGCCGAAACAGACTCTAACGCTGCTCTAATCGCTGTATTTGCTGCGACACCACCTGCAACTGCCAATGAAGGTTCACTGGGGTTTTCGTCCATGTACACCGCAATCGCGCGGCGTGTCTTTTCGGTCAAAACATCGACGATTGCTGCTTGAAACCCAGCACATAGATCGCGGACATCTTGTTGGCGCATTGTGTTGCCAGTCATCAGTTCATTGCGCGTGCGCAGAACAGCAGTTTTCAGACCGGAGAAAGACATATCACACTCGGCTCGATCCAGCATGGGGCGTGGGAACTTGAAGCGCTTGGGATCGCCAAATGCAGCCTCGGTTTGAACCGCAGGGCCACCAGGTTGCGGCAGGCCGATCAAGCGCGCGGTTTTGTCGAAGGCTTCACCGGGGGCATCGTCAATGGTGCCGCCGATGCGCGAAAATTCAGAGGGGCTGCGTGCGATCAGGAATTGGCAATGGCCACCAGAGACCAGAAGCATGAGGTAGGGATAGGATAACCCATCCGTCAGACGCGGGGTCAACGCGTGACCGGCAAGGTGGTTAACGCCAATCAAAGGCTTGCCTGTCGCAGCCGCCAAACCCTTAGCGCACATCACGCCAGACATCACGCCGCCGATAAGTCCTGGGCCAGCGGTGACGGCAATTGCATCCGCTTCGGACAAGTTAACACCCGCCTCAGTCAGCGCTTTTTCGACACATAGATCAATTTTTTCCGCATGTGCGCGCGCAGCGATTTCGGGGACCACACCGCCAAACGCTTTATGTAAGTCGTTCTGTCCGACCACGATGTTGGACAGAACATCAACGCGACCGTTTTCATCACGGCGCACAACGGCAGCAGCGGTATCATCGCAACTGCTTTCAAGTCCGAGCAGGGTGATTTGACGTGGCACGGCGCGACCTCCTCCATTGCAAGAACGCTGCGCAGCAGCTACCACTCTCATCTGTCGCAAACAATCCCGATGAGGCACATGGTGCAGCCAACAACCTTGCTTTTGACGCGCCCCCGTGCGGTGTCTGAGATGTTTGCAAAGCAAGTGCAGGATACCGTTGGGCCGTTGCAAGTTCTGATAGCATCGCTGATTGAAATTGAACTTCTGAAAATTCACGCGGCGCCTGACGCACAAACGATTGTTTTCACGTCGCGCAATGGCGTGTTGGCGTGGGAGTGTGCAGAATTGCCGACTGAGGCGCGTTGTTATTGCGTGGGTCAAGCGACCGCAGATGCAGCGCGTGCACTTGGGTTTGAGCCCTATGTCAGTGGTGGCACTGTCGAACATCTGGCGAATGACCTGAAAAATGCGGCACTGATGGGTGAAGTTTTGCATGTTCACGGCGAACACACGCGCGGCGATTTAGTGGAACGGTTGAACGCGAATGGCTTGAACGTGCGCGGTCTGATTGCCTATAAGCAGCACCTCTTGGAACTAAGCGAAAATGCTCAGAACCTACTTCTAGGGGGAGCGCCCGTGATAGTTCCCCTTTTCTCGCCGCGCACAGCCGCGCAATTTGCAAAGACTGGACCATACGGGTCTCAGGTCGATGTTATTGCGATTTCAAATTCCGCGGCTCAGGCTTGTCCTGGCGCACATGTTGCCCCATCTCCTAACGTGGATGGAATGATAACGGCGATAAAGGCGGTTTTGTCTGCTTGAGGCTCTGAGAACAGAGAAGTAAGGTCATATTTGACTGGATAAGTGAGTTTTAGAATAGAGAGGGTGCGTAACGTGGCAAAACCGACCAAAGGCACGAGCAAGAAGGCTCAAAGGCCAGAGATCGTTGAAGAGGTCGTAGACGATACGATTGAAGCGGTTGTCGAGGACGCCACTGACGCGCCTGTGGAAGATGCCGAGATTGTTGAGGCTGGGGATGATGCCGTCGAAATACTTGAGAGCGATCCAGTCGGCGCACCCGAAGCAGAAGAAGTGCCCGTCATCGCAAGCGAGCCAATCCGTGAAACGATTGTTGAACGTAAGGGCGGTTTCGTACCCTTGGTTCTGGGTGGAATCGTTGCTGCGGGTATCGGTATTGCGAGTGCTGAATATATTTTCCCAGATGGATTACCATTTGGTTCGGCCGCAACTGAAAAGTTGGACCTTGAAAGCGCGTTGAAACTGCAAACGGGTCGTATTGATGATCTTAACAAGCAACTTGAGGCGCAGCCGACTGTTGATACAGCCGCGCTTGATGCAGCAGTTGCTGCGGTTGGTGATTTGCAGTCCCAGATCGGCACGGTTGCGGATAACGTCACAGGGTTAGAGGCGCGCATCACTGATCTGGAAGCGCGTCCTAACAGCGATGGTAGTGGCGTGTCTGCTGCCATGGAAAAAGAACTGGTTGATTTGCGTGCATCGCTGGATGTCCAAAAGGGCGAGCTGGCCCAAATGATTGATGAGGCGCAAAGCAAGAAGCAGAGCGCTGAAGACACGGCACGTCAAAGCCGCGTACGAGGTGCGGTAACGCGTATTCTTGTTGCGCTGGAAGGCGGTGCGCCATTTGCGGATGCACTTGCGGATGTCGAAGCCAATTCTGACATCGATGTTGCAGAGGCACTTGTTCAGACAGCGGCAGAAGGTGTCCCAACACTTGCGGCTTTGAATGAAAGCTATCCAGACGCAGCGCGCGCTGCGCTTGCGGCGGTCCGTGCCGGTGATACAGGCGGCGGCGTCGGAAGTTTCTTTGCGAAACAGTTTGGCACACGTTCAGTTGCGCCGCGTGAGGGTGATGATCCTGATGCGGTTCTGTCGCGTGTAGGTGCTGCCGTCGAGACTGGTAATATTGCAGATGCACTTGCTGAAGCAGATGCACTTCCCGATGCGGCGAAAGCCGAACTCGCTGACTGGACGGTGCAAGCCGATCTGCGTCTATCCGCTGCGAGAGAGGCAGAAGCCCTCGCGAATTCTTTGAACACTCAATAAGGCGCTTTTAAATGCTTTGGTCTTTGCTAAAAGCTCTCGTTTTTGTAGCAATAATAGCAGCGCTCGCGTTGGGTGCTGGCTATCTCATGGAAATGGACGGTGGCGCGCTCGTCACGATGGGTGGGCGTGAATATGCGCTTAGTCCTTTGAAACTGGTCTTGGCTGTGATCGTTCTGATCATCGCGCTTTGGATCGTTCTCAAGCTGCTGTCCCTGCTGATCGCAACACTGCGTTTTATTAATGGCGATGAAACAGCGATCTCGCGTTACTTTTCCAAGAACCGCGAACGCAAAGGATATCAAGCTTTGTCTGAGGGCATGATGGCGCTTGCCTCTGGCGACGGATCTTCCGCTTTAAGTAAGGCGGCCAAGGCAGAGAAGTATCTTGCCAAGCCTGAGTTGACCAACTTGCTAACTGCCCAAGCGGCAGAGATGACAGGCGATCGTCGCAAGGCAGAAGAGACCTACAAAAAGCTGGTTCAGAACGAAGCGACACGTTTTGTTGGTGTGCGTGGGATCATGAAGCAAAAGTTGGCTGAGGGCGATACGGACACAGCGTTGCAATTGGCGGAACGCGCATTTGCGCTAAAACCAAAACATGAAGAAACGCAGGACATTTTACTGAAGTTGCAAGCGCAGGGCGAAGACTGGGCTGGTGCGCGCAAGACGTTGACGGCCAAGCTAAAAAGCGGTTCCCTGCCACGTGATGTGCACAAGCGCCGTGAGGCGGTGTTGGCACTGTCACAGGCTGCAGGTGTCTTGAACGATGGGAATGATATCGAAGCACGTGAAGCTGCGATTGAAGCGAACCGTTTGTCCCCTGACTTGATCCCCGCTGCTGTTATAGCGGCAAAAAGCTACATTTCTCAGGATAAGAAACGCTATGCGACCCGCGTTCTGAAAAAGGCGTGGGACGTGCAACCGCATCCAGAATTGGCAGCGGCCTATGCAGCGATTGAGCCCGATGAAACACCTGCGGCCCGTGTGAAGCGGTTCGACAAGCTCGTGAAATCCACTTTGGACCATCCTGAAACTAAAATGCTAAAGGCTGAACTGGGCATTGCCGCTGAGGATTTTCCTGCTGCACGTCGTGCGCTGGGCGATCTGGTCGATACAGCCCCTGACGCACGGTCTGTGACGATCATGGCAGCGATTGAGCGTGGCGAGGGCGCATCTGATGCTGTTGTTCGCGGCTGGTTAACGAAGGCACTGAATGCGCCGCGTGGCCCGCAATGGGTATGCGACGCCTGCAATAACATCCATGCAGAGTGGGAGCCGGTTTGCGCCAATTGTGCGAGCTTTGACACACTAAGCTGGAAGTCACCTCCGCAGTCTGAAATTGCGTCGCCGACTGGTGTTGCGATGCTGCCTTTGATTGTTGGTGCGATTGAAGACAAGTCGGACGATCTCGTTGAGGATGTTGTCGAAGTGGTAGCGTCCGAAGAGGTTGAAGTCGTCGATGCTGAACTTGTCAAAGACACAGAGAAGACCAAGGCTTAGAGCATGGAACATCGCGCGCTTCTGACCCAGATGTTTGATGCGGCGATCAAGGCCGCTGATCCTTTGGCGGCCTTGCGACCCCATTTGCCGGATCGCCCAAAGGGGCGCACTGTCGTGATCGGTGCGGGCAAAGGTGCTGCGCAAATGGCGGCTGCGTTTGAAATGCTTTGGGACCGACCACTGAGTGGCGTTGTCGTGACGCGCTACGGATACGCCGCCCCTTGTAAGTACATGAAAATTATCGAAGCCTCGCATCCTGTTCCCGACGCTGCGGGGATGGCAGCGAGTGCCGCGCTTTTCGATGCTGTTGATGGGCTGACATCTGATGATCTGGTTGTTGCATTGATTTGTGGGGGCGGGTCGTCCCTTTTGCCTGCGCCGCCCGACGGTTTGACGTTAGCGGATGAGCAAGCCTTGAACGAGGTCCTGCTTGCCTCTGGTGCACCCATTGGTGTGATGAACGCCATTCGCAAACATTGCAGCATGATCAAAGGGGGGCGCTTGGCAGCCGCGGCGCATCCAGCGCGCGTTGTATCGTTGATCGTGTCTGATGTGCCGGGGGACAATCCTGCGCAAGTCGCCTCTGGTCCGACGGTGCCTGATGGGGTCGATCTTGAAGAAACGATTGCGCTGATCAAGGGCCTGAAATTAGAGCTGCCCAGCGCAATAAAAATGCATCTTGCAAAGCAAATTGCGCGCGCTCCCTCACCAGATGATGAGGTGTTCGCCCACAATGAAGTGAAAATCGTCGCTTCTGCCGCGTTCTCGCTAGAAGCGGCGGCACAGGTCGCGCGCGCGGCTGGATATTCAGCAGTTATTCTGTCTGACGCGATTGAAGGTGAAGCGCGCGACATCGGGTTGATGCACGCAGCTATTGCCAGACAAGTGAGCGTTAAGAACGCGCCGTTTCAGAAACCAGTAGTGATCTTGTCAGGTGGTGAAACAACGGTGACCTTGCGTGCAAAAGGGCGCGGTGGTCGTAACACGGAATTCTTGCTGTCTTTTGCGAATGCGATTGAAGCCGTTGAAACTATAACGGCCCTCGCAGCGGACACTGACGGAATTGATGGGTCTGAAGACAATGCAGGTGCATTTGCGGACGGACAAAGTGGGGCACGTATGCGCGCAGGCGGCGTTGATCCGAAGGCTGCCTTGGCGAGCAATGATGCATGGGGTGCGTTTGATGCGGCAGGCGATTTATTCGTGACTGGGCCAACAGGGACCAACGTCAATGATTTCCGCGCAATTATCGTTGAAGCGGATTAGAGGATCCGGCAGGCTTTGTTGCACAAATCGGTCTGAGGTCGATCTCCCCCTTACCCCAGACGGATT
>NZ_JABBAM010000100.1:0-22437 GCF_018607965.1 Planktotalea sp.
CTGACCATCGACCTAGTTTTGCGTATTGAGAAATAGATAAGCAGCTTAGGGTCAGGACTCATAACCAAAAGATGACGGTTGCAGCGAGAGCGATGGCAGAGAGGAAGACAGTCGGGGATCTGTCGTAGCGTGTTGCGACGCGCCGCCAATCTTTGAGCCTGCCGAACATTCTCTCGATACGGTTGCGCCTTTTGTAGCGGCGTTTGTCATACTTGATGGTCTTCTTGCGCGACTTGCGGCCAGGAATGCAGGGCTTTGTGCTCTTGTCTACAAGGGTTTCTCGGAACCAGTCAGCGTCGTAAGACGCAAGCAGGGCGTCTTCACAGTTTCGGGTGCATCAAACATAGGGAACCGCATCACGAGCCTTGCTGTTTGGGTTCAGAGTAGTGTATTCAGCGCTGCATGAAGAAGATTTTCGACCTCAACGAACGTGCGCGATTGCGTGAGCGTTTCTATGGTGCCTCTCGCACTGTGCTGGCTTGCCTGACATAGCGCTGGCCTGACCCTGTGGCCGCGAAACGCGTGCCAATACTGACATTCACAACAATAACGGGAGTGGACCCAATGTCCCCCAAAACGATCTATGACAAAATCTGGGATGCGCATATCGCGCATGAAGCAGACGACGGCACATGCCTCCTTTATATCGACCGTCACCTTGTGCACGAAGTAACGTCGCCGCAAGCCTTTGAAGGTCTGCGCATGGCGGGTCGCACAGTTCGCGAGCCTGACAAGACGATTGCTGTGCCGGATCACAACGTTCCTACGACGCTGGACCGTGTCAAAGGCATCGACAACGTGGAAAGCAAAATCCAAGTGGACGCGCTGGATAAGAACGCCAAGGACTTTGGCATTCACTACTATCCCGTGTCTGACGTGCGTCAGGGCATTGTTCACATCGTTGGACCTGAGCAGGGTTGGACGCTTCCGGGCATGACCGTTGTTTGCGGCGATAGCCACACGGCGACCCACGGCGCATTTGGCGCGCTTGCACATGGTATTGGTACATCCGAGGTCGAGCACGTTCTTGCGACACAAACGTTGATTCAAAAGAAGTCCAAGAACATGAAGGTCGAGATCACTGGCAAGTTGAAGCCAGGTGTGACGGCCAAGGACATTACGATGTCCGTGATTGGTGTGACGGGTACGGCTGGCGGTACTGGCTATGTCATTGAATATTGCGGTGAAGCCATTCGCGATCTGTCCATGGAAGGTCGTATGACGGTCTGCAACATGGCGATTGAGGGCGGCGCGCGCGCGGGTCTTATCGCGCCTGACGAGAAGACGTATGAATACTGCAAAGGTCGCCCACACGCCCCCAAGGGTGCAGAATGGGAAGCGGCTGAAACATACTGGCGCACTTTGTTCACTGATGAAGGTGCGCATTTTGACAAGGTCGTTACACTTGATGGCGCGGAGATCGAGCCAAGCGTAACGTGGGGCACATCCCCAGAGGACGTTCTGCCGATTTCTGGCGTTGTTCCGTCCCCTGATGATTTCGAGGGTGGTAAAGTTGAGGCCGTAAAGCGCGCGCTTGACTATATGGGTCTGACTGCTGGTCAAAAGCTGACTGACATTGAAATCGACACAGTCTTTATTGGATCTTGCACAAACGGTCGTATCGAAGATTTTCGCGCTGTTGCAGAGGTCGTCAAAGGCAAGAAGATCAAAGACGGCATGCGCGCAATGATCGTGCCGGGCTCTGGTCTTGTGCGGGCGCAGGCCGAAGAAGAAGGTCTTGCAGACATCTTCAAAGAGGCCGGTTTTGAGTGGCGCCTTGCGGGCTGTTCTATGTGTCTTGCGATGAACCCTGATCAGTTGGCTGAGGGCGAGCGTTGCGCTGCGACGTCGAACCGTAATTTCGAGGGCCGTCAGGGCTACAAAGGGCGCACACATCTTGTGTCCCCTGCGATGGCTGCGGCTGCTGCGATCACAGGCCGTCTCACTGACATTCGTGAGTTCAGCTAATGAAACGGCGTGGCTTTCTTCAGTTGCTCGGGAGCGCGATGACCGCGCCCCTGATGCCTGCCCTTCCGGCGGGCGCTGCAACTGTGGGGACAGCGTCCAGAGCGGCCTATCCTGCTTTGGCGATGAAGATGGCATTGGACCAAGCGAAGCACCGTGTGAATTTCTCGGTGTTTTCGATGGCCCAACAGCTTGGTCTGCAAATTGACCAAGCCAATGCGTTGATGGTTGATCTGTCAAAGCAGGGCGTCATCGGTCCAATCCAAGGGGCGACCAAATCAGGGCGCTGGGCGCGTAGTCAGTTATGGCAACGTCCAGAGGGCAGCGTTGTTGCCTCAAGCACTGCCGTTAAGGACACCAACCCAGCCAAACAGCCACGCACACAAAATACTCCAAACAGCACTGCGGACCGCGCAGATGCGACAAAGGAAACGACAATGGAAAAATTCGACACCCTATCCGGTATCGCAGCACCCATGCCGCTGGTGAATATCGACACAGACATGATCATCCCGAAGGTGTTCTTGAAGACAATCAAACGTACTGGCCTTGGTGCGAACCTGTTTGACGAAATGCGTTTTGATCGCAGCGGCAAAGAGATCGAAGATTTCGTTCTGAACAAGCCAGCGTATCGCGAAGCACAGATCATCGTTGCGGGCGATAACTTTGGGTGCGGCTCTTCGCGTGAGCATGCTCCATGGGCGCTTGCAGACTTCGGGATCAAGTCTGTGATCTCTACAAGCTTCGCGGACATCTTTTACAACAACTGCTTTAAGAACGGTATTCTACCAATTGTTCTGCCACGTGAAGCGATTGATGTGTTGATGAAGGACGCCGAAAAAGGCGCCAACGCACGGATGGATATTGATCTGGTTGCGCAGACCGTGACCACGTCAGATGGCGAAGTGTTCACGTTCGAAGTTGATAGCTTTAAAAAGCATTGCTTGCTGCAGGGCTTGGACGACATTGGCCTGACTATGGAAAAAATCAGCTCAATCGATACATTCGAAGCCAGCGCCAGCGCTGCGCGCCCTTGGGTTTAAGACAACTCGACGCTTAAAAAACAGGCAAGGCTATGAAAAACTAGCCTTGCCGTGCTCGCGAAAATGGTTAACGCGGCTCGGAGCATTTATATTCAATTTCGAAACAGTTCGCCCTAATAACTTGCATCGAAGCTGTCGAAATTACATGAACCACAACATGTAGTGCATTGATATTTTGGTGCCTTTTTCTTGTGCGGCAATTGATGCAATCTCGCACCAGTTCAGCCCTCATTTGGCCCTAATGGTTAAGCTTAATGATGAGGCAGCTTGAGATACTGGCTCGATCAAGGCACAAATGAGGCGAGATCGAGGCATACGTTCTTTAGGGAACGGCTCAAGTTGGAATAAGCGGTCGGCATCGTATCGACAGCGTCCAAGTTGAAGAGAAACGAAGTGGTTACGAACATATTTGGCGCAGTCATGCGTGCAGTCCTCGTGTGGTTTCTTGTCATCACACCTTCTGCGGTCCTATCTGGGGTTGTGGGTGAGAACAGCTTGTTCGTGGTATTCTTCGCAGTTTTGGCCGCCTTCTTCACATTCTCTGAATATTTCTTCAAATTTCCGTCAATCGTTGAGTTTCGATTTGCAGCACCCTTTAATAGGCACCGTTTTGTAACGATCTTTGCAATTGTCGCGGTGTTGTCTTTGGTCTGCAAAGGTGTGTTTGCCCCGACTGACCTGACCCTGACAATCAAACATTGGGGCGATACGCTGGGTCAAGCGATGGACGTTCCGTATTCGCCTGTCCGTTTGATCATTCTCATGCTGGATCAAAATGCATCAATTGAATTGGTCGAGATTGTGCGCACTTGTGCTGGGCTTGCCTACTCTGTCTCACTACTCTCTTTGGTGATCTTTATCTTTCTTGTCCGCGTGGCCAATTGGCCCTCCAAGAATGGTGCGTTCAATGTTTGGATCAATCTTCCACTATTCGACCCGACTGGCGGTGGTGATGTTTTGGTGCGTCTAAAGCGTGATGCGAATATTAACATTATCTTTGGATTTTTGCTGCCATTCTTGATCCTAGCGGTGGTGAAAACTGCAACGGATCTCGTAACCAATCTTTCGATGGATGATCCGCAAACTCTGATTTGGACAATGAGCGCATGGGCATTCCTTCCAGCAAGCATGATCATGCGCGGTATAGCGATGGGTCGGGTTGCGGAAATGATCGAAGAAAAGCGTCGCCGTGCTTACGCTCAATCTGATGCTGCACAGCACGCCTAATCCTATTCGTATGCCTTACTCTGATGCCCTTCGCGCTGGCCGCGGAGGGCTTTCGCGTTGCCACGCTTCATGCTGAACTGACGCGCAAAGGGCCGGGACTTTTGTTGCGCGATATTGAGCGTGGCAAAGATGATCAGATCGGGGCCCTTATGCAGATCAATGATGCGATACGTCCCGATATTTTGCTGCTCACGAAGGTTGATTTCGATCTTGAGATGCGCGCAGCCAATGCCCTGAAAGTTGCGCTTGGCTATAAGTTTGCATTTGCTGTGCAGCCAAATTCGATGGCGGTTACAAGACACGATCTGGATGGTGACGGGCGAGATGGCGATCGGCAGTCATGGGCGCGTTATGCGGGCGAGGGGGCGATGTTGTTGCTGTCCCAGCATCCGGTTGAACTGGAATTTCAACTTGGGGATTTGCTTTGGGAGGATATTCCTAATGCGCGAATGCCTTTGGACAGTCTGGGCTTGGCGTTCCCATCGGTGGACGCACGGGATATTCAAAAGGTCGTCTCGCAGGGTCTTTGGGTGGTGGTGGTTCGTGATCCGAACCAAAACCCTGTCAGGTTGATATTGTTCCAAAATCAAACGCCCGTTTTTGATGGCCCAGAGGACCTGAACGGCTTACGAAACGCAGCTCAACTTGGGTTGGTGAGTGCGATCATGTCAAGCGAATATGGTCAATTTCCTAAAGGTCGGTTTGTCGTAATGGGCAATGCAAATCTTGATCCGAACGCAGGTGCAGGGGATCGCGTCGCGATCGCAAGTTTGCTTCGGGATATACGCCTTCAAGACCCGTAGCCCACCAGCCCGATGGGGTCCGATGCAACAGTGATCTGGGAAAAAGCGGGGCCGATGCGCGTGTCGTATGTGTTGCCAAGTGCGGAGTGGAAAGTTGAGCAAGCAGAGGTGGTTTGGCCAACCACTGGCCCGCTCCGCGAAGCGGCAGAGCAGGCCAGTCTTCACAGGATGGTTTGGATGCAACTTAGGCCGCCGCTGTGATAGCCTTGGTTTTGCGATCCCTTGGCATTTCAACAAATGCTGTCGCTTGGCGCAGGGCCTCTTGTGCTGGTGTTGCCTCAAAATCTGGCAGCAACTCGTCAAAGCGGCTGCCGTCAAGGCTATGTGGCGTGTTCCAGAGATAACGCATTTCGAACAGATACTTCATGTCAGCCATAAAGGGCCAAGCAAGGCGAAGTGGCCACCACGCCATTTGCTTGACCCAAACGTCATGACCGCGCGCTTTTGAAATAGTGCTGGCGAGGGCTTCTGCGCTGAATGTGTAGCCGGCAAACGGCACGTCGGTGAACGTCGCAAGATCATCGCGTTTTTCTGCCAACATAACGGCTGCTTTGGCGAGATCAGGCAGGTAGGCCCACGCTTGATCAATTCCCAGTTGACCTGGATAGGTCAGCACGCCCTTGTTCAGGCTTGGTGCGAAAATTTTGTCGAACCAATTTCCTGAGGCTTGCGTATCCAAGAAGTTGCCAGCGCGTAGAACGATCGTGCGCAGACCTGCATCGCGATAGCTTTGCTCTAGCGTGATCCTAATTTTTCCGAGTGGGTTGGTTGCGCGGTGTGGGGAATGTTGCGACCACGGGGCTTTAGTGCTGGGACCAAACACATAGACATTGCCCGGAATAATGACGGTTGCATTGTTGGCTAGCGCAGCGCGCTGGATTGGGGGTTGCATCGCCATCACTTTCTTATCCCACTTGGGGTAGGGTGGATGCTATCCATTCACGATCACATCCACACCGCGCGTGGACACGGCTAGGTTATCTGTTTTGCGATCAAATTTACGTACGGACCAACCTGCATTTTCAAACGCGAGTGCTGCGTGGCTGCCAAAGCGGCCTGTTGGGCCGAGGATCAAAACTGTTTGTGTCATCTTCATTCTCCATGATGTCTGCACCTAGAATGGCTTATTCAATGAAGAACGCACATTTACCAAATTTCTACATCTTGTATTCATTAATGAATGGATGATTCTCTTTCTCACTTCGACTGGTCGCTTGTGCGGGCGTTTCTTGCGGTTGCTGAAACAGGTTCGCTTTCTGGTGCTGCGCGCCAGCTTTCCCAAAGCCAGCCCACGTTGGGCCGTCAGATCAAATTATTTGAAGATCAGCTAAACCTGCGCCTTTTTGATCGTCAGCCCCGTGGTTTTACATTGACGCCAACAGGGGAAAGTTTGCTTGAACCCGCGCGCGCGATGCGTGACGCGTTTGGGCAATTGAATCTGCGCGCTGCGGGTCGTGATGATCGGATGCAGGGAACCGTCAGAATTACAGCAAGCGAAGTTATGGCGCGTCATGTAATGCCCCAAGTCATTTTGCAGATTAGAGAAGCAGAACCTATCATCCAAATCGAACTTGTACCTTCAGATGCCAGCGAAAACCTGTTGTTTCGAGAGGCTGACATCGCGGTGCGCATGTATCGCAGCACGCAATTGGATGTGATCACCAAGCAGATCGCGGAAGCCAAACTTGGTGTGTACGTAGCCAAAACCTATCTGGCCAAACACGGCACACCCAAAACGATAGAGGCGCTGATGGAACATTCGATAATCGGCTATGATCGTGACGATCGTATTATCCAAGGCATGCGCGCTATGGGCTGGCCTGTGACACGGGATTTTTTCGACGTGCGCTGTGATGATCAGAATACATATTGGGAATTGGTGCGGGGGGGATGCGGCATTGGATTTACGCAGTCTTTGATGGCAAGACGCGATCCGGGCGTAGAACAGCTTTTCCCTGATTTACCATTAGACCCGCTGCCAATCTGGCTGGCGGCGCCAGAGGCGATGCGCAGCACCCCTCGGATCAAACGGGTCTGGGACATTCTAGAGGCTGAGATTTCAAGCATCTTCAAACCCGCCAAACCTTGACCCTTCACGCCCTTCTCGGTAGGCCACATCGCAACAGATTAACCCATTCAGGAACGCATGCTATGAGCAACCCATCCCTTCTTATACTGGCCGGCGACGGCATTGGCCCCGAAGTTATGGCGCAGGTCGAGCGCATCATCGGATGGTATGGCGACAAGCGCGGCCTGAACTTTGACGTCAGCGAAGACCTTGTTGGCGGCGCTGCATACGATAAGCACGGCACGCCTTTGACAGACGAAACAATGGCCAAGGCACAGGCGGCGGACGCTGTTCTGCTGGGTGCTGTTGGCGGTCCTGCTTATGATGATCTGGACTTTTCGGTTAAGCCTGAGCGCGGTCTTTTGCGCCTGCGCAAGGAAATGGACCTGTTCGCGAACTTGCGTCCTGCGCAGTGTTTTGACGCGCTTGCAGAGTTCTCTTCGCTGAAGACGGAACTGGTGTCTGGCCTTGATATCATGATCGTGCGCGAACTGACGTCTGGTGTGTATTTTGGCGAACCACGCGGTATCTTTGAAGAGGGCAACCAGCGTGTTGGCATTAACACGCAGCGTTACACAGAAGCCGAAATCGAGCGCGGCGCACGTGCAGCGTTTGAACTGGCGATGAAGCGTGACAAGCGTTTGTGTTCCATGGAAAAAGCCAACGTTATGGAAAGCGGCATTTTGTGGCGCGAAGTCGTGACTGAGGTGTCCAAGGATTACCCAGAGGCCGAGTTGTCCCACATGTATGCGGATAACGGCGCGATGCAGTTGGTGCGTGCCCCGAAACAGTTTGACGTGATCTACACGGACAACCTGTTTGGCGATATCCTAAGCGATTGCGCTGCGATGCTGACAGGATCTTTGGGTATGTTGCCCTCTGCCAGCCTTGGCGCGCCAATGGATAACGGTCGCCCGAAAGCGCTGTACGAACCCGTACACGGTTCCGCGCCAGACATCACGGGTCAGGGCAAAGCGAACCCATCCGCATGTATCCTTAGCTTTGCGATGGCGTTGCGCTACAGCTTTGATCAGGGTGCGGAAGCGGATCGTCTTGAAGCGGCTGTTGAAAAGGTTCTGGCAGACGGTACTCGCACAGCGGACCTGATGCAGGCAGGCGACGGGAAGCCAGTGTCGACCACTGAAATGGGCGATGCGATCTTGGCGGCACTCGACGCATCCCTCTAAAAGTTTAAGCACATTTTGGCCCAAGGCAGCCCGCGGGGGTTGCCTTGGAGCTGCTCTTCGTGATGTTTGCGGTAACACGCGCGCAGACAGGACACACGATCATGAGCAATAATACAAAAGGTGCTTTACTTGCGCTTCTCGCGTTTGCGATTTTTTCGACCCATGACGTGATCGTTAAAATTCTGGGCGCTGATTATTCCCCTGTTCAGATCGTTTTCCTGTCCGTGCTTTTTGGGTTTCCGTGGGTCACGTTGATGCTGATCCAGGATCCGAGCTCTGGCAACCTGCGCCCGCGTCATCCGTGGTGGACTGCATTGCGCACAGCCGCGACGACGGCCACGGGTGTGTCGGCCTACTACGCGTTTTCCAAACTGCCCTTGGCACAGGTTTACGCGATCCTATTTGCGGCCCCTTTGTTGATCACAATTCTGTCCATTCCCATCTTGGGCGAAGTTGTGCGCTTGCGCCGTTGGGTTGCTGTTTTGGTCGGCCTATGCGGTGTTCTGGTAGTGCTGCGCCCCGGTGCTGAGCCGTTGAATTTGGGTCACGCTGCCGCATTGGTTGCTGCTGTTGGCGGTGCGTTGGCGTCGATCATTGTGCGCAAGATTGGTAAGGACGAACGCAGCGTTGTTCTGTTGATCTTTCCGATGATGACCAACTTTGTAATCATGGGTGCGGCTTTGCCATTCGTCTACGCACCGATGCCGTTAGAGCATATGGCAGGCATCGCGGTCATGTCGATCATGGTGCTTTTGGCGTCATCTTTAGTAATCGCAGCCTATAAAGCGGGCGAGGCGGTGATCGTCGCGCCGATGCAGTATTCGCAGATCATTTGGGCCAGCTTGTTCGGCGTGTTGATGTTTGAAGAGACGATGGATACCGCAACATTGATCGGAGCAGCAATTATCATAGGCAGTGGCCTGTACATCGTGTTGCGCGAGGGTCGTGGGAATTCATCTGAGAATACTCCGGTACTGCGCACACGCACTCGCACGGAGACGGGAACGAGCCTACGGATTGGACCCGTGATCCGTTGGCGCAAGAAGCAAGAGTAGCACATGCCCGCTTGGGATCTTGTCGCACGGATTATTTTGCTGCCCATCT
Organism: Planktotalea sp.; assembly: GCF_018607965.1. GTDB lineage: Bacteria > Pseudomonadota > Alphaproteobacteria > Rhodobacterales > Rhodobacteraceae > Planktotalea. The sequence continues at coordinate 9,398 of NZ_JABBAM010000100.1, forward strand.
TGGCAGTTCAGGGTGTCATGGTGCGTCGCCGCACACTCGTTTTGCCAGAAGCGGACGGGGCGCGACGTGGGACGCTGGGGAACGGGCCCGCGCTGCGATTATTGATCCTAGGGGATTCATCTGGGGCGGGGGTTGGGGTTGCCCATCAATCAGATGCGTTAAGCGGTCAGACGATCAAAGAGCTGTCCAAACATTTTGAAATCACGTGGACTTTGATCGCCAAAAGCGGTGCAACGACGAACGATGCGCAGGGCTTTTTGGAGGGTATCAAGGGCCAGCACTTTGATATCACGCTTGTTGCGCTGGGCGTGAATGATGCTGTGCGTTTTACGCGGATCGCGACATGGCAACGACGGCAAGCCCAACTTAGACAAGTGTTGCGCAAAGAGTTTGGTGTTAAGACGATGTTGTTGACGGCCGTACCACCGCTTCAACATTTTGCGGCATTGCCCAAGCTGTTGGCTTGGGTGATTGGTGCACATGCAACGCGGATGGATGAAGCGCTGAAACGTGATCTGCAAGCGGAATCTGATGCACATCATTTGAAGATTGATATCCCTTTTGAGCGCAGCGCGATGGCGGCGGATGGATATCACCCCAGCGCGAACACTTACGCGCTTTGGGGGCACGCGGCGGCGCAGATGCTTATTGAGCAACATAGCAAGTGAAATTGAGTGATTCTGAACGCCTAACACAAGCTGATGCGATCAATGCCCGTTTGGATTGTGCGGAATTGATCTGCAAACCGTCGCTTTTTCAGTCTATTTGACTGCTATCTCAAGTTTCTAACAAATGTGATGGCTTATTGGTTGCGTTGTGTAACCACCCGCGTTTTACTCCGCTGGGAAAATGCAGGGCTAACTTGCTGGATGTTTCAAGGGAGCCTCTTTTGGCCGATAGTCACACTGACGGCGCGTTTGTCGAATTCGACCGCGTTCAGAAAAGCTACGACGGGGAAAACCTCGTCGTGAAAGATCTTAACCTTTCAATGCCCAAGGGTGAGTTTCTGACGATGCTCGGCCCATCTGGCTCCGGCAAGACGACTTGCCTGATGATGCTGGCTGGTTTTGAAACGGCGACCCACGGCGACATTCGCCTTGATGGACAGCCGATTAACAACATCCCACCGCATAAGCGTGGCATCGGCATGGTTTTCCAAAACTACGCTTTGTTCCCGCATATGACTGTTGCAGAGAACCTTAGCTTTCCGCTTGAGGTTCGTAAGATCCCAAAAGCAGAGCGCGAAGCAAAAGTGAAGCACGTGCTTGAGATGGTACAAATGGGCGATTTCGGCGGTCGCCGTCCTGCCCAGCTTTCTGGCGGTCAGCAACAACGTGTCGCCCTCGCGCGCGCTTTGGTGTTTGAAGCCGATCTTGTTTTGATGGACGAACCGCTTGGCGCGCTGGATAAGCAGCTGCGTGAGCACATGCAATTCGAAATCAAGCGCATTGCTGAAAATCTGGGCATCACGGTTGTTTACGTGACGCACGACCAGACCGAAGCGCTGACTATGTCTGATCGTGTTGCCGTCTTTGAAGACGGTCGCATTCAGCAGCTTGCGCCACCAGATGAATTGTATGAAAGCCCCGACAACAGTTTCGTTGCGCAGTTCATTGGCGAGAACAACACGCTTGAGGGCGTGGTGAAAGAGATCAAGAACGGTATTGCGTTGGTTCAGCTTGATGGCGGTGGTCTGATTGATTGTAAGCCCGTGAACGTGACCAAAGCGGGCGAACGCACACGCGTTTCCATCCGTCCAGAGCGCGTCGAGTTCAACAAAGAACGCCTAAGTGCTGATGCGCATACGCTGAAGGCCGAAGTTCTTGAGTTCATCTACATGGGCGATATTTTCCGCACGCGTTTGCGCGTTGCTGGCAAAGAAGACTTTATCATCAAATCACGTAATGCCCCTGATCAAGTGCGTCTTGAGCCGGGCAGTGAGATTGAGATCGGCTGGATGGCGGATGATTGCCGCGCGCTAGACGCATAATTCTTGGATAAGCCGTGGATCGCCCAGCGGACCGCGGTTTTCAAAGGGTTTGAGTAAAACCTATGACCCAAACCTCGAATAAAATAATAGGTAACTAGGGAGACTATAATGAAACTTAAAACAGCACTCTTGGCGACAGCCCTGACCAGCGTAGCTTTCGCGGCGTCCGCTCAGGAAGTCACAGTTATGTCTTGGGGTGGTTCGTATACAAAGAGCCAGGTCGAGGCATATCACAAGCCTTTCACATCCGAGACAGGTATCGCGATCAATTCTGTTGATTCCGACAACCCAGCGACACCTATCAAAGCTCAGGTTGAAGCGGGCAACGTCACAGTTGACGTGGCTGACGTTGAATTCTCTGATGCTGTACGTCTTTGCGACGAAGGCCTTTTGGAAGAGATCGACCTGTCCATGCTGCCAGCAGCACCTGACGGCACATCTGCAGCAGACGACTTCATCGAAGGCGCGCTTCAGGATTGCGCAGTTGCGAACATCGTTTGGTCCACTGTTTTTGCGTATAACAAAGACAACAACCCAACAGCACCTGACAGCATTGATGACTTCTTCAACACAGCTGGCTTCCCAGGCAAGCGCGGCGTGCGCAAGTCTGCAAAAGCAACACTTGAGATGGCTTTGATGGCGGACGGCGTTCCTGCGGCAGAAGTCTATGAAGTACTCGACACAGACGAAGGCGTAGATCGCGCATTCGCTAAGCTCGACAGCATCAAAGCTGACATCGTTTGGTGGGAAGCAGGCGCACAGCCACCACAGCTTCTTGCAGACGGCGAAGTTGTGATGTCCACTGCGTATAATGGTCGTATCTTCAACGCGGCAATTGCTGAGAACCAGCCATTGGAAGTTGTTTGGGACGGTCAGATCCTCGACTTCGATTTGTTTGTCATCCCAAAGGGTGCGCCAAACAAAGAAGAAGCTTTGAAGTTCATCGCGTTTTCCACAGACACTCAGCGTTTGGCGGATCAGGCGTCTTGGATCTCCTATGGTCCAGCACGTAAGTCTTCTGGCGCTTTGGTTGGCAAGTACTCCGATGGTATAACAGACATGGCACCACACATGCCAACGGCTGCTAAAAACCTCGGCAACGCTCTTGTCAACAACTTCGAGTTCTGGGTCGACAAAGACGCAGAGCTGAACGAGCGTTTCAACGCTTGGTTGGCGAAGTAAGCGATCTTTGGCCCCGCCCGTCTGCACTGGACAGGCGGGGCTATTCCTTCGGCGATATAAACGCTGAGCAAAAGAATTTTACAACACGATGGGACCTAGCATGCTGACAACTGTAGGCGGCAAGCCGCTTAAAGAAGCGCTGGCGCATGCTCAATCCAGAGCCAAAAGACGCGCATTCCTTTTGGTGTTGCCGCTGTTGGCGTTCATCGTTGTCAGCTTCATCTTTCCGATTGGGCAGATGCTCTATAAGTCGGTGAGCAACACCGGCTTCACAATTTCTAAAGACTTTGGCACAGGCGTCAGTACGCCGATCATGACCAATCTTGCTGAATGGTTTGAGGAAAACCCCCAAGGCACGGACCCTGATGAAACGGCTTATGCCGCTCTTGCTGCTGACTTGTTGGTCCTGCGTGAGTTGAAAGCGCCGGGCCAAGCCGGCACGCGCATCAATTACGAATTGTCTGGCTCGCGCTCCATGTTCACTAAAGCTGCGCGTAAGGCTAAAAAACTGGCACCGCCATTCAAAGAATCGATCATTGATCTTGATGAGGACTGGGCTGACCCAAGTCTTTGGCAAGCGATGCGCACGGCCTCAAGTGCTGTGACGGTGAATTTCTACCTTGCTGCTTTGGATCGCAAACGGGCTGATGATGGCTCTGTTGAAATGGTGCCTGAGAACCGTCAGGTCTATGTGACGCTCTTCAAACGTACCTTGATCTTGTCGCTGATGATCACCGTCATTTGTTTCTTTCTGGCGTTCCCAATAGCACATTTGATGGCCACGTTGCCGATGCGCAAATCCAATTTGTTGATGATCCTTGTTTTGCTGCCTTTCTGGACATCACTTTTAGTGCGCACGACGAGTTGGATGATCGTTTTGCAAAGTCAGGGTGTCTTGAATGATGCTATGGTGGCGACGGGTATCCTCGCAGATGAAAATCGTATTCAGATGATGTACAATCAGACAGGTACGGTGATTGCGATGACTCATATTTTGCTGCCTTTCATGGTACTGCCTTTGTACTCTGTGATGAGCATGATCAACCCTAGCTATGTGCGCGCGGCACGCTCTATGGGCGCGACCAGTTGGACCGCGTTTCGCCGAATCTATTTCCCACAGACAGTTCCAGGGATTGGAGCGGGTGCGCTCTTGGTCTTTATCTTGTCTGTTGGTTACTACATCACCCCTGCGTTGGTGGGTGGCGCGGATGGTCAGCTGATCTCGAACTTGATTGCTTTCCACATGACCAAGTCGCTGAATTGGTCCTTGGCCGCTGCTTTGGCTGCAATTCTGCTGGGGGCGGTTCTGCTGCTCTATTGGCTCTATGATCGCCTTATCGGCATCGACAACCTGAAACTGGGGTAACGCGATATGGCTCTTCCTACACATGCATCCACGCTTGAACGCGTCTGGCACTATACGTATCTGACGATCTGTGCGCTGATCTTCCTGTTCTTGATTGCACCGATCCTGATCGTGATCCCGCTTAGCTTTAACGCCGAGCCATATTTTACGTTCACAGAAAAGATGCTCAAGTTTGATCCAACTGGATTTTCAACGCGCTGGTATGATCTGTTGCTGACGTTTGGCATGAACGAACCTGATGCGGTCCGCGATTCTAGTTGGTGGGCAGATGCTTGGAACAATGCGGCGTGGATCAATGCTGCCAAGAACTCGATTATCATTGGCTTCTTCGCAACGGTGATTGCGACGACATTGGGTACAGTTGCTGCGCTTGGTCTGTCACGTCCTGAAATGCCGGGCCGTCGCATTATCATGGCGATCCTGATTTCACCGATGATTGTTCCGATCATTATTACAGCAACGGGTCTATTCTTTTTCTATTCGTCTATCAGCATCCAAGACTGGGGCATTCCTTATCTTGGCGTGATCCTTGCGCATGCGACCTTGGGTATTCCGTTCGTTATCATTACGGTTACTGCGACTTTGGTTGGCTTTGATCACTCACTGACACGGGCCGCAGCGAACATGGGTGCAAGCCCCGCGCGCACGTTCTTTAAGGTGCAAATGCCTTTGATCTTGCCGGGTGTGATTTCGGGTGCGCTTTTCGCTTTTGTGACATCGTTCGACGAAGTTGTTGTCGTGCTTTTCGTGGGTGGCCTTGATGAGCAGACGATCCCACGTCAGATGTGGAATGGTATTCGTGAGCAAATCAGCCCCGCGATTTTATCAGTCGCAACGATCCTTGTGATCATCTCAATCGCGTTGCTGACAGTTGTCGAATTGTTGCGCCGCCGTTCAGAAAAGCTGCGCGGTATGAGCCCGCAGTGATCCGAATTTTCTAGAAAATTCACGCGTCTGAAATAAAAAAGCCGGCCCCTGAAGGGCCGGCTTTTTCATGTTCTATTTGAGGGTCTTTTACGCACGCACAAGCTTTTCATAGGCTTCTGAAATCTCACGCGTCAGCGCGCCAACCTCAAACGTGTAGTCACCGATCTGACCCACTGGCGTCACTTCTGCAGCTGTACCCGTTAGCCAGCACTGCTCAAACCCTTCAACTTCGTCAGGCATGATGATGCGCTCATTCACTGTGATCCCGCGATCCTTGAGCATGCCAATAACAGTCTGACGCGTGATCCCGTTCAAGAAGGCATCTGCAATTGGCGTATGCACTTCGCCGTCTTTCACAAAGAAGATGTTCGCGCCTGTCGCCTCGGCAACGTAGCCTCGGTAATCGTACATCATCGCATCGGAACAGCCTTTTGCCTCTGCCGCGTGCTTGGACATTGTCGCAATCATATAAAGACCAGCGGCTTTGGCTTGGGATGGAGCTGTCTCAGGCGAAGGACGCTTCCACTTGGCAATATCTAGCTTGGCACCCTTCATTTTGGCGTCGCCGTAATAGTTGCCCCATTCCCAAACGGCCACGGCCATATGGACAGGGTTCTTGGAAGACGCGACACCCATATCTTCGCCAGCACCACGCCACGCAACCGCGCGTACGTAAGCGTCTTTTAGACCGTTCGCATCAAGTGCCGCCTGCTTGGCCGCTTCGATTTCATCAACCGTGTAGGGAATATCAAAGTCGATAAGCTTGCCAGAGGCGATCAAACGCGCGGAATGTTCGCGGGATTTGAAAATCTTGCCATTGTAGCAACGCTCGCCCTCAAAAACGGAAGACGCGTAGTGCATCGCGTGTGTCAGGATATGCACATTGGCATCACGCCAATCGACAAGATTGCCGTCCATCCAGATTTTACCGTCGCGATCTGAATAAGATCCAGCCATAGTGACTTCCTTTCATTTTTCCATTTGTTGCGTCAACTGCGACCGATGTGGACATATAATTGCGTCGAAACTATGAATCGCTACCAGTCTGTTGTTGGAAAGTCAACAAAGCTGACATATAATCTATTCAACTACTTTGAAAGGCGTGCCATGTCAGATCGAAGCACTGCGCAACATAGCGACATGCTTTTGTTCCTTACGGATGAACAATTGCGCCAAGGCATTGAAGCAATGTTCTTTGCCTATCAGGGTTTTACTGCCGATCCCGACCGCATTTTGGCAGAGATGGCATATGGTCGTGCGCATCACCGCGCGGTGCATTTCATCAACCGCGCACCGGGCACGACAGTCAATAATTTGCTGGGCATTTTAGGCGTAACCAAACAATCGTTGAACCGCGTATTGCGCACATTGATCGAAGACGGTCTGGTCGAAAGTCGCGTGGGGCGCACAGACAAACGCGAACGCCATTTGTTTCTGACCGAAGCAGGTCACGAATTGGAACATAAACTATCAGGTGCTCAACGCGCCCGAATGCGCGCTGCATATCGTGATGCAGGGCCTGAAGCCGTCACTGGATTTCGTGCCGTACTTGAGGCAATGATGGACCCAGGCATGCGCCGCAAGTTCCGTGCGCTAAAGGAAAGCAGCACATGAGTGATCCCGACGCCCATCTTTTGATCGTAGATGACGACGAACGTATCCGCGGATTGCTACAGAAATTCCTGATGCGTCATGGGTTTTTGGTGACCTCTGCACGTGATGCCGCCCACGCCCGCCGTATCTTGGCAGGGCTTGATTTCGATTTGATTGTTTTGGATGTGATGATGCCCGGGGAAGACGGTATCAGCCTGACGCGCGATCTACGCAAGACGTCGACAACCCCGATCATGTTGCTGACGGCCAAGGGCGAAACAGAGAACCGTATTGAGGGCCTAGAGGCAGGCGCGGATGATTATCTGCCCAAGCCGTTCGAACCCAAAGAACTGCTCTTGCGCATCAACGCGATCCTGCGCCGTATGCCAGAAACAGAGGCGGCAGATACGAAACCGAAGATCCTCCACCTTGGCCCTGTGCGTTATGATATCGAGCGCGGCGAAATGTGGAATGGCGATGACATCGTGCGCCTGACTGCGACCGAGGCGCAACTCATGCGGATTTTTTCCAAGCACGTCGGCGAACCCGTTACGCGCGTGAAACTGGTCGAAGAATTGGGCCGTGATCGCGGCCAAGCCCAAGAGCGCGCGGTCGATGTCCAAATCACACGCCTACGTCGCAAGATCGAAGTTGATCCCAAGCAGCCGCGTTATATGCAAACTGTGCGTGGCGCTGGCTATATGTTGGCACCTGATTAATCGCATAAAATAGGAGCGCGCTATGATCACCGCACTCATTACCCATCCAGACTGCCTTGAGCACGTCACTCCTGCTGGGCATCCCGAACAAGTCGCGCGTTTGGAATACATTCTGCGTGCTTTGAAGGATAAAGACCTGCAACGCATCAAAGCACCGATGGGTAGCGAAGACGACATAATGCGCTGTCATCCCGCAAGCCACATTACCGATTTGCGCAGCGCTTTGCCGAATGTGGGCAGCCGTGCTTTGGATGCGGATACGCATATGTCGCCGGGATCACTTGACGCCGCATTCCGCGCTGTTGGTGCTGTGACAAAAGCTGTGGACATGGTGATGAGTGGCGAGGCAGGGAATGCGTTTGCTGCGATCCGTCCACCGGGTCATCACTGTGAAACGTCCACGCCTATGGGGTTCTGCCTGTTTGGCAACGTCGCAATTGGTGCGAAATATGCGTTGGAACATCACGGCCTCAAGCGCGTCGCGGTTGTTGATTTCGATGTGCACCACGGCAACGGGACGCAAGATCTGCTGTGGAACGAAGCACGCGCGTTGGTGATCACGTCCCAGCAAATGCCGCTTTGGCCGGGGACTGGCGAACGCTCTGACAAGGGTGGACATGACAATATCGTCAACCTACCGATCCCTCCTGAAAGCGCAGGCGATCAAATGCGCGCGCTTTATACGTCTGAAGCCTTTCCGCGTTTGCGTGCGTTCAAGCCCGAGATGATCTTTATCTCCGCTGGCTTTGACGCGCATCAAGACGATCCACTGGCGAACCTCAATTGGTCCACGGATGATTTCAAATGGCTCACGCAGGAACTATGCAAAATTGCGGATGAAATTTGCGATGGGCGTGTGGTCTCTGCTTTGGAAGGCGGCTATGACTTGGATGCGCTGGCCGAAGCGGTGGCCGCGCATGTAGATGCTTTGATGGAGGCCAGCGCATGAGCGATGCAAACGTACAAGAGATGAGCTTTGAACAAGCCATGGGCGAGTTAGAGCAATTGGTCAGCCAGCTTGAGCGTGGCGATGTGCCTTTGGAGCAGTCTATCGGTCTTTATGAGCGTGGTGCGCTGTTGAAAAAGCGCTGCGAGGCCAAACTAAAAGAGGCCGAAGAAAAGGTCGCGGCAATCACGTTTGATGGTGATGGCGCGCCCAAAGGAACGACCCCAGTCGAGGGTCTGTGACACTTCAATCCGAAATGACGGGTTGGTCTGCTGCGGTAGATCAGCATCTTGCACGCGTGCTGTCCAGCTTTGCGCAAGTGCCGATCGTACAAGCGATGGGCTACGCGACGACGGGGGGCAAACGTTTGCGCGCATTTCTTGTGCGTGAAAGCGCGCGTGTTTGCGGTGCCGATGTGGATCGCGCGATCTGGCCTGCCTGCGCGATTGAAGCGTTGCATGCCTACTCCTTGGTCCACGATGATTTGCCTTGCATGGACGACGATGATTTGCGCCGTGGTCAGCCAACGGTCCACGTAAAGTGGGACGATGCGACGGCAGTTCTATGTGGCGATGCGTTGCAGACGCTTGCGTTCGAACTGGTGAGTGACCCCGCGTGTCACGATGATGCTTTGGTACGGTCGCAATTGGCCTTGTCGCTTGCGCGCGCAAGTGGGGCGGCTGGGATGGTCTATGGCCAAGCGCTCGACATTGCTGCTGAAAGTGCGGCGACTCCGCTGACGTTGGACGAAATAACAGAACTGCAAAATGGCAAGACAGGTGCATTGATCACATGGTCTGCAACGGCAGGTGCAACCCTTGCGCAAGCTGATGCTGGACCTTTGAAAACTTACGGCGATGCGCTTGGTCTGGCCTTCCAAATTGCAGACGACATTCTGGATGTAACCAGCGACGCCGCGACCCTCGGCAAGGCTGCCCAAAAAGATGCGGAGGCTGGCAAAGCCACATTCGTTTCATTGCTTGGCCTAGACGGGGCAAAGCGCCGCGCCGAAACGCTGGTGGAATCGGCCTGTGATGCTCTATCTGTGTATGGAAGCGACGCCGATCACCTGCGCACTGTCGCGCGTTTTGTTGTCGAGCGTCGCTCGTGAATAGTTACCGAAAGGGCATGTATTATGTCTGACCGCCCGAATACCCCGCTTTTGGACCGTGTAAATCGGCCCAGTGATCTGAAGCAATTCTCTGACGCTGAATTGGCGCGTGTCGCTCAGGAATTGCGATCTGAAACGATCTCGGCGGTGTCGGAAACAGGTGGGCATTTGGGTGCTGGTCTGGGTGTTGTGGAACTGACCGTTGCCTTGCACGCGATTTTCAACACGCCCAAGGATAAGATCATTTGGGACGTGGGCCATCAATGTTACCCCCATAAAATCCTGACAGAACGTCGTGATCGCATTCGCACGTTGCGTATGAAGGACGGTCTAAGCGGGTTCACCAAACGTGCGGAAAGCATCTATGACCCCTTCGGTGCGGCGCATTCATCTACCTCAATTTCAGCGGCTCTTGGCTTTGCCGTTGCGCGTGATCTAGGGGGTGAAGCACCCGGTGGTTTAGGCGATGCGATTGCGGTGATTGGCGACGGGTCCATCAGCGCGGGCATGGCGTTTGAGGCGATGAATAACGCGGGTCACTTGAAAAAACGTATGTTCGTGATCCTGAACGACAACGAGATGAGCATTGCGCCGCCTGTTGGTGCGCTGTCCTCCTACCTTAGCCGTTTGTACGCGGAAGAACCGTTTCAAGAATTGAAAACCGCTGCCAAGGGCGCGGTCAGTTTGCTGCCAGAACCCTTCCGCGAAGGGGCCAAACGCGCCAAAGACATGCTAAAGGGCATGACCGTTGGTGGCACGCTATTCGAACAGCTTGGGTTCTCTTATCTTGGCCCGATTGATGGCCATGACATGAATCAACTCTTGCCCGTTTTGCGTACTGTGCATGCCCGCGCGACTGGTCCTGTTTTGATCCACGTGATCACTAAAAAGGGCAAAGGATACGCTCCCGCAGAACGTGCGCGCGACAAGGGCCACGCGACCGCCAAGTTCGATATGATCACGGGAGAGCAGAAAAAATCTGCCTCCAACGCACATAGCTTCACCAAAGTATTTGCCGAAAGTCTGCTGAAAGAAGCTGCTGTCGATGACAAGATTTGTGCAGTCACCGCGGCGATGCCGGATGGCACAGGTCTGAACCTATTTGCGGAACGCTATCCCAGCCGTTGCTTTGACGTGGCAATTGCCGAACAGCATGGTGTGACGTTTTCTGCTGCGCTTGCCGCTGGTGGGATGAAGCCATTTTGCACTATGTATTCGACCTTCCTGCAACGTGGTTTTGATCAGATCGTGCACGATGTCGCGATCCAAGGATTGGCCGTGCGCTTCGCCATTGATCGCGCGGGACTTGTGGGTGCGGATGGTCCGACCCATGCGGGGGCGTTCGACATCGCCTACCTCACAAACCTTCCAGGATTTACCGTGATGGCAGCCGCTGACGAGGCAGAGTTGGTCCACATGGTTGCGACTGCGGTGGCCCATGATGAGGGCCCCATTGCGTTCCGTTTCCCACGTGGCGAAGGCGTTGGGGTTGAGATGCCTGAAAAAGGTATTCCACTAGAGATCGGCAAAGGTCGCATGATCCGTGAAGGTAAGGGTGTCGCGATCCTTTCGTTCGGCACGCGCTTGAAAGAGGTTGAAGACGCCTGTGACGCGCTTGCTGCAAAAGGGATCAACCCAACGATTGCGGATGCGCGTTTTGCCAAGCCGCTTGATCGCGATATGATCTTGAAGCTGGCCGCAGAACACGAGGCACTGATCACGATTGAAGAGGGCGCTGTTGGTGGCTTTGGATCGCATGTGGCTCAGCTTCTGGCAGAGGAAGGTGTTTTCGACACAGGGCTAAAATTCCGTTCGATGGTCTTGCCTGACGTCTTCATTAATCAATCGGATCCGCGTGATATGTACGCGATGGCCGCATTGAATGCGGGCGACATCGAAGCCAAAGTTCTGAACGTCCTAGGCATTGCGCAGATCGCCAGCAAAAAAGCATGAGCTTTACGCTGACCAATCTGCCGACTGGTTTCCACGACGACCCTTATCCACACTACACATGGCTGCGTGAACAAGCGCCCGTTTGCGCGCAGCCTGATGGATCATTTATCATTTCGCGTCACGCAGATTTGGACATGATTTACCGCGATACGACGCGATTCATCTCAGATAAGAAAAAGGTGTTTACCCCGAAATTCGGGACCGCCGCACCCTTGTTTGAGCACCACACGACATCGCTGGTTTTCAATGACGCCCCTTTGCACACGCGGGTTCGCAAGATCATGGTGGGCGCGCTCACACCCCGTGCGTTGGCGTCGATGGAACCGGGTTTGATCACTTTGGTTGATAACCTACTCGATGAAATGGAAGACCATGCAGAGGTCGATTTGATCGAAGCATTTGCGGGCGCAATCCCTATCGAAGTTATCGGCAACCTGTTCGATATACCGCGTGATCAACGTGGCCCATTGCGTGACTGGTCGCTGGCCATATTGGGTGCGTTAGAGCCGCAATTGACACCTGAGCAAGAAGCGCTTGGGAACAGGGCAGTCCTAGACTTTGTGGCTTTCCTGACAGAGATCGTTGCAGATCGGCGCGTCAATCCAGGCGATCCACAAACTGACGTGCTGACACGTTTGATCCAAAGCGAAGAGGGACAGCTAAGCTCTGTTGAGCTATATCAGAACTGTATCTTCATCCTGAATGCGGGGCATGAGACGACGACGAATTTGATTGGCAGTTCGCTTTGGTTGCTCGATCAAGATCGTGATGCGCGGGAGCGCTTGATCCAAGATCCTTCGCTTAACAACACAGCTGTTGATGAATTTCTACGCATGGAAAGCCCGAACCAATTTGGAAATCGTTTGACGACCCAAGACATGGAACTCCACGGTGTCTCTATCCCTGCGGGCAGCGATCTACATTTGTGCATTGGTGCAGCCAATCGCGACGTTGAACAGTTCGAAACCTCTGATGTTTTGCAACTGGATCGCCGACCCAACAAGCACCTTGCTTTCGCAGGGGGTGCGCATACATGCGTTGGCCTTACCCTTGCGCGGATGGAGGGGCGGATTGCGGTTCGTAAATTCTTGGAACGTTTCCCGAATTACAAAGTTGCTAGCGGTGCAACGCGCGCGAAACGGATCAGATTCAGAGGTTTCAGCGCATTGCCTACAATTTTAAAGTAAACGGAAAGGAAGACGTCATGTTGTGCCGTATTGGAGACGTCGAAATTTGGCGCATACTTGTGTCCA
>NZ_JABBAM010000100.1:22537-44258 GCF_018607965.1 Planktotalea sp.
TTCCAAACGCTGGTCCGGACGTGCGCGCGATTATCGAAACCCACGTGCCCGGTGGATGTTGCGCGCAAAGTGGCAAGTTGATCTTGCCCATTCAAGGCTTTCTATTGAAAACGCCAGATCATTTGATCCTTGTGGATGCATGCGTGGGCAATGACAAAACCGTGCCAAACATGCCAGATTGGCATCAACTCAAAGGGACGCGTTTCATGAGTTCGCTTGCCGCCGCTGGGGTCACTGTGGCGGATGTGGATTATGTGATGTGCACCCATTTGCACACGGATCATATCGGATGGAACACGCGTTTGGTTGATGGGCGCTGGGTGCCGACCTTTCCGAATGCGCGCTATCTTTTACCTGCTGAAGACGATGAATTCTTTAGCGTTCACGCGGGTAAGGCCTATGAGAAAAGCGTGCTGCCCGTGGTCGAGGCAAACCAGTCCGAACGTGTGAGTGGGGGACATATGCTGGGCGATTATATCTCTCTCATTCCAACGCCGGGCCATACGCCGGGTCACGTGTCAGTACTTATCAAAAGCAATAATGCCGAGGCGATCATCACAGGCGATGCGTTGCACACGACCGCGCAGATGGCCCATCCTGAATGGCACTTCAAGTACGACATGGATGCAGAGCAGGCCGAAGCCTCGCGTCGCCACCTTTTAGGCAAGGCAGCAGAGCGCAATCAACGTGTGCTTGGCAGCCACTTTGCCTTGCCTTCAATCGGTTGCGTTAGGGCCAAGGGTGATGCGTTCGAATGGGACGCAGATTAATTTCAAAGTTTTTTCCAAGGATTGACGGCGCGCCCGCGTCCTATGATCGTAATGCGCATGAACACAGGTGATAATGAGCTGGCCTTGGCCGCAGCAGGCGGGGATGCACAAGCCTTCGCGCTGCTGATTGAGCGGTCTTATGATCGCCTCTTTGGTCTATGTTTTCGCCTTATGGGTTCGCAGGCCGAAGCCGAAGATCTGTGCCAAAATATTTGTGCCGCGCTCTCTGCTAAGTTGATCCATTTCGAAGGTGCCTCTGCATTTTCTACGTGGCTTTACCGTGTCGCGGTAAATGCGGCCCATGATCGTCGACGTCGTGCCGTGACGCGTTCAAAAGCGGCGCAAGGCTGGGGCGATTGGGAAGTGAACCGAACAGAGACCAACAAAGAACAGGCCGAGGCGCAGGACTGGCTGATGAGCGCAATTGGCACCCTGCCTGACGATCTGCGTGATACGGTTGCGCTTGTCATGGATGACATGAACCACCGCGATGTGGGGGAGGTTCTGGGCGTGTCTGAGGGTACAGTCAGTTGGCGTATGAGTGAAGTCAAAAAGCACCTCAAAGTGATCAAGGAGAGCGAGCAATGAGCGATGATCTAGACGATCTTAAACACGCCTTTACGCGCGCAACCCCTGCGCCTGATGCGAAGCGTCGCGCAGAAAATTTGGTGTTGGCCCAAGAAAATTTCGCAATGCGCCAAGGAACACCAAGCGCGGTACGTCCTATACATGACGCCCCAAAAATGGGCGGGTTTGTAAAAGGAATACGTGCAATGTTTAATGCTTTGTCCTCAAAAGCAGGTTTGACTGCGACGACGGCTTTGGCCGCATTCGGCTTGGTTCTGATCACACCAGTTCTACGCGAAGGTCCACCCGTGGTGTTTGCACCAGAACCTGCGGTTATGATGGAAGCACCTGTGATCGTTGTCGAAGAGGCAATCGCAATGGACACCGTCGACGACAGTGCCGCTGTAGGGATGGCTATATCTGCACCTGCGCCGCGTATGATGAGCAAGCAAGCAAGTCGTACGCGTATCGCGCCTGTTGCTGGCCTCGTCGCTGATGCGCCAATGATTGTGCCAGAGAAGGATACGGAAGCGTTCGCCCCAGAAAATACGTTGAAAGTGACCAGCGAAACACCTGTGTCGACCTTCTCTGTAGACGTCGACACGGCTAGCTATTCCATCGTGCGGTCGTCCTTGATGAACGGCCAATTGCCACCTGCTGCTGCCGTTCGGATCGAGGAAATGGTGAACTATTTCCCCTATGGTTACGCCGCCCCAGAGCAAGGTGCATTCGCAACCTCACTTGCTATGATGCAGACGCCCTGGAATGAAAACACCCAACTGTTGCGCATCGCGGTGCAGGGTGAAATGCCAGAGGTCGCAGCACGTCCCGCGCTGAATTTGGTGTTTTTGATTGATACATCGGGGTCAATGAACCAGCCTGATAAACTGCCTTTGCTCAAACAATCTTTGCGGCTCATGCTGGGTCAATTGCGCGCCGAAGATCAAGTTGCGATTGTTGCCTATGCGGGAAGTGCGGGGCAGGTTTTGGAGCCGACTGCGGCCTCTGAACGCGAAGTGATCCTTGGCGCGTTGGACCGCCTTAGCGCGGGTGGTGGCACCAATGGGCAAGCGGGTTTGCAACAGGCGTATACGCTGGCAGCTGCGATGCAAGACGACGGTGAAATTAGCCGCGTTCTACTAGCGACCGATGGCGACTTCAATGTGGGCCTTAGCAACCCTGACGCGCTGAAAGACTACATTGCGGACAGGCGTGACAGTGGGACGTTCCTGTCGGTTCTGGGCTTTGGTCGTGGCAATCTGGATGACGCTACAATGCAAGCCTTGGCGCAGAACGGGAACGGACAGGCTTCCTATATTGATAGTCTGCCAGAGGCGCAGAAGGTGCTGGTGGATCAATTGACTGGCGCGTTGTTCCCGATTGCGAGTGATGTGAAAATACAGGTGGAATTCAATCCTGCGACCGTCTCTGAATATCGTTTGATCGGCTATGAAACCCGTGCTTTGCGTCGTGAGGATTTCAATAACGACAAGGTCGACGCTGGCGATATCGGGGCAGGTCACCAAGTCACCGCGCTCTATGAGTTCACCCCAACTGGTGCACAAGGTCAAGTCGACGCGCTGCGTTATGGCGAAGGTGTCGTGGGTGGATCCGAGGGCGAACTTGGCTACCTAAAGCTACGCTACAAAAATCCAGGAGGTGCGGACAGTCAGCTGGTCGAACGTGCTATCCCGACGGCGCTTGAGGCGGATACAGAGCTGGCGTTCGCAGCCGCTATTGCAGGTTTTGGTGAACTGTTGCGCAGTAGCGAGCGACTGAGCGATTGGTCCTATAATGACGCCGTTAAACTTGCGACGGATGCGCGCGGCGAAGACAGGTTTGGCTACCGCGCGGAAGCGATCAAATTGATGCGCCTTGCTGGTTCGCTTAGCCAGTAGAACGGAAAAAAGGCTCGAGTGGGAGGCGCTCGGGCCTTTCGTCGTCTAGGATGATTGGTTAGTTAACTGCTTTGGCGTCAACCACATCCTTTGTCACACTGCTTGCGCGCGCGATTTCAATCTGACGTGGTTTCAGTGCTTCGGGCACTTCACGGGTCAACTCGATGTGAAGCATACCATCTTCATGGCTGGCCCCCGTGACGCGCACGTGGTCGGCTAAATGGAAGCGACGCTCAAACGCGCGCGTCGCGATGCCACGGTGCAAATAACTGCGCTCGACCTCGTCTTCAACCTTGCGTGCGGTGACAAGCAGCGCGCCTTCTTTCACTTCAACCGAAAGATCAGCGTCAGAGAAACCTGCAACCGCGATCGAGATGCGATAGCCGTCATCGGACGTCTTTTCGATGTTATAAGGGGGATATGAATTGGTGCTGACATCCTTGGACATCACGCGGTCCATCATGTCTGCAATTTGGTCAAAACCAATTGTTGCGCGGTGCATAGGAGCAAAATCAAAAGTTCTCATGGGTCATCCTCACGTGAGCAATAACAATATAAATGGCCTTCCCATTCGGGACCGAGCAGTGTCAGCAGCCCATCATTGGCGCTGCGATGTTATTGACTTGGGAAGGGTTCAGAACGGTTTCAAGACCTGACGTGCAGATCAATTACAGATTAATCGCCGACGCGCACAAACCGCGCTTGCGATGTCTTGCGCGCACTTTTGGTGCTGACGTTGACCCGCTGTTTCGCTTTCATGCGACGAATTGGTGTTGAGCGGATGTTCTTTTTCAGCGTGGCTAAACGCTCCACCAACTCCATTCCATAGGCGACGCGCTTGCCATTCTGCGTGCCAAGTGCGAAAATAATCTCAAAAATCCGATAACGTCCGTTTTCGGATGCAAAGATTGCAAAGCCCGAAGACCCATAGGTGACATTGCAGTCCAAAACCACCAAACCACGGTGGCGATCCAATATATTGCACCCTTTTTGCCACGAAATCTGTTCGTTGCGGCCACGCCCATAGGACACAACGCTGACGGGCCCATCGATAGCGTCACCAGAATGCAGCGCAAAGGGATCTGCGACAGAGGTTGGGATAGGATCGTCGAGCAATATGAGTGCGATGTCAGATACCACGCGCGCGTAGCTAAGTTTCCCGGGGCTATAGGCAGGATCGACTGCAATGCGATAGGCCGTGCGTTTGGCCAGTGCCTTGCCATCGGTCAGAGCAGCGCGAAACGTGAGATCTTCGGCTTGGTAGGGTTGGCCTGTGCTTTTCTTGTAGACGCAATGTGCAGCTGTAAGAACCAAGTCAGAAGCGATAAGCGTCGCGCTGCAATATCCGTCAGGGCTATCGAGGCGACCAACTGCTTCAAGGCCGAGGAAATCACCTATTTGTGTCAAAGCTGTAAGCGAGGTGCTTTGTTCTGCGAACACGCCAAACGGTGACAAAAAAAGGCTGACCGCTAGGATCAAACGGATCACGGTTTCACAAACTTTGCGCCAGAAGCCCCACGACCTTTTGCCGTAGCAGCGGCCCGGCTCTCCAGAGTTCCGACAACGCTAAAGCGACCACGACCCGCCGCAAGTTCTGCGCGCAGCCGCACAAAGGGGCCCTCCAAAGCGGTGCCAAGGGAGACAGGTGTGCCTTGC
This sequence comes from Planktotalea sp., assembly GCF_018607965.1. Lineage (GTDB taxonomy): Bacteria > Pseudomonadota > Alphaproteobacteria > Rhodobacterales > Rhodobacteraceae > Planktotalea. The sequence goes on from NZ_JABBAM010000100.1 coordinate 27,429, forward strand.
ACTTCGGCCTTCGCAGAAACGACGGAAACGATTTTTGCGGTGCCGTTGTCGATACTAAAGATTGGCGCGCCAGAAGACCCGAAATTCACATCGCAGGACATAATCAAAACGCCTTTTTGACGGGCCATGACGTGACAGGATTCTTGCAAAGACGGCGCTTCTGAGCGATCTAACGCGTAAGATACGATACCGATCTTGTCCCCTTTTGCGGGGCGTTCAGCCGTCTCGAAGGGAATGACGGTTGTGTTGCGAATGGGGCTGTCCAGCTCAATCAAAGCCAAATCATTTCGAACACGTTCTGTCGTCGCGGTGCCGTCATAAATGTAATCAGGATGAACCACCGCACGGCGAACGTGGCGATACGCAGAGGCGCGACCATCGCGCCAACCTGCACGAAATTCCATGGCTTCATGTTCAACACGTTGGCCAGAATCACGGTCATACAAGCAATGCGCAGCGGTCAGCACTAAATCGGGCGCAATCAATGCACCGGTGCAGAACCCTTTGCCAGCCACATCAATGCGCCCAAACGCTTTCCACCCGCGAGTTTCATCGCCAGTGTTCAGCCGCTTTAGGCCGCTAGATTGTGCGCTTGCTCTGCTGGAAAGGGCCAAAGCCCAAAAGATCAAAAACAAGACCCGCGTCATGCCGTCTCCAATACGTTGGGGGATGTATAGAGGCGGGTTAGGGCTAGATTATGGCATTCATCGCAAATTTGGAATTTTATGTGCAGTGTGATCGACGTCCATTTTAGGGGGGCGTGGCCCACCTGTGGCCCAGTCCAAAAGTTCGACCGTATGAACGACAGGAATGCCTGCAGCAGACCCAATTTGCATCATGCAGCCGATGTTTCCTGCTGCGATAACGTCAGGGTTTTTGGCCATCAGTGTCGTGATTTTACGCTCTTTCAGTTGCGCGGATATTTCGGGCTGCATAAGGTTATAGGTCCCCGCAGAGCCGCAGCAAAGATGGCTATCCTTTGGCTCAACAACGGTGAATCCAACACGTTTTAGCAGATCTTTAGGCGCTGACTTTACTTGCTGTCCGTGCTGCAGAGAACATGCAGCATGATAAGCAACGGTCATTTCCGGCGCGCCACCTTGCGCTAAATCAAGGTCTTTAAGAACTTCGCTCACGTCCTTTGCGATTGCTGCAACGCGTTTGGCATTGGCCTCTAAAGGATTGCCCGCAAACATATTGCCGTAGTCTTTAATCGTTGTTCCGCAGCCCGAGGTGTTAATCACAATGGCATCCAAACCATCGCCGTCCATTTCAGAAACCCAGGCGTTGATATTTGCAGCCGCTGCTGCGTGGCTTTCGCTTTGCTTGCCCATATGGTGGGTCAGTGCACCGCAACAGCCCTGACCTTTTGCCACGACAACTTCACATCCCAGCCGCGTCAGCAGGCGGATAGTGGCATCGTTGATATCTGTATCCAGCGCCTTTTGCGCACATCCTGTCATCAAGGCGACACGCTTTTTGCGCGCAACTTTGGGGGCAAAGCTTTGTGGATCATCATTGCGGCTAACGGGTGGGATTTGTTTCGGGACCATCGCGACCATTGCGCGCAAACGCTTGTCGGGGATTATCCGTGCAAAGGGGCCGGCCATCTTTGCACCAAGCAAGGCCACGCGAAACCGCATAGGGTAGGGCAAAATGCGCGCAAGCATCCAGCGCAGCGCACGTTCGCTCAAGGGGCGTTGGTAGTTCTCTTCAATATATTTGCGCGCGTGATCGACCAGATGCATGTAGTTCACACCCGACGGGCATGTGCTCATGCAGGCAAGACAACCCAAGCAACGATCAATGTGCCCAACAGTTTTTGCGTCAGGTTTTCGGCCTGTCTCTAGCATTTCCTTGATCAGATAAATACGTCCGCGGGGGCTGTCGAGTTCATCGCCAAGCACTTGATATGTCGGACAAGTTGCTGTGCAAAATCCGCAATGCACGCAGGACCGCAGGATGCTGTTCGAGCGCTGGATTGCAGGATCCTGCATTTGCAGGTCTGTGAATTCAGTCTTCATGATGTGGCTCCCATGAGGCCCGGATTTAGTAGGCCTTTAGGGTCAAAGCGTGTGCGCAAACCCATGCTGATTTTTGCAAGTGGCGCAGGTTCTGGATGGAACCGACCTAGTCTGGTAAAATCGTCATTTGATGCACGCATTAAGGTCGCGTGCCCTGAAACACCCATTTTAGCGCGTACATCCGTTCCGCTTGGCACCACTGCCCAGATCAAACCACCACCCCAATCCAGTTGGGCCATTGTGGGTTTCAAGGCTTCTAGTACATGGGGCGCATCGCTTGGCTTGACTGAAATGCGCCATAGATTTCCATCGGCCCCGATAAGTCCGCGCGCATCGCGAATATCGCGCCAGATCGTGGCGCACATGTCTTGATCGTCAACGATTTCAACATCGCCAAATGGGGCTAAGACCTTGATAAGGCTGGCCGCACGATAGCGAACAGATGCGTCGAAGCCCTCTAGGCGCAGCAGAACCATCCCATCCACGTTGCGCGCCGCACCAGACACTTCGAAAGGGGATCCAAGGGCTGCAGACATTGCGCGCACCGCCTGCACAGCGTTCAAATCAGGCAAGCGCAAACACACTTGCATCTCAACTGTTGGCAAAACTTTCAAAGACAGTTCACTCAGCACCCCAAGCGTTCCATGCGCGCCACTCATCAGCTTGACCAGATCATAACCGGTCACGTTTTTCATCACGCGGCCACCGTTTTTGACCACGTTGCCCGCACCATCGACAAAACGCACACCCAACATGAAGTCGCGACACGCGCCCGCGGATAAACGTCGCGGGCCAGACGCATTGCTGGCGACAACGCCGCCAATTGTGCTGTCGCCTGTTGTCCCTAAAACATCGCGTAGATCGGCAGGCTCAAACGCGAGGCGCTGGTTGTCTGCGGCCAAAGCGATTTCAATGTCAGCAATCGTCGTTCCTGCCTGGGCGACAAGTGTCAAAGCGCCAGGTTCGTAGAGCGTGATGCCGGACAAGCCGCTCATGTCGAGTGTTTTTGCTTCAAGCAGCCCCGTCAAACGCGTGCCGCCCCCTTTGATCTGGAAGGGGGTTTTGGCGTCAGCGATCAATTCGGAGAGTTCTTGTTCAGATGTCGGTTTCATTCAGCGGCCACCTGCATTGTGCGACGGCTGTCCGACACATCCAAAGGAAACACCTTCGCGGGATTTAAAAGCCACTTGGGGTCAAACACGTCCTTGATTGCCATTTGTGCTGCCAAGTCGTTCGGCGCGTATTGATAACTCATCAAATCGCGCTTTTCGATTCCGACGCCGTGTTCGCCGGTCAAACAGCCACCCGCTTCAACACACAGCTTCAAAATTTCTGCGCCAAATGCTTCGCAGAGTGCCAGATCGCCTTCTTTGTTGGCATCAAACAGGATCAACGGGTGCATATTTCCGTCGCCTGCGTGGAAAACATTACCAACGTCCAAGCCGAATTCTTTGGACATTTCACCAATGCGGCGCAGGACCATGGGCAAAGAGGACACTGGGATTGTCCCATCCAAGCACATGTAGTCGTTGATTTGTCCCATCGCGCCAAATGCGCTTTTGCGTCCTAGCCAGATCCGCGACGCTTCATCGCCATCGCGTGCCTCGCGGAATTCGACAGGGTTATGACGCTCTGCAATCTCACGGATTAGGGTCAGTTGCGCGTCGATCTCAGACTCTGATCCCTCAACTTCTATGATCAATACGGCCTCACAAAGGGGATACCCCGCGTGTGCGTAATTTTCGATCACTTCGATCACACGACGGTCCATAAATTCGATGGCCACGGGCAGTACCCCGGCCTTGATAATGTCGGAGACACAAGCCCCTGCGACCTCATTGCTGTCAAAGCCAACCAGAACCGGACGCGCGCCCTCGGGTTTGTGTAGAATGCGCAAAGTTGCCTCGGTCACGACGCCTAGCTGGCCTTCAGATCCGCAAATAACACCCAGCAGATCAAGCCCGCCGCTATCCAAGTGCGCACCACCAATTTCGACAATTTCGCCGTCCATCATCACCAGTGTGACGCCAAGCAAGTTGTTCGTGGTCACACCGTACTTCAAACAATGCGCACCACCAGAGTTCATCGCAATGTTGCCGGCGATGGCGCAGGCGAGCTGGCTGGATGGATCAGGCGCGTAGAAGAAATTTTCCTCCGCGACGGCGCCAGAAACACTTAGGTTTGTGCGTCCGGTTTGCACACGAATAACGCGATTTGCATAATCTGTGTCAAGCACATCGTTCATCCGCGCCACGCCCAAGATCACGCAATCTGCCGTTGGCAAAGCGCCGCCCGCAAGTGACGTGCCAGAGCCACGCGGAACCACTGGTACGTTCATGTCGTGGCAAATACGAAGGACGTGGGACACTTCTTGTGTGCTGCGTGGCAAGACAGCCAATAGCGGTGGGCATTTATAAGCGGTCAGCGCGTCACATTCGTAAGCGCGTGTTTCCATTTCATCCTCAATCACCGCATCAGATGGCAGAACGGCCAACAGTCGAGCAACGAGTTCGGCCTTGCGTGATAAAATAATCGGATCGGGGCGTGGCATGTCCATGGAAACGTCCTTTCAGAGATTGGTAATAAAATATAACCAATTTATCGCGTTGGCAAGGGTTCATTGGTCAGCCTATGAAAGGGGATGAATATCATTGATCGCCTCACCCTTTTTTCGCCGCTTGACTTTGCGGCGGTTGCGCTGTTGTTTGGGCTTTGGTTCGCAATCGGTTGGCGCATTGAACATCCTTCCGCAAAACGTGCTTCGGTCTCAGTACTTATGGCGGGGTATCGCCGTGAATGGATGCGCCAGATGATTACGCGCAGTCCGCGGATTTACGATGCTGCGATCTTGGGCAGTCTTCGCCAAGGAACAGCCTTTTTTGCATCAGCCAGCATGATCTCGATCGGTGGTGTCCTTGCGTTAGTGGGAAACACTGAGCAGCTTATTGGAATCGCTGATGATCTCACACTTGGGCGTGATCCTGCGATTGTTTGGGAACTCAAACTGATGGTCACGCTGTTCTTCGTGACAAACGCGTTTCTCAAGTTCGTTTGGTCTAACCGCTTGTTTGGATATTGTGCCGTTCTCATGTCTGCCGTTCCCAATGAAGTCGACCACTCCGCAACGCTGCCCCGCGCCATGCAAGCGGGTGAAATAAACGTCACGGCTGCACGTGGGTTCAATCGTGGTTTGCGATCCGTTTACTTTGGTCTTGCCTCGGTTTCTTGGCTGGGTGGCCCTTTTGCACTCATTGCGGCCAGCTTGGTAACGTGCCTCGTTTTATGGCGCCGCGAGTTTGCATCGCAGTCGCGCGACGTGTTGCTTGCGGGTGACAACTACGGTGCATAACACGCTTGTGATTGCTAGAATCGCATTGGCGACTTTAAGGAGGCCATAATGAAGCCAATACATTTCTTTTTTGCTGCACTTTTAAGCGCAACGTCTGCGGTCGCGGAAGCACCCGTAGTGGTCAAGGCCGTCGCCACACCAGCAGCGATGGGCTGGGATTTCGATGTTTCGCTCGCGCATGGTGACACGGGTTGGGATCACTATGCGGATGCGTGGCAGATCGAGGATTCAGCAGGTAGTATTCTCGGAACGCGCACGCTGCACCACCCACATGTAAATGAGCAGCCCTTCACCCGCAGTTTGCGTCAGGTCATGATTCCAGACGGCACGCGCGAAGTGTTTGTCCGTGTGAAGTGTTCGCAAACGCATTGGAAAAAAGAGCGATATTCGGTTTCATTGAACCGCTAGCGTCGACCTTCGCGCAACCATGCGGCTACGATCAATCCAGATGCCAAAAGTAGAACCAACCACGCTGGCAATAGTGGGGTTTGACGCACGTTAAGGGTTTCATATGCACTGCGTGGTGTGATCCCAACCCAACCACGACCTGCAGCAGGGCGCCCTTCGCGCACGGCTCGTATAGTCGGTATACCGTCTTCCAAACGTAGGATCCCGCCGCGTGTTGCATCAATTGTGGGCTCAAGAAGGTCACCCGTCGCAATTGTCTTTTCGAATTCACGTGGCGCTGCTGGACCAAGTCCAATAACTGCCTCGTGCTCACTGTCCTTCAAACGATATAGCCCGATTTCGCCACCTGTATGTCGTGCTTCAAACCGTCCGGGCTGGGTTTCGATCATGTCCAGTTCGACCTCTGATCCATCAGGCGCTGTGACAATGACAGGAGCTGCGCGTTCGCTTAGGGTTCGGCGAATGATGCGCATAGATTGGCCCGTGGCTTGTGCCATCAGCGCGTCTTCTTCCAGCTCAGGTTCGCCCATCATCCAATGTGCAAGGCGACGTAGCAATTCCAACTGCGGCCCACCGCCTTCAAACCCTCGGTTCCAGAGCCACGCATGATCAGAGGCCAACATTGCAACACGGCCTTCGCCGACACGGTTCAAGATCAAGAGGGGGCGTTCATCAATGCCTGTCATCAAGACATCACCTGTATTGGCCTCGACCTCAATCTGGCGCATCCAACGGCCCCAATTTTCTGCATCAGGCAGGCCAGCGGTCACAGGATGACGCGCGCCAAGATCACTTATGGTTGGGCGATAGCCTTGTTCGATCACGCGTGCGGTGGGCGTGGCAGGCAGAATTTCCGCCAAGGGGGATCGATAGATACTGTTGGAAGACGCAAAATCAGGCCCCGCTGCGACCAATACCGCACCCCCCTCTTGAACATAGCGCACCACGTTTTCAAGGTAGAGCGAGGGCAGGATGCCACGGCGCTTGTAGCGGTCAAAAATGATTAGATCAAAGTCTTCGATCTTGTCCATGAACAGTTCGCGCGTGGGAAACGCGATCAGGGATAGTTCAGACGTTGGCACGCCATCTTGCTTTTCTGGAGGGCGCAAAATAGTGAAGTGGACCAAGTCGACGGAACTGTCGGATTTCAACAGGTTACGCCATGTGCGACCGCCCGGATGGGGTTCGCCAGACACCAGCAAAACGCGCAAACGATCGCGGACGCCATTCATCTGGATCAGCGCAGTGTTGTTGCGCGCGGTCAACTCGCCCTCAGCAGTTGGAACACTGAACTGGATCACGTTGCGCCCACCATGTGGCAACGTGAGTGGTAGATCAATCTCTGCACCTGTCGGGACTTCGAACCGCTGGGGGGTGCCGCCATCAATAGAGATATCAAGTGGAGCAAAACCTGTTCCAGTAGGGGCCGCACCCATGTCCTCGATCTTTAGTGTTAGGGTCACAGCTTTGCCCAAGATTGCAAAAGCAGGCGCATTGGTAACGCTAAGACGTCGATCCCAATCGGTGGATTTCCCAGTCAACAACAGATGCAAAGGTGCCGGCATATTCGGCGCACGTTCTAGGTCATGCACGCGCCCATCGCTGAGCAAGAACGCCCCTGCGATCCGTGATTGCGGTAGCTCTGCAAGCGTTTCGCTCAGCACGCTCATCAACTGCGTGCCCGCGTCGCCAGCCCCATCTTGAACGCTCACACGTACGATGTCTGTATCACTGCGTTCAGCTAGCAATGCCTCTAAGGCATCGCTGGCTTGTGACGTAACATCGGCGCGTTCAGCTAAGGATTGCGACGCGCTTTCGTCGCTAATGATCACAACGATATCATTCAAATTACCACGTTCTTCGCGCTGCAAGCTAGGACCCGTAAGCGCTGCAATAACGACTATGCCTGCAAAGCCACGCAGCCACGCACCCGACAAACGACGCCAAACAGACAGACCCAAACCCGCGAACACAACGACCGCGGCTGCGATCAGAAGTGCCATAGGAACGAGGGGATCAAAGACGATGGTTTGTGTCATTGGCCAAGCCTATCCAGAAGGGCAGGCACATGGACCTGATCGGATTTATAATTACCCGTCAACACATGCATCACCAGATTAACGCCGAACCGATAGGCCAATTCGCGCTGGCGTTCGCCCGCGAACCCGCGCCCGATTGGGAACATAGAACTGCCGCGCGCATCCATCGCCCACGCCGCGGCCCAGTCGTTACCGCCGATCACTACAGGGCTGACACCGTCGTTGAGATTTCGGAACGGCATTCCCTCAACGCGCTCAGCGTTTTTTGGCGCGGCCTCAAGCCAGACATCACGCGCGGTGTGGCGGCCTGGAAAATCCTGAAGCAGATAAAACGTGCGCGTCAGGACATGATCCGCAGGCAGGGGTTCCAGCGGCGGAATGTCGAGGGGTGCCGCAAGCGATTGCAGTTTTCGCCCATTCGGACTGGCCGCGCCAAAGCGCGCAATGTCTGCGTCACGCGTATCGAACAGGATCATGCCACCAGAGCGCAGATAAGCGTTCAGCTTGGAGTAGGCGTTGGCAGAGGGCGCGGGTTGATCGGGTGTGATGGGCCAATAAAGCAGGGGGAAGAAGGCCAGTTCGTCAGTTTCCAAATCGATACCAACAGGATCAGCAGGTTCGATCGAGGTGTGAAAGAAAAGCGTTTGTGACAGGCCGAACAGCCCCGCTTCAGCAACGCGATCAACGTCGGCATTGCGCGTAATGACATGGCCAAGCACAAGTTCAGAAGAGGCCGCGAGCGCAAATGCATCTTGTTGCGCGTCGGCGGGGAAGTTAAGCAAAAGAAGCGCGCCAATGCCTACGATGGCACCGCGCAAACGGCCTGACATCGCAAGCGACGCGACGATATCGATCATTAAAAGCGCAAGGGCGAGGCTGAGCAGTATGCCCCCAAACGGTGTTTCGGGACGTGTTTGCATTTGACGAATATCGGTACCAACTGGCCAGCTTGCAACGTTCAATACCGTCTCTGCACTGATCAAATTACGCGCGATTTGGCGGGCTTTGCCTTCGTACAGCCCGGGCTGGAGATCAGGCCCAAGTGGATCGTCGAACAATCGCTCGCCTGCGACACCGGGTAAGGTGTCCGCATCTGCAATTCGTCCAAAACCGTTCACAACGCGAATAGGTTTCCACGTGGTTCCTTCAAGGCCACTGGCCTGTTGGTCGCCCGCAAGGGATGAAATGGCAAGGCGGTCCAACATGCTAACGAAGAGGCCAGACAGAGGCAGGCTGGACCATTCGGCGTTCGCGGTGACGTGGAACAAAACGATCTGTCCCTCGCCAAGGGGTTTGCGCGTGACCAAGGGTGTTCCGTCGCTCAGGCTTGCGATGACGCGCGCGGCGAGCGTGGGATCGGGCTGTGCCATGACTTGCGAGGACACATCCACATCGCCCGCAAGTGGGAGGCCGAAAAAGGGGCTGTCTTCAGTGAACGGCGCCAATGCTTTGGGTGTTCCCCAGCTCATTGCGCCGCCGACTGTTCGCCCACCTGCGCGCAATCGTACAGGCATCAACATGTCCTCGCTTGAGCGGCTAACATCGCTGCCCGCAAGGCGCGAACCAGCGAAACGCACTAGCAATCCACCTTCTTCAACCCAATCTGTCAGCGCGGCTTTTTCAGCGGGTGCAATTGTTGCGACATCAGCCAAAATCACGACGTCGGGCGCGGCAGGCAGGATGTCGAGCAAACTGCCCTCCAATAATTCCGCGTTGGGCTGCAAGGCTTGGCGAAGATAATGCAAGGGCGAGAGCAGCTCTAACCCTTCGCGATCTTCGCGCCCTGCTATCAATGCGACTTCGCGGCGTCGCAGGCTATCATCAGAGAGCGTTACAGCCCCGGCAGAGCGCACGCCCGCGAGCGCGAAATGCGTGATCCGTGCGCGTAATTCGGCAGGAAGAGAGACTTCAGCAATCGCAGTCTTGGCACTGTTTTCGAAGACGATGTCAGCGCGTGCTAAAATGCGGGGTGCGCCAGCGGGGTCTTTGCCATGTACCTCTGCTTGGACGGTTTGCGCTGGTCCATTCGTTGCGCGGCGCGCTTCCAAAATGGTGACGCCGCTTTCAAAGCGCGCAGGTGCGAGAGCGATTGGGGTGCTGGGTGCGTTCAACACACGAAGCGCACCCTTGGAAGTAAACAGCCCAACGATGTCATTGCGCGTATCGCGCGCGATTTCGTCTGACAGCCAAACAGTGTCAAAGGCGTCATCGGACAAAAGCGGTTCTATGGACTGTGCGCTGTGGCTTGGTTCCCACGCGCTTGGGTTTAGACCTGCGAGCGTGCTTTGCACTTCTGTTGCGGATTGGAACGTCACCTGTTCTGGCGCGCTGAGGTTCAAAATTGCTGCGGTTCGCCCCGCGCGTGCGGTATCGCGTAAAACACGATCCATCATGTCGATCCGCGTCGGCCAATCTGGTGCGCTAGCCCAGCTCGCATCTATTGCAATCAAAAGAGGCCCACGCCCGATTTCATCGCTGCGCGGGTTTAGAACGGGTCCTGCAAGGCCGATGATAAGCGCTGCGAGCGCGAGCATGCGAAGTAAGAGCAGCCACCACGGGGTACGATCGCTGACCTGTTCGTCGTCCTTCAAACCTAGCAACAATGTAACGCTCGGAAAAATGCGACGGATGGGGGCAGGTGGCACGGCGCGTAAAAGCACCCAAAGGATGGGCAGCGCGATCAGTCCGAGCAAGAGCCACGGCGCGGTGAACCCGAGTGCGCCAATCATGCGGATTGCTCCAATGCGCGGTGCAGCCAGAGCAAGGCCGTCTGTGCGGATGCATCCGTGTGATGTGTTGTGAATTGCCAGCCTGTGACGCTGCAAAGGTGACGAAGTGCATCTTTGCGCGCGGCCAATTTTTCAAGGTACTTATCGCGCAAGTCGTTTGCTTTTAGCGTTTCATACCGGAGGGTTTTGCCGGCACTTTCAAAAATGGTGCGCCCGTGGAACGGAAAGCTTTCCTCGGCGGGATCCAAAACTTGCATCAGCGCCCCACGCACGCCCCTGTCGGCGGCTTTGGTTAGGGCTTGTTCCACCGCGTCGATATCGCCCATGAAATCAGAGATGAACAGTGCGCGCGCGTGAGGCAGCATCGCGCGGGCTTCTGGGACGCCGTATTCAACGTCAGCGTTGTGTGAGAAATGTTCGGCAAGACGCAAAACTTGTGCGCGGCCACGGCGGGGGGGCAGGTCTGTTCCTGTGACGCCAACACGTTCGCCGCCTTTGATTAACAGGATGGAGGCGGCCAACGCGATCAGTCGTGCGCGGTCTGACTTTTCTGGATGTGATGTGTTGCTGGTGAAGCGCATGGATGCGGAGGCATCAACCCAAAGCATGACGCTTTGCGCAACTTGCCATTCACGTTCACGCACGAATTCATTGTCGGATCGTGCGGAACGGCGCCAATCGATCATGCGGCGGCTGTCCCCCAATTGCACAGGGCGATATTGCCAGAAATCATCACCCATGCCTGCGCGGCGGCGTCCGTGTTCCCCCAGCAAAACTGTACCTGCTAAATGCTCTGCGCGCACCAAAAGTGGCGGCAGGCGCGAGGCCTCGGATTCAGCGTTTAGACGAAGAGTGCGGGGCGTGTTCACGCGGCGTCGGCCTTTGATCCAGCGATCTGCTGCGCAGTTTCAGCGATGAGGTTAGACAAGCTGTCACCCCGTGCACGCGCCGCGAAATTAAGCGCCATGCGGTGGCCCAAAACAGGTTCTGCCATATCGATCACGTCCTCTGGCGATGGGGCAAGACGACCATCTAGCAAGGCCTTGGCGCGCACGGTCAGCATCAAGGCTTGGGCGGCACGCGGGCCGGGCCCCCATGCCACGGTTTCTTTGACGCGCGCACCTGCACCAGCTTCATCTGGGCGGAAGGCGCGGACAAGATCGAGGATCATTTCGACCACACTATCGCCAACGGGCATACGGCGCAGCAATGTTTGCGCGGCAAGAAGTTCACCTGTTGAGAAAACAGCATGCGCATCTTCTTCAGCGACACCAGTGGTTGCGATCAGGATGTCGCGTTCTGTATCGCGATCAGGGTAGGGAACGTTGATCTGTACAAGGAAGCGGTCAAGTTGAGCTTCGGGCAGGAGGTACGTGCCTTCCTGCTCAATCGGGTTCTGCGTAGCGAGGACGTGGAAAGGTGCGGTCAATGCGCGGTCTGCACCAGCGACGGTTACGATCTTTTCCTGCATTGCTTGCAAAAGCGCGGACTGCGTGCGGGGCGAGGCGCGGTTGATTTCGTCGGCCATAAGGAGCTGACAGAAGATCGGGCCCTCGATAAATTTGAATGCACGACTGCCGTCTGCACCTGTTTCCAGAACCTCTGAGCCGAGGATATCTGCAGGCATCAAGTCTGGCGTGAATTGTACGCGATTGCCATGCAGGCCCATCACGGTGGAGAGCGTTTCAACAAGACGCGTTTTGCCTAGACCCGGAAGGCCGATCAGCAACGCATGTCCGCCGCACAGCAATGCAGACAAGGTCAGGTCGACAACGCGCTCTTGTCCGATGAAACGTTTGTTGATCGAGGCCTTTGCATCTGCAAGACGTGCGCCCAGCGTTTCTATGTCTGTGACTAAATCTTCGGCGCTGGACATTGTAACTCTTCCTTGAACTCTGGGTATGATGGTATGAGAATAGGCCCCTAAGGACAAATAACAAAACAATGAGTGGACAAAATGCTGTGACACCAGACGCCGCAGGGCTAGCCGCCTCTGCCAAAGCCGCAACCAAGGGCAAAGGTTTGCCCCCGGTCCATCTGTGGGATCCGCCGTTTTGTGGTGATTTGGACATGCAAATCAAACGTGACGGGACATGGTTCTACATGGGCACTCCCATCGGCAGGTTTGAGCTGGTGAAGCTGTTTTCGTCGATTTTGAAACTGGAGGACGGGAAGTATTTTTTAGTCACGCCAGTGGAGAAGGTTGGTATCACGGTTGAAGATGCTCCGTTTGTCGCCTTGGACTTTGAGGTTTTGGGCGACGTGATCCAGTTTGAGACACAGGTTGGCGATTTTGTAAATGCTGGTTTTGAGCATCCAATTCGTGTCGTGCGCGATCCTGAAACGGGTGAACCGTCGCCCTATGTCATGGTGCGCGCGGGGCTTGAAGCATTGATTGATCGCAAGAGTTTCTATCGCTTGGTCGATATCGGTGTGCATCATGAGGGTTGGTTCGGGTTTTGGTCGTCTGGCGTGTTTTTCCAGATCATTCCGTCAGCGGAGCTTGAGGCGTAGAGTGCCTCCGGCGGAAGTTTGTTTGGAAAGATGAAGGGAGGCGTAGCTGCTGGTTTGCGATGTCCCATTCTTTTAGTAGGCGCTTGGGAGCGTGTTCGCGCCAGATGGACGTCAGCCGTGCTCTTGCCCAGTCTTTGTCGATGTGACCTGCTGCGACGAGGATCAGGTTATGGGCCTTGTAGTGGTCGTGTCGAATGAACGTTTTTGGGTCAGCTTGGCGCAGTATGGCGCGTTCGTCTTTGTCACATCTGAAAAGAGCGGCGTCTGCGTATGGGGACCACCATGTCCAGAGCTTACCGTGAGCTTTTAGGACTGGGTTGCCCCAGCTTGTTGATTCTTCGACTTTCGGCAGCCCGAGTGAGAGCGCGAAGGCTTTAAGCTCGAGCCAGTTGTTTATCATTAATGCGCTTCTGCCCAGTTCGCGCCTTGGCCCGCGTCCACGATCAGTGGGACGTCGAGCTTGACGACGGGATCAGCAGCATTTTCCATGATGTCTTTGGCTGTCGCGATGAGTTTACCTACGCCGTCTTTATCGACCTCGAACAGGAGTTCATCGTGGACCTGCAGCAACATTTTCGCGGGCTGACCTGCGATGGCATCGGGCATCCGTATCATTGCGCGGCGGATGATGTCGGCGGCTGTTCCCTGGATTGGGGCGTTGATTGCGGCGCGTTTAGCAAAGCCGGCTTGGGGGCCTTTGGCGTTGATGTTGGGCGTGTGGATCACGCGACCAAACAGGGTTTCGACGCGGTCGTGTTTCTTGGCGAATTCGGTCGTGTCGTTCATGTATTCCTTGATGCCCGGGAAGCGTTCGAAATAGCGGTCGATAAAACCCTGCGCCTCAGACCGTGGGATACGTAAATTACGGGCAAGACCGAAGCCGGAAATGCCGTAGATGACGCCAAAGTTGATTGCTTTGGCTTGGCGGCGCACATCGGGGGTCATTTCATCAAGAGGCACATCAAACATTTCGGACGCGGTCATTGCGTGGATGTCGTGGCCGTCTTTGAACGCCTGTTTCAGGCTGTCGATGCCAGCGACATGGGCAAGTATGCGCAATTCGATCTGAGAATAATCGAGGGCCACGAGGACTTTGCCTTCTTCAGCGATAAACGCTTCGCGGATGCGGCGTCCTTCCTCGGAACGGATAGGGATGTTTTGCAGGTTTGGATCGGTGGATGACAGGCGACCAGTGGATGCGCCTGCGATGGAGTAGGACGTGTGAACGCGGCCCGTGTCTGGGTTGATGTGATCTTGTAGCGCGTCTGTGTAGGTTGATTTCAACTTGGAAAGCTGGCGCCAATCGAGGATGCGACGTGGCATTTCGTGCTCTGTCGCGAGGTCTTCTAGGATGTCTGCACCAGTCGCGTATTTCCCGTTCTTCCCTTTCTTGCCGCCCTCCAAACCCATTTCGTCAAAGAGAATTTCGCCAACCTGAGCCGGGCTACCTACGTTAAAAGGTCGACCCGCGAATTCATGGATGTCGGCCTCAAGCGAGGCCATCTTCTGCGCAAATGCGTTGGACATACGGGATAGCACGTCGCGGTCTACTTTGATGCCGTAGCGTTCCATTTGGGCCAAGACAGGCACCAAGGGGCGTTCCATGGTTTCGTAAACGCGTGTGGTTTTGGCGGTATGAAGTGAGGGTTTGAAGAGTTGCCATAGACGCAATGTAACGTCGGCATCCTCAGCTGCGTAAGGCGTCGCTTGGTCGATTGGAACGCGGTCGAATGTGATCGCGGATTTACCAGCACCGAGCAGGGGTTTGATCGGGATAGGCGTGTGGCCAAGGTAGCGTTCGGATAGCGCGTCCATGCCGTGGTTATGCAGGCCTGCGTGTTGCGCGTAAGACAAAAGCATCGTGTCGTCGATTGGCGCGATGTTGATGTCGTAGCGCGCGAAGATCTTGGCGTCGTATTTCATGTTCTGGCCGATTTTCATGACGCTGGGATCTTCGAGAAGCGGTTTCAATACGGCAATCGCGGTCTCTAGATCAATCTGGCCTGCAGCCAAATCATCAGAGCCGAACAGATCATCCGTATCGGCGTCTTTGTGTGTCAAAGGGATGTAGCAAGCTTTACCCGCCTCGGTGCACATCGAGATACCAACGAGGTCTGCGATCATGTCGTTCAAGCCTGTGGTTTCGGTGTCCACGGCGACGTAGCCGCGCGCGTATGCGTTGTCGATCCACGGTTGCAGCGCGCCAAGATCACGTACGCATTCGTATTTTTCGGCGTCAAAGGGAACAGCTGCTGGGGCGTCCAGTGATCCCGCTTTGATTGGCGCGTCCGCAATTTCAGGCATGGGCGCGTCAAGCGCTTCTGAGATACGTTTTGTCAGTGTGCGGAATTCCATTTCAGCAAGAAATTCGAGCAGTTCATCGGCGATTGGGTCCTGTACTTCGAGGTCGTCCAAAGTGAACCCTAAGGGGGTTGCCGCATCAAGTGTCACGAGGCGCTTGCTTAGTTCGATTTGTGCGCGATGGTCGATCAATGTTTGGCGACGCTTGGGTTGTTTGATCTCTCCCGCGCGGTCCAGCAGCTCTTCAAGTGTGCCGTATTCGTTGATCAACAATGCGGCGGTCTTGATGCCGATGCCGGGTGCACCAGGAACGTTATCGGCAGTGTCACCTGCAAGGGCCTGCACATCTACGACACCTTTGGGGTAGACGCCAAACTTTTCGAACACGCCGTCACGATCGATGCGCTTTTGCTTCATCGCGTCGTACATTTCGACGCCGTCGCCAACGAGTTGCATCATGTCTTTGTCTGACGAAATGATGGTGCAACGCCCGCCTGCTTCACGCGCTTGCAGCGCAAGGGTCGCGATGATGTCGTCTGCCTCGTAACCCTCGATCTCTTCACAGGCGATGTTGAAGGCTTTGGTGGCACGACGGGTCAATGGCATTTGGGGGCGCAGGTCCTCTGGCATTGCGTCGCGATTGGCCTTGTAGAGGTCATACATGTCGTTGCGAAACGTGTGGCTGCCCTTGTCGAAAATCACTGCGACATGGGTCACGTCGCTATCAACATTTCCCTCAACATACCGCTGAAGCATGTTGCAAAACCCAGCAACGGCCCCGATGGGCAAGCCATCTGATTTGCGCGTCAAAGGAGGCAGCGCGTGGTAGGCGCGAAAGATGAAGGCAGAGCCATCAATCAGATGCAGATGGCATCCTTTGTCGAAATTGGTGCTCATGAAAATGCCCCCAAGGCTGTTTTAGCGTTGGGGGCATACTAGACGTGTTGGGTCCTTTAGGGCCAGTCCGTTTGTGGACCTATTCAGGTAATTGAGCGATCAACGCCAACGAGAGATATGTCGCCGACTTCCAGAATTCCGATTGCACCGCGAATATCTGCGGTTCGCACGCCGTCAAGATGGATTTGCGACGAACTTCCTGCTTCGACAAGCGTGACAACTGGAACGGGGCCGTTGCTGTCGTATTCAATGATCAATGTATCTTCACCGTCCACATAATCGTGAACCAACATTTGACGTACATCGGCATCGCTATGGATGTGGAACGTATCGCTACCTGCGCCGCCAACAGCAACGTCAGCAGTTTCAAGGTAAATATGATCATCGCCGTCACCACCGCTGAGATAATCAGTAGATACGTCCTGCGCTGGGGTAGTTAAGCTGGAAACATCAACGCCGACAAACGGTGCAGAGGCAATAATATCAGCCGTGGATCCTGTCGCAAAGAGGGTTGGATCCAGAACTTCTAGCTGGTTCAACGCATCCTGTATTTCGACCGTCAGCTCCAC
>NZ_JABBAM010000100.1:44358-47638 GCF_018607965.1 Planktotalea sp.
TGTCGTTGCCTTCGCCACCCTCAAGGGTGTCGGCACCGTTGTTTCCGATTAAAGTGTCATCGCCTGCACCACCACGAAGACTGTCGTCATCAAAGCGACCCTCGAGGAGGTCATCGCCGTCATCACCGTACAGCGTGTCATTTCCGTCGCCACCAATGGGTGTATCTTGGTTTGTGCCACCAAACAGTTCATCGGCACCATTATCGCCTTCGAGGCGGTCATCACCTACACCACCGATGAGCGTATCGAGCCCGTTGCCGCCATTTAGAATGTCGTTTCCAGAGTCGCCGATTATATAGTCATTTTCGTCATTCCCATTAAGCGAATTTGCCATGCTGCCACCAGCAATGCTATCGTTACCATCGCCTCCAGAAATTGTGTCGCTTCCGTCGCCACCCGAAAGTGTATCATCGCCCCCGCGCCCAAGCATCATGTCATTGCCTACGGTTCCAGAAATAAGATCATTCAGGTTGTCACCTGTCATTGGGTCGCCATCTGCACCAAAAAAACGGGGTCGTTTCATGTGCGACGGCTTCTTCAGAGTCCATCGGTAGCGCATCCGGACTTGGATCTTCGTCACCCCAAGAATCAAAGCCGAAGAAAGCTGAACCCAATACAACTGGGATGAGTAAAAGAAAAAGTTCCACGGGCTAACCTCAGAATTATAAAATTTCTGAGGAACTTATGGAATTTATATGTGTCAACAAATTGACCCAAAAATGGAATGATTTTTAGGGGCGCTACGTCCGAGCGTGTTTGACGTCAGACCTTGCCTTCAAAGTCTTTGTGAACAAGCTTTGCATCGCAGTAGGGGCATTCGACCCAGCCATGCTGGTCTGAGATTTGCAACCAAACACGAGGGTGTCCACCAGCGCCACCATCACAGGCCACGCGAAAGTTATCGACGATCTTTGTTTCAGGTGCAGGTGTTGTCATCGGGTGTGTTCCCTTTTTTCGGCTGTCACGATAGAGGCGTTATGAGCCAAGCGCGCAAATTCAGCAAGAGCGAGTGAACCCACGTGACACAAGATGCAATTCAGATCCAAGGTTTGCGCAAGACCTATGCTGCAAGCAAAGGCGCTGAGCCTAAAGAAGCCTTGCGTGGCGTGGACCTGAACATTCCAGCAGGCTCTATATTTGGACTGCTCGGACCGAACGGTGCTGGTAAGTCGACATTGATCAACATTCTTGCGGGACTCGTGCTGAAAACGTCTGGAAAAGTTTCGATCTGGGGCTTTGATCAGGATGTGAATCCGCGCCAATCCCGCGCGTCTATCGGAGTGATGCCGCAAGAGTTGAACCTGGATCCATTCTTTTCCCCGCGTGAGGCCTTGAACGTCCAGGCGGGTTTGTATGGCGTCCCAAAAGCGGATCGCCGGTCTGACGAAATTCTCGAACTCATCGGCCTAACTGATAAAGCAAACGCTTATGCGCGAACGCTGTCTGGTGGCATGCGGAGGCGCTTGTTGTTGGGAAAAGCGCTTGTTCATCACCCGCATATTCTTGTGCTGGACGAACCCACCGCAGGGGTGGACATTGAATTGCGCCAAATGCTTTGGGCGAATGTGCGCAAGCTGAATGAACAAGGCATGACGATTGTTTTGACGACGCATTATTTGGAAGAAGCCGAAGAAATGTGTGACGAGATTGTTATTATCAATCATGGCCAAGTTGTCGCGCGTGATACCACGGCGCATTTGCTGGGCAGCATTGATCAAAAGACGATGATTATCGAACCGGAAACGCCTATCGCTACATTTGATGTTCCCAATGGCATCGATTTGAGCGTTGATCCAAGCGGCGCATTGCATTTGACTTACCGCGCCAGCAAAACCAGCGCGGATGCAGTTCTTGAAGCGGTGCGAAATGCGGGTGTTACGATCCGTGACGTCAGAACCGAACAAGCCGATCTGGAAGACGTGTTTCTAGACCTTACGCGCAGCCGCTAGGGGCGCGTAACACGTGCGAGCCAGCAATTATTCTGAGCGGATCGCACATCGACAAAGGCTACAGCATCATCATTTAGCAATGCACTCAGTTTCGCTTTGATTTGCTCTTTCGCCACAATTGCACCTGTGCCGTATTTGATACGCTCGTCTGCAGTGTATCCTTTGATGAGGTAATTGGGCGAAGCGTGCAAAACGTCGGGCAGGTTTTCTTGAGGTGTCGCTTTGCAGTCAAACTGGCACAGAAAAACAGGCCCCGTTTCTGTATAAGGCTGCAACGCGCCAAAGGGGCGGTAAGCAAAAATAAGATACCCTTCGCCTTTCGGTACGATTTTCAAGCAATGGCGGCACGGAACCCCTGAGCCACTTGATATGCCTGTTTCGGGGGTGTTGGCGTAAGCGTCTACGCCCCCATCTCGAAAATAGGATGCTTCTGTCGTTGGCATTCCAGAAATTAAATAGCTCATGTTCTTTCCTTTCAATGGGATTCAGAATGAACATGTGAAAAGCACCAAGCGACCCGTTTCCTGCGTATTTAGTCAGAAAAAAGATAAGGCGTATCTGCGATTTGCTGTGCTTTTTCGGGACTGACCCCCAAAAATTCAGCAAGTGGACCAGCGGTTTCTTGTGCTGAATCGACTTCTCTTATTGTGAAGAGCGAATCGAAGTTCGTGTCATGTAGTTGATCTTTTTCAAATGCGATTTCGTTACGAATGGTAGGTAAAAGCCTTTGCAACGTTTCTTCTGGCGTTTGCTCGCCCGCCAGTCCGATGCGTTTTGAGTGACCAATTAGGAATTCATCTGTGTAGTCGCACTCAAGCTCTAGGATCCGTGTGCCGGACCGATCTGACCCGAAATCTTCAAGTAAGTAAAAATTTCCGGGATCCATACAAACAATTAGTCTGTTGGTTTCGAAAAATTCAAACAACATACGTACGAGCGCACGTCTATGGCGATGGCGTTTGGATAGGGTCCTTTGCAAGCCACCAAGATCGGGCAAGGGGGCTTCTTCTTCGTTGAATATATATTCTACAACAGGAATGTTCGTGCCATGTGCGATGCTTTCAACCAAGCGCTTGGCCACGTGCCACTTTTTGCAAACCACGATAAGCAATTCGCGATCTCGCCCTAACGTGGCTTCGGTTTCCCAGAAGCGTGACGCGAAACGCCGACCAATACGGCCACGTTCTGTAAGAAATTTAAAAAGGCCGGCCCCTTCATTGGAAATCTGGAAAACCTGATCCTTGGCCGCATAAAAGCGCACCCAGGCGTTCCTTAGGGTCAGGACCCATTAACTGATTGAGCCTGTGGGACTGATATGATTCACGACCCCT
>NZ_JABBAM010000097.1 GCF_018607965.1 Planktotalea sp.
AAAGCACCCCGGGATTGTCAAGTTAACTTAGAGGCGAGTCAGGGCGCGCTTTCTCGTGATTCTCAAATGACCCGCCATACAGCGTCCTTAAAACTCAAAACAAACGCGTAATATCGACCTTCACATACCTCAACTCAAGAACGCAGAACACAAACGCACAACCTGCAACACATGCTTCCTCTCTCCCTAGATATCTTGGGAGTGCGTCAAAGACGCAGGGGCAGCGCCCTAAATCAAACTGCAAAGCATAGAAAAACCCCCTGCCGCCACTCACCTCGGCAGGGGTCTCTAGGTGCCGCTAGGGAGATCAGCGGTATGGGAAATTCTATTCCGCAGCAGTTGCTGATGGATTATTCGGGTGCATCGTCCAGTTGGCGTATTCGCTGTCAACAACACGGTCTGTGCGTGGATCAACCTCGCCAACCGCCATCGGCTCCATCGTGATGCAATTTTCAACAGGGCAGACATTGACGCAAAGGTTACAGGCCACACATTCCGCGTCGATTACGCTGAACGTGCGATCTTCGGACATGGCAATCGCTTGGTGCGACGTGTCTTCACAGGCCGCAAAGCAGCGGCCACAAGAAATACATAGGTCCTGATCAATCTTGGCCTTCGCGATATAGTTCAGGTTCAAGTACTGCCAATCTGTTGTGTTCGGCACAGCCATCCCAACGAAGTCAGTCGTATTTTCAAAGCCCTTTTCATCCATCCACTGGCTGAGGCCTGAAATCATTTCCTGAACGATCTTAAATCCATAGGTCATCGCAGCCGTGCAAACCTGCACGTTGCCACAGCCAAGCGCCATGAACTCAGCCGCATCGCGCCATGTGGTCACGCCGCCAATGCCAGAGATCGGCATGCCAGCCGTCTCTTGCGCGCGGGCGATCTCACTGACCATGCTCATCGCGATAGGTTTTACCGCAGGGCCACAATAGCCACCGTGGGTACCTTTGCCATCAATCGAGGGTTCTGGCGACATGCTATCTAAATTCACTGAAGTGATTGAATTAATGGTGTTAATCAAAGACACGGCATCCGCGCCACCGCGACGTGCAGCCGCCGCAGGTTTGCGCACATCCGTAATATTTGGCGTCAGCTTCACAATCACAGGCTTGGAATAATACTGCTTGCACCAGCGCGTCACCATCTCGATATACTCGGGGACTTGGCCAACAGCCGCCCCCATACCACGCTCGCTCATGCCATGCGGACAGCCAAAGTTCAGTTCAATTCCATCTGCGCCGGTATCCTCTACCAGCGGCAAAATGGCTTTCCACGCCTCCTCCTCACACGGCACCATCAAAGATACGATAATAGCCCGATCCGGATAATCCGCCTTCACGCGCTTTATCTCTTCAAGGTTGGTAAACAGATCGCGGTCCGTGATCAGCTCAATATTGTTGAGGCCCAACAAACGTCGATCCGCACCGTAAATTGCGCCATACCGAGGGCCATTCACGTTCACCACCGGGGGGCCTTCAGAGCCAAGGGTTTTCCAAACAACCCCGCCCCAACCCGCCTCAAACGCGCGGCGGACGTTGTATTCTTTGTCGGTCGGCGGTGCAGAGGCCAGCCAGAATGGATTTGGGCTTGTGATGCCAATGAAGGTGGTTGTTAGGTCAGCCATTATCCAGCGCCTCCCATCAGATTTGCATGAATATCCATCGCCGCATCGCGCCCTTCAGCCACGGCCGTCACCGTCAGATCATCCCCACCAGTCGCACAATCACCCCCAGCCCAAATCCCTTTGACAGACGTTGCGCCACTCGCGGAGACTTTGATCTTACGGCCCTCTAAATCGGGGAGCCCGTCGCCTTCTAACGTCTGCCCAATCGCGCTAAACACTTGGTCCGCAGCAAGACGCACGGTTTGACCTGTCGGCTTTAGATCATCGCTGGTGTATTCAAATTCGATCTCTCGCACAGCGCCATTGCCGTGAACCGCTATCGGTGAAGCATTGGTGATAATTCGCACGCCTTTGGATGCAGCAAGGTCTTGCTCATACACGCTCGCATTCATCCGCGCGCGGGAGCGGCGATACACCAGTGTTACGTTCAAAGCCCCCAACAGTTTCGCCTGCACAGCCGCATCAATTGCGGTCATGCCACCACCGATCACAACCACATCACGCCCGATGGGCAACGTACTTAGATCGTTGGCTTGGCGAAGGTCTGAAATGAATTCAACCGCATCCGCAATACCGTCTTTATCATCTCCAGCGATGCCAAGCCCGTTCACGCCGCCAAGACCCATTCCAAGGAAGACCGCATCATACTCAGATTGCAAAGCCGTAAGCGTCACATCCGCGCCAAGCGTTATGCCATGCTTGATCTCGATCCCGCCAATTTGCAGCAGCCAATCCACCTCACGAGCCGCGAAATCTTCTGTGCTTTTATACGCCGCAATACCGTATTCATTCAGGCCACCAGATCGCGCACGTGCGTCCAATACGACAACATCATGACCATGCATCGCCAAACGATGTGCGCAGGCCAGACCCGCAGGCCCCGCCCCAACAACCGCGATACGCTTGCCCGTCGAGGCCGCGCGCGTGAATGGATGCACGCCCTTGTCCATCACCGTATCCGTCGCAAAGCGCTGCAATTGCCCGATCAAAACGGGCTTTCCTTCAGCCGCTTCACGCACACAGGCTTGTTCACACAGGGTCTCCGTCGGACAAACCCGCGCGCACATGCCGCCCAAAATATTCTGCTCTAAGATCGTCTTTGCAGCCGCCTCTTCAGTTCCCGTCGCGATTTGGCGGATGAACAGCGGGATGTCGATGTCAGTCGGACAGGCCGTAATACACGGCGCATCATGACAGAAATAGCACCGATCCGAGGCCACCAAGGCCTCATGCGCACTTAAAGGCGCATGAAAATCCGCAAAATTGCTGTCGTAATCCTGCGGCTCTAAACGGCCTGCAACTATTCCACTGGCAAGCATATCTGCTGGCATCAAAATCTCCTGTCGACAGTATTCTTGGGTTGAGGTTTGCAGGGATTTATTTTTTTATCAACTGGTAAAATTTAATTTCCGCGTTTTTTCTATGCGCCCTTTGACTTGCCGCTGCTTCGTTGGGCGTTTAACCAGAAGAAAAGGCCATGACATGAAGAAGCAAGATATGAATCGCGATTGGATCGCTACGGCGCAAACTCTCTCCTCGGCCTTGCCGTATTTGCAACGCTATGATGATGCGACAGTTGTGATCAAACTTGGCGGTCATGCGATGGGTAGCGACGCGGGCATGGAAAGCTTTGCGCGCGATGTCGTCTTGATGCAGCAAGTCGGCGTGAACCCGGTGATCGTGCATGGCGGCGGGCCTATGATCAACGCAATGCTAGCGCGCCTTGATATCAAGTCCGAGTTCGTGAACGGCAAGCGCGTGACTGATGAAGCCACTGTCGAAGTCGTCGAAATGGTTCTCTCAGGCCGCGTGAACAAGCGCATCGTTCAAGCAATTAATGCGCAAGGTGGCAAGGCTGTTGGCCTGTCTGGTAAGGACGCCAACTTGATGGTGTGCGAACAAACGGATCCCGATCTTGGCTTTGTTGGCACCCCTGTTGAGATGAACCCAGATTTCCTGCGCGCTTTGGCCAAAGACAATGTGATCCCGGTGATCGCCCCCCTTGGAACAGGTCGTAACGGCGAAACCTTCAACGTGAACGGCGACACGGCGGCAGGCGCAATCGCAGCCAGCCTGAAAGCGGATCGCCTGTTATTGCTCACGGATGTGGCAGGCGTCAAAGACGGCTCCGGCGAGGTGGTCACAGAACTTACCGCAGCTCAAATCCGCGAACTCACTGCCGATGGCACCATTGCAGGTGGGATGATTCCCAAAACAGAAACCGCGCTTGATGCCATTGCTGGTGGCGTGCGCGCGGTGGTCATATTAGATGGCCGCGCCCCAAACGCGTGCCTACTCGAACTCTACACCGAACACGGCGCAGGCTCGCTCATCCGTGATTGATGACATTCGCAACGCAGCGCACGCGCAATGCCTCGATGTTTTCGGAGCCTTGCACGAAAATGGCGATACAATTGTCCTGTTAGGGCCACAAGAACCCAATTTTTGGGCGCACGCGACCGCCTCACCAGAACTCAACGATGATCAACCAGATCCGTTAGATCGCTGGTCCAAACGCATTATCGACGACCTTGCCGCACAATTTGACGCGAGCGCCATCTTCCCATCAGACGGCCCACCCTACCCCGCCTTCATTTCATGGGCCACGGCCAGTAACCAAGCATGGATCGCCCCCGTCGGTATGCTCGTTCACCCCACAGCAGGCCTGTTCGCATCGTATCGTGGAGCGCTTCGCATCTCAGGTGAAATCACACTGCCAGAAGCAACAGAACCGTGTCCTTGCACGCCTTGCGCACAGTCTTGCAAATCTGCTTGTCCCGTCAACGCGCTCACGTCAACAAACTACGATGTCGCCGCCTGCAAAGCTCACATAACTGGTCCAGACACCAAATCCTGCCGCACACAAGGCTGCGCCGCACGTCGCGTGTGCCCAATCTCGCAAACCTATGGCCGCTTGCCGGAACAATCTGCTTTCCACATGCGCACTTTTTTGGGAGAGTAAGCCATGAGCAAAACATTAATCGTCATGCGCCACGCCAAATCCAGCTGGGACAATCCAGTAGAAGACATCGAGCGTTCTTTAAATGAACGCGGCCGAAACGGCGCAACGGCTTTGGGCAACTGGATGCGCACGCTTTCACTTAACCCCAATGAAATCCTGTGTTCCTCTGCCGAGCGCACGCAAGAAACGGGCGCGTTGTTAAAACTTACAACGTCAATGACGCTCAATAAAGCGCTCTACATGGCGTCCTCAGACGTGATGATGAACCATGTGCAACGCGCAACTGGGGACACCTTACTGATTATCGCGCACAATCCCGGTATCGGCGAATTTGCGGAACGCCTTGCAGTCACGGCCCCTAACAACCCACGCTTTTTCAACTACCCCTCAGGTGCCACAACAGTCTTCGATTGTGACATCGACACATGGGATGATCTGAAATTCGGTGCCGCTACTTCGACCCAATTCATCACCCCACACGACCTGCTCTAAACCGCTTCTCCTTTCCAAAAATATCCCAGGGACAGCGATCTTTGATCGACGGGGGCAGCGCCCCAAACCACATCTGATTTTCAAACGAAAAAGGCAGACCCGAAGGCCTGCCTTTCAAACGTAGTGTGCGTTATTTCACGCACTCTTTTCGATAATTTAGTGACCCAAAATCTGGCTCAAGAACAGCTGTGTGCGCTCGGATTGTGGATTGTTAAAGAACGCTTCTGGCTCGTTCTGCTCCACAATCTGACCTTGGTCCATAAAGATAACGCGGTTTGCAACCTGACGGGCAAAGCCCATCTCATGCGTCACGCAAAGCATTGTCATGCCCTCCTCAGCCAACTCAATCATCGTATCAAGAACTTCCTTGATCATCTCAGGGTCAAGCGCCGATGTCGGTTCGTCAAACAGCATGATGCGTGGCTGCATGCAAAGCGAACGCGCAATGGCAACACGCTGCTGCTGGCCACCAGACAACTGACCGGGATACTTGTCGGCCTGCTCTGGGATCTTCACCTTCTCAAGGAAATGCATCGCCAGTTCCTCAGCTTCTTTCTTGGGTGTTTTACGTACCCAGATCGGTGCCAGCGTACAGTTCTCTAGGATCGACAAATGTGGGAACAGATTGAAGTGCTGGAAACACATACCCACTTCCGAACGGATCTTATCGATGTTCTTAACGTCGGATGACAGCACTGTCCCATCGACTTCAATACGACCCTGCTGATGTTCTTCGAGCGCATTGATGCAGCGAATGAGCGTGGATTTACCAGACCCAGAAGGTCCACAAATCACAATGCGTTCGCCGCGGTTTACAGTTAGATCAATGTCGCGCAGCACGTGAAATGTGCCGTACCACTTGTTCATGTTCTCGATTGAAATGGCGACCTCGTCGGACACCTGTAGTTTTGCTTCGGCCATTGTATCAGCCTCCCTTTATCTGTGTCCGGTCGCGAGCTGACGCTCGAGCCACTGTGAGTATTGCGAAATGCCGTAGCAAATCGGGAAAAAGAACAAGACGGCTGCCAGCCAGAGTTCCCAATAGACGCCGTTCCATTCTGTGGATGCCAAAATCGGACCACGGATCATTCCGACCAGATCGAACATTGAAATGACCGAAACCAGAACCGTATCCTTGAACAGACCCACCGCCACGTTCACGATCCCCGGAATGGAGATCTTGAGAGCCTGTGGAAGAATGATCAAACGCATGGATTGCGCGTAATCCAGACCAAGGCTACCCGCGGCTTCAGCTTGACCCTTTGGCAAGGCAGCGAGACCACCACGAACAACCTCCGCGATATAAGCCGCAGAGAACATCGTGATCATAATGATAACGCGCAGGATCAAGTCAAAGTTTGTGCCCGGTGGCAGGAAATATCCAAGAACCACGTTCGCAACGAACAGCAATGTAATCAGCGGCACACCACGAATAAATTCAATGAAGACCACGCAGATCCACTTGATGATCAGCATGTCCGACTGACGACCGAGCGCCAGAAGAATACCAAGCGGTAACGACAAGGAGACACAGGTCACACCCAGAACGAAGTTCAACATGAACCCACCCATATCGCGTGATGGAACTGGCTCTAGCGCAAGAAAGCCAGACAGGGGACCAGTGATATATCCCATCAGCCACCAAACAACCGAAGTCGCTAAAATGCCGCCGATAAGGCCCATCGCAAAGCCCTGATACTCAAGCTTGGTGAAGACCACGTAGCCTGCGATCAAGCCGACAGCGACCATGACTGGAACAAGCAGTGAGCCACCCCAGATCAACCAAAAGGCAACCATTGGGTAGATCGCTGTGATGATCAACATTTTGCGTGGCATTTTGTTGAACAAGACAGGCGCGACAGCAAAGAACAAACCAAAGAACGCGATTGTTGGGCGCCAATATTCCTCAGAGGGGTACTTAAAGCCAAACAAAAGCTGTGGCCAACGTTCTGTCAGAACCGAGAAGCAGCCCCCTGTTTTACCTTGCAGAATTTCACGACATTCCGCGAGAGAATCTGTGGTCCAGACCCCATTGTAGAACCAAGGGAACGCACCGGACACGATCATGTAGATAAAGTAAATCGCAACCAGCGTCAGGATGGTATTGAACCAACCATCAAACAGGTTCTTTTTGACCCATGCTATAGGACCAGCCGCCATGACGGGGGCCGCTTGCTGGGGCAACATTGCGTCGCGCACAAAAGCGGCGGGTGTGGTTTTAGTATTGCCCATCCTACCGCTCCTTCAATTTTACTGAGTTGTTGTACACGTTCATGATCGCGGAAATGCTAAGCGAGATGACCAGATAAAAGGCCATCAACAACAGGATCGTTTCAATCGCACGACCCGTTTGGTTTAGCGTGATGCCACCCAAGGTGCCTGTGATGTCCATGTATCCAACCGCAATCGCAAGCGATGAGTTCTTGGTGATGTTGAGGTACTGCGAAATCAGCGGTGGAATAATCACGCGCAATGCCTGTGGCAGAACCACAAGGTTCATAATGCGCCCCGGACGCAGACCCAGCGATGCTGCTGCTTCTGTCTGACCCTCAGAAATCGCAAGGATACCCGCACGCACGTTTTCCGCGATAAAGGCTGCTGTGTAGATCGACAGCGCGAATGTCAGAGCAATAAGCGAGTTTCGTGCGTAGATACCGCCCTTAAAGTTAAAGCCTTTCAGTTCAGGCAGCTCCCACGACAGGCCCATCACAACACAAGCTATGATCAAAGGAACAAACCAGATCGCAAGTGTGTAGTACCAAGTGGTCGGGCGATCGCCTGTACGTTCCTGTGTCACAGTTGCGTTCTTTGCAACGGTGCGCGCACCAAAGAAGCTCGCGATCAGGAGTGCGATAACAATCAGGTATCCTGTTGAACCAGCAGCCCATTCAGCTGTGAAGAATGGGCGCGGAGCGTAAAAACCACGGCCCGTGAAGG
Source organism: Planktotalea sp. (assembly GCF_018607965.1). Lineage (GTDB taxonomy): Bacteria > Pseudomonadota > Alphaproteobacteria > Rhodobacterales > Rhodobacteraceae > Planktotalea. The sequence goes on from NZ_JABBAM010000097.1 coordinate 8,022, forward strand.
CGAACATGTCAAACACCATACTGGCCGTCGCATCATCGCCGCGGAATTCGCGAGGTTGCGGCAGCACCGCAACAAAGACCGCCATAATGATCAGGATCCAAATCAGAACAGGCACGTTGCGGAAAATTTCCACATAAACGCCCATCAATTTGTTAACGATCCAGTTGTTGGATAGTCGCAAGACACCCACGATCACACCGATCACAGTCGCTAAGAAGCATGCGATCACTGCAACAAGCAGCGTGTTCAATGCGCCAACTATGGCAGCACGCAAATGCGTGGATTGCGATGTATACTCAATCAAACGCTGGTTAATATCATAGCCCGCAGGTTCGCTTAGGAACTTATATGAAATGTTCAGGCCAGCCGCTTGCAGGTTGGAAACGAGATTGCTTCCTAAAAACCCGAAGGCGCAGATCAGCGCAACCAAAGCAATGAATTGGAATGTGTAAGATCGGTAACGCGTATCGTTGATTAACATCGATAAGCGAAATCCGCCCTTGGGAGGGTCAGATAGAGTCGTCATGGACT